>DATGUQ010000066.1:0-12784 GCA_035301145.1 Brachybacterium sp. | reverse complement strand
GGCTGCACCAGGCGCACCATCGCGTCGTAGATCGCGGAGTCGCCGTGGGGGTGGTAGTTGCCCATCACCTCGCCGACGACCTTCGCGCACTTCGAGAAGGAGCGGTCGGGGCGGTAGCCGCCGTCGAACATCGCGTAGACGATGCGGCGGTGGACGGGCTTGAGGCCGTCGCGCACGTCCGGCAGGGCGCGGGAGACGATCACGCTCATCGCGTAGTCGAGGTAGGACCGCTGCATCTCGTGGTTGAGATCGATCTGCGTGATGCGGTCGACCTCGTCCTCGTCCAGCGGGTCCACCAGGGTCACGGTGCGGGAGGCCGCCTCGGCCTCGGAGATCTCGTGGGCGCCGTCGGGCGTCTCCTGGCCGCCGACGCCGACGTTCTGCGCCGGGGTCGGGGTCTCGTCCGAGGCCGGGGTGTCGTCGGGGGTGGTGGGGTCCTGCGGGGTGTCGCTCATGGCGGTGAAGGCCTTTCCGGTGGGGCCGAGGGATCGTGGGGTCCCCGGGGGCGCGCGGTCGGCGGCGCCTCCCGGGGGCCGACGTCAGATGTCGAGGAAGCGGACGTCCTTGGCGTTCTCCTGGATGAAGCGGCGGCGGGACTCGACGTCGTCCCCCATCAGCACGGAGAAGATGGTGTCGGCGTCGGCGGCCTCGTCGACCGTGACCTGCTTCAGGGTGCGGGTGGCCGGGTCCATGGTGGTGGACTGCAGCTCCTTCCAGTCCATCTCGCCCAGACCCTTGTAGCGCTGGATGCCGTTGTCCTTGGGGATGCGGCGGCCGGCCGCGCGGCCCGCCTCGAGGCGCTCGTCGCGCTCCTCGTCGCTGAACACGTACTCGTGCGGGGCGTTGGACCACTTCAGGCGGAACAGCGGCGGCATCGCGATGAACACGTGGCCGAGCTCGATCAGCGGGCGCATGTAGCGGAACAGCAGCGTGAGCAGCAGCGTCACGATGTGCTGGCCGTCGACGTCGGCGTCGGCCATCAGGATGATCTTGTGGTACCGCAGCTTGGTGGCGTCGAAGTCCTCGCCGATCCCGGTGCCGAAGGCGGTGATCAGCGAACGGACCTCCTGGTTGTCCAGCGCGCGGTCCAGCCGCGCCTTCTCGACGTTGAGGATCTTGCCGCGGATCGGGAGGATCGCCTGCGTGTGCGGGTCGCGTCCGGAGACGGCGGAGCCGCCGGCGGAGTCGCCCTCGACGATGAAGATCTCGGACTCGGCGGGGTTGCGGGAGGAGCAGTCGCGCAGCTTGCCGGGCATCCCGCCGGTCTCCAGCGGGGACTTGCGCCGGGTCGCGTCGCGCGCCTTCCGGGCCGCCTCGCGGGCGGCCGCGGCCGCCTGGCCCTTCATCACGATGGCCTTGGCCTCGGCCGGGTGGGACTCGAACCAGTCCTGCAGCTGGTCGGTCATCACCTTGACCATGAAGGTGCGGGCGACGGTGTTGCCCAGCTTGGTCTTGGTCTGGCCCTCGAACTGCGGCTCGCCGAGCTTGACCGAGACCACCGCGGTGAGGCCCTCGCGGATGTCCTCGCCGGTGAGGTTGGCGTCCTTCTCCTTGAGCAGGCCCTGGGCGCGCCCGTACCGGTTCACGATCGACGTCAGCGAGGAGCGGAAGCCCTCCTCGTGGGTGCCGCCCTCGTGAGTGTTGATGGTGTTGGCGTAGGTGTGCACCGACTCCGAGTAGGCGCCGGTCCACTGCATCGCCACCTCGACGGAGATCTCCGCGGCCTCGTCCTCCGACTCGAAGGAGATGATCTCGGGGTGGATCACCTCGGCCCGCTTGGCGGTGTTGATGAACTCGACGAAGTCCTGCAGGCCGCGCTCGTAGAGGTAGGTGACGGTGCGGGGGCCGGAGTCCTCCGCCTCGTCCTCGGCCTCGGCCTCGAGCTCGACGTCGACCAGGTCGTCGTCCTCGACCTCGTCGCTCTTGGGGGTGCGCTCGTCGGTCAGCGACAGGCGCAGCCCCTTGTTGAGGAACGCCATCTGCTGGAACCGCTTGCGCAGCGTCTCGAAGTCGTAGACCGTCTCGTCGAAGATCTCGTCATCGGCCCAGAAGGTGATGGTGGTGCCGGTCTCCTCGGTCTCCTCGCCCTCGGCGAGCTCCATCACCGGCACGCCGCGCGCGTAGGCCTGGCGCCAGACGTGGCCGTCCCGCCGGATCTCCACCTCCATCCGACTGGACAGGGCGTTGACCACGGAGGAGCCCACGCCGTGCAGGCCGCCGGAGACCGCGTAGCCGCCGCCGCCGAACTTGCCGCCGGCGTGCAGCACCGTGAGCACCAGCTCCACGGCGGGTTTGCCCTCGGTGGGGTGCATCGCCACCGGGATGCCGCGGGCGTGGTCGACGCAGCGCACCCCGCCGTCGGCCAGCAGCGTGACCTCGATGGAGTCGCCGTGGCCGGCCATGGCCTCGTCGACCGAGTTGTCCACGATCTCCTGGACCATGTGGTGCAGGCCGCGCTCACCGGTGGAGCCGATGTACATGCCGGGGCGCTTGCGGACCGCCTCGAGGCCCTCGAGGACCGTGATGTCCGAGGCGTCGTAGTGCTCCGGGGCGTGGGCGGCGCGCTCACCCGCGGTGGTGGGCGCGATCGAGCTCGGCGCCGCGGGGTCGACCGCTCCGGGAGACGGGTCGGGAGTGCCGGTGGGCACGTCCTGATCGGGCATGGGGCGGTCGCTGTCGCTCACCTGATGTGGCTCCTCGCAGTCCTGGTTCCCCCGCTCGATTCACGGCGGGGCGGTTCGGCAGGACCGCACGGGCAGCAGCGTCGACGCGCAGGCGCAGGACCCACCCGACACCGCGCGCGCGTACGCGCGAGAGCGGCGACTGACGGGCCCCGACGAGCGTGCCGCCGGCAGAAGTCCGCGGGGACGTCGGAAGACGTCGGCCGAACCTCCCCGATTCTACCGGAGAACGTCCCCCGAACCTATTCGGCCCGCCGCAGATGTGGACGACGCGACGCAGATCCACTCCCAGACGGCGCGCAGAGCCCTCGAATCGGGCTCCGCAGACCGTGGGACGAGGCCCCGTACCCCGCCCGGGGTGATCGGGCGGCACAGGGGCCTTGTCCGGTCGCGCTCCCGCACCGCCGACCCCTGAGCCGTCGACCCCTGCACCGCCGGGCTCATGCGCGCGCGGACGCGTCCCCGCTCCGCGCGGCGAGCTCCGCCAGCGTGTGCGCCGTGGTCAGGGCGGCGGCGGCCGCTTCGTGGCCCTTGTCCTCGACGGAGCCGGGCAGCCCCGCGCGATCCAGCGCCTGCTGTTCGTCGTCGCAGGTCAGCAGACCGAAGCCGACGGGGATGCCGTGATCGAGGGCGACTCGGGTCAGTCCGTCGGTCGCCGCCGAGCAGACGTACTCGAAGTGCGGGGTGCCGCCGCGGATCACGACGCCGAGCGCGACGACGGCGTCGTGATCGCGGGCCAGGGCGTCGGCGAGGACCGGCAGCTCGAAGGAGCCCGGGGCGCGCACCACCGCGGGCTCGGCGATCCCCGCCTCGGCGGCGCCCCGCAGCGCGCCGGCGAGCAGACCGTCCATGACCTGCTCGTGCCAGGTGGCGGCCACGATCGCGAGACGGGTGCCGGGCTGGTGGGGGATCGGGGCGGTGGGGCTTCCGTGGCCGCTCATGCGGACTCTCCTTCGGTGGTGGTGGGCAGGGACGGGAGATCCAGGAGGTGGTGTCCCAGCCGGTCCCGCTTGGTGGTGAGGTAGGTGAGGTTCTCCGGGGTGGGGTGGATGTCGAGGTCGACGGTGCCCGCCACCTCGATCCCCCCGCCGACCAGGGCGTGGGCCTTCTCCGGGTTGTGGGTGAGCAGCCGGACCGCCCTGACCCCGAGGTGCTCGAGGATGCCGGGCACGGCCGCGAAGGAGCGGGAGTCCACGGGCAGTCCGAGGTCGAGGTTGGCGTCGACCGTGTCGCGCCCGGCGTCCTGCAGGGCGTAGGCCCGCAGCTTCTCCACCAGGCCGATGCCGCGGCCCTCGTGGCCGCGCAGCAGGATCAGCACCCCGCGCCCGGCCTCGTCGATGCGGGCCAGGGACTCCTGCAGCTGCGGGCCGCAGTCGCAGCGCCGCGAGCCGAACACGTCACCGGTCACGCACTCGGAGTGCACGCGGGTCAGCACCGGCTCGGCGGTGGTGACGTCCCCGCGCACCAGCACCAGGTGCTCGGCGGTGCCCTCGCGCACGGCGAGCGCCTCGAAGGTGCCGTGCGCGGTGGGCAGCGGGACCGGGGCGGTGATCTCGAGGTCGGGTCGGTCGTGGGCCCGGCGGTGGGCGGCGAGGTCCTCGATCGAGATCATCCGCAGGTCGTGCCGGTCGGCGAAGTCGCGCAGCGCGGGGCCACGCATCATCTCGCCGTCGTCGTGGACGAGCTCGACGATCATCCCCACCGCGGGCAGGTCCGCGAGGCGGGTGAGGTCCACCGCGGCCTCGGTGTGGCCGCGGCGCTCGAGCACGCCGCCGTCCTTCGCCCGCAGCGGCAGCACGTGGCCGGGGCGGATCAGGTCGGCGGGGACGGTGTCCTGCCCGGCGAGCACCTGCAGGGTGCGGGCACGGTCGGAGGCGCTGATGCCGGTGGTCACCCCGTCGGCCGCGTCGACGCTGACGGTGTAGGCGGTGCGCAGCGGGTCGGCGTTCTCCCGCACCATCAGCGGCAGCTCGAGGGCGTCGGCCCGGGCGGCGCTCATCGGCGCGCAGAGCAGCCCGCTCGAGTGGCGCACCGCGAAGCCGATCAGGGCGGGGGTCGCGGCGGCGGCGGCGAGGATCAGATCGCCCTCGTTCTCCCGGTCCTCGTCATCGACGACGACCACGGGGGCGCCGGCGGCGATCGCCGCGATCGCGTCCTCGACGGGGTCCAGGCGCAGCGCGCTCATCGGGTCTGCCCCGTTCCGGGCAGCAGGGTCGCCGTCAGCTTCTCGACGTACTTGGCCAGCACGTCCACCTCGAGGTTCACACGGTCGCCGACGGCCCGGCGGCCCAGGGTGGTGCGGGCGAGGGTCTCGGGGATGAGGCCGATCGTGACCTGGTCGCCGTCGATCGCGGCGACGGTGAGGCTCACGCCGTCCACGGCGAGGGAGCCCTTGGCCACGACGTAGCGGGCGAGTCCCTCGGGCAGGGCGAGGCGCAGCAGCGTGGTGCCGGCGTCCTCCTCGCGCCCGACGACCTCGCCGACCCCGTCGACGTGGCCCTGGACGATGTGGCCGTCGAGCCGGCCGTCGGCCCGCACGCAGCGCTCGAGGTTCACGGTGTCGCCGGCGGAGAGGCCACCGAGGGAGGTCGCGGCGAGGGTGGTGGAGATGACGTCGGCGCTCCAGTGCTCGCCGTCGACCGCGGTGACGGTCAGGCAGCAGCCGCTGACGGCGATCGAGTCGCCGAGCGCGATGCCCTCCAGGACGTGCGGGGAGCGGATCCTCAGGCGAGCGGGGTCCGTGCCCGGGCTGAGCGAGTCGACGGTGCCGAGCTCTTCGATGATGCCGGTGAACATGGTGGTCCTTCCTGGTCAGGCGGTGCGCCGGGGGTGGAGGGTGAGGCGGAGGTCGGTGGGCCCGCCCGGGGAGGGCAGCGAGGTGACACCTGCGAGGTCGAGGTCGAGACGGTCCGCGAGGGTGGTGATCGACAGGTCCTCGACCGCGGGCCGGCCCGCGCCCAGCAGCGTCGGGGCGAGGTGGACGATCAGCTCGTCCACCAGATGCGCACGCAGGAAGGCGGCGGTGAGGATCGGCCCGCCCTCGACCAGCACGTGCCGGATCCCGCGGTCGAACAGCTCGGCGAGGGCGGCCGACGGATCATGGGTGAGCAGGCGGACTTGCTCACCGGCACCGTCGATCGCCGGGAGGGACGGCGCGGTGCCGGTGCCCATGACGACCCGCAGCGGCTGGCGGTCATGGAGCGTCCCGTCCGGCCGACGGGCGGTGAGGGTGGGATGGTCGGCACGGGCGGTGCCGGTGCCGACCAGCACGGCGTCGCAGGCGGTGCGCAGGAGGTGGACCTCCTCGCGCGCGGCCGGGCCGGTGATCCACCGGCTGGTGCCGTCGGCGGCGGCGGCGCGCCCGTCCAGGGTGAGGGCCATCTTGGCGGTGACCAGGGGGCGCGCGTGCTGCAGTCCGTGCTCCCAGCCCCGGTTCAGCGCCGCCGCGGCCGCGCCGAGCTCCTCGGGCACGTCCAGCTCGACGTCGACCCCGGCCTCCTGGAGGCGGGCGATGCCGCCGGCGGCGACGGGGTTCGGGTCCCGGCGGGCGATCACGACCCGGGAGATCCCGGCCTCGAGCAGGGCGTCGGCGCAGGGGCCGGTGCGGCCCACGTGGGCGCAGGGCTCGAGGGTGACCACGGCGGTGGCGCCGCTCAACGGGGCGGAGGCACGGGCGAGCGCATCGGCCTCGGCGTGGGCGGTGCCGGCGCCGCGATGGCGGCCCTCGGCGAGGACCTCCCCGGAGGGGCTGAGCAGTACGCATCCCACGCGCGGGTTCGGTCCCAGCGGCACCGCGGGATCGGCCGCGATCTCGAGGGCGCGGACCAGGGCCCGGCGCTCTGCGGCATCCAGCATGGTCTCTCCTCCACTCCGCTGCTCGCGGACCCGGAGGAGAGGAGGAGGTACGCCAGCGGCGCCGCCCGGGAGGACCGTGCGGCGCATCGGGTGCGCGGCGACGGTGCGCCGGAGGACGTCGTTCGCGTGCGCTTCCCATCCGGACTCTCACCGTCGGTCCAGGAGTTCCACCTGGTCAGCCGAGGGCCGGAGGCCATCGGGTCGCGGACTGTCACCGCCGGCTCGGAATTTCACCGACCCCAGTGCACGCGAGCTGCATCAGCTCGTCAGGCCACACCGTAGCAGGGCGCGGCGCCCCGATGACGCGGGATGAACGACGTCTCACATCGACCCGCGGCCTCCGTCAGCCGGCGCCCTCCGTCACCCGTAGGTGTCCCGGGGGCCGCGCCAGGTCACGGTGCGGCGGCCCTTCTTCCAGCTGCGCTGGGCGGCGGCCGGACCGGTCACCGTGAGCTCCGAGATCACGTGGGAGCCGACGCGCTCCTCGATCGTGGTGATCAGCTGCGGGGTCAGCATCCGCAGCTGGGCGGCCCAGGCCGAGGAGGAGGCGCTGACCACGAGCACGCCGTCCTCGAAGGAGACGGGCCGGCAATGGGTGGCGAGGCGTTCGCCGACGATGTCGTCCCATTCCTCCAGCACCCGCCCGGCGCTCATCCCGGCGTTCCAGCCGAGGTTCCCCAGCACCTTCTTCAGCACGGTGTCGATCCCCTGGGGGTCCCGGGGGTCGGGCCGCGAGCCGGAGTATCCCGGCGCCCGGTCGGACCGATCCCGCACGTCCCTGGCCTGCGTCTTCGCCGAGATGGGGAAGAGCCCGCGGTCACGGGCCGCCGCCCGGGACCGGTTCACGGTGCGGCGGGCGAGCTCGAAGGGGTCGGCGGAGGCCGGCAGCTCCGGCGGGTCGAAGAGCTCCTCCTCGTCCGCGGGCGCCACCTCGCGGTGAGCGGCCGCGGCACGAGATCCGCCGACGGGCCGTGCGGGGGGAGGCTGCGCCTCCGTCGCCTGGTACCGGGGCGCGGCCGACTCCCCGGCCGGCTCCGCGGTCGGTGCCGCCGACGACCAGGTGCTCAGGTCGTACGGGTTCGCCAGCACCGGCCGCGCCGATCCGCCCTTCCCGCTGCGGGCTGCGTCCTCACCGGTCATGGCCGTGCTCCGCTCCCGCGCGGCACCGCCTCGCCGAGGGTGACCTCGACCACGTGGATCTCGCCCTCGAGGGACTCCGGGATGTCGGAGTCGTTCGCGGTGGTGATCAGCACCTGGGAGGCGTCGGTGACGATCCGGCCCAGGCGTTCGCGGCGGCGCGTGTCCAGCTCGCTGAAGACGTCGTCGAGGATGAGGATCGGCTCGCCGTCGCCGAGGTCCCCCTCCTCCAGCCGCAGCAGGTCATAGGAGGCCAGGCGCAGGGCGAGGGCGAGCGACCAGGACTCGCCGTGGCTCGCGTAGCCCTTGGCCGGGAAGTCGTGGAGCCGGATCTCCATGTCGTCGCGGTGCGGTCCGGTCAGGGTCGCGCCGCGGTCGATCTCCTCGTCGTGCCCGGCGGCCAGCAGCTGCTGCATCGCGTCCTGGATCTCGCGGATGCCGGGCAGGGAGCCGGCGGGGGCCTCGAGCGCGTCCAGGACGGTCGAGCGGTAACGGATCGAGGCCGGGGAGTCGACCTCGCCCCGCTGGTCGGGAGGCAGCTCGAGCCCCGGATCGGCGCCCTCGTCGGTCGAGACCCGCAGGTACGAGTAGCCGAGGTGCGGGCTGAGCCGGTTGACCAGGTGGAGCCGGGCCCGCAACAGCTCGGCGCCGAAGCGGGCCAGCTGCTGGTCCCAGACCTCGAGCGTCGAGGAGGCGGACTCCGCCGGATCGAGGCCCCCCACGCTGCGTCCGCTGCCGCCACGACGCATCGAACGCATCTGCTTGAGCAGGTTCCCGCGCTGCTTGAGCACCCGGTCGTAATCCGCCTTGACCGAGGCGAAGCGGGGCGCGATCTCGAACAGCAGCTCGTCCAGGAACCGGCGCCGCCCCTCGGGATCGGCCTTGACCAGCCCCAGGTCCTCGGGCGCGAAGAGCACCGCCCGCACCTCGCCCAGCAGATCGCGCAGCCGCGGCACGTTCTGCCCCTGCAGCCGCGCCCGGTTCGACCTGCCCGGGGTGATCTCGAGATCCACCTGCAGCGGCCGCCCGGCACGGACGAAGCTCGCCCGGATGATCGCGGTGCGCTCCCCGCGATGCACGAGGGCGGCATCGTGGGGCACACGATGGCTGGACAGCGTCGCGAGGTACCAGACGGCTTCGACGATGTTGGTCTTGCCCTGGCCGTTCTGGCCCACGAGCACCGTGATGCCGGGCCGGAACGGCAGGCTCAGGCGGGGGTAGGAGCGGAAATCGGTGAGGTCGAGCGAGGTCAGCTGCACGGAGGGAGCTCTCCCTCCCTCAGATCCGCATCGGCATGATCAGGTACCTGTACGAGGAGTCGGGGTCGCCCTCGAGCGAGTCCTGGCCGGTCATCACCGACGGCTTGATCGAATCGGTGAAGGTCAGACGCGCGAAGTCGGTGCCCAGCGCGCCGAGACCGTCGAGCAGGAAGCCCGAGTTGAAGCCGACCACCAGGTCCTCGCCGGTCAGGTGCGCTTCGAGGACCTCGCTGGCCTGGGCGTCGTCGCCTGCTCCGGCCTCGAGCGCGACCTGCCCCTCGGTGAAGGACAGCCGCACCGGGGTGTTGCGCTCGGCGACCAGGGACACGCGCTTGACGGCGTCGATCAGGCTGGCGGTCGAGACCACGGCGGTGATCGCGGAGGTGTCCGGGAACAGGCGCCGCACCGGCGGGTACTCGCCGTCGACGAGGGTCGAGGTGGTGCGTCGGCCGCCGGCCTCGAACCCGATCAGGGACGCGGACTCGTCCTCGGACAGGGCGATCTCGACGCTGCCGCCGGTGGCCAGGGAGCGGGCGACCTCGTGGAGGGTGCGGCCGCGCACCAGGGCGGTGAGCTCGGTGCCGGGGGTGGTGGGGTTCCAGGTCAGCTCGCGCAGCGCCAGGCGGTACCGGTCGGTGGACATCAGCGTCATGGTCTCGCCGCTGATCTCGATCTTCACGCCGGTCAGCAGCGGGAGCGTGTCGTCCTTGGAGGCGGCGACGGTGACCTGCGAGATCGCCTCGGAGAACACGTCGGCCGCGACGGAGCCCGCCACCGGCGGCATGGTGGGCAGCTGCGGGTACTCCTCGACCGGGAGGGTGGCCAGCGCGAAGCGGGCGCTGCCGCAGCGGACCTGGAGCTTGGTCCCCTCGAGCGCGACGGAGACGTCCTTGTTCGGCAGCGCGCGGACGATGTCCGAGAGCATCCGCCCCTGGACCAGCACCTCGCCGCTCTGCTCGACCTCGGCCTCGAGCCGGATCTGGGCGCTGACCTCGTAGTCGAACGTCGAGAGCTGCAGCTCCCCACCGGCATCGGCGATGATCCGCACACCCTGCAGGATCGGCATCGCCGGCCTGACGGGGAGGGTTCGGGTGGCCCAGGAGACGGCGTCGCCGAGGACGCCGCGATCGAGGTGGAACTTCACCGTTGCCACTCCTTCGCAGTGGTCGAATGACAGAACAGGGGCGACCGCACCGGGCAGCAGCGTGGTCGAACGGTGCACAGCGTATCGGTTCCGCGCACCTGCCGCCGACACACCGGGGATGATCCTTGACTTCCTGCGCCCACGTCCCCGCTCGCCCCACCTGCATGGCCGCGATCCGGCGCCGCTGCCGGGAACTGCTCCTCCCCTTGTCCGGGAATCCTGCCGTCCCCGGGCACCCGAATGACATCTCCGGCTCACGCTCCCGAGCACCCCGCCCCGTCCACACCACCGTCGAGCAAGTACTGACAGTCCTCATCATCACGGCTGTGGATTCCGTGGACAGCGGGCATCATCGCAGGTGACACGGATCAACGAGGCCGTGGACGGATCGGGGAGGACTCTCGGACCGACGTGGGCCGAGTGTGCACGACGAGCCGATCCCGCCGGATTCCTGTCATTCAGCCGTACACATCGGCTCCTGCGCAGATGCCTGTCATTCCACACTGTCCACAGAGTTATCCACAATTGGGGAGAACTCCGCTGTGACCAGCAGTGTTGTTCGGACTGACACGAACCGGTCCGGAACGCGGGGCGATGTCGACGCAGCGGCGGGACGCGGCCCGGCGGAGGGACCGGCCGCGCTCACCGCCGCAGGGTCACTGCCGGGACGAGGAGCTCGAGCTCTTGATCCGGGCGGTGAGCTCGGTGACCTGGTTGAAGATCGCCCGGCGCTCCTTCATCAGCTCGCTGATCTTCTTGTTGGCATGCATCACCGTGGTGTGATCGCGGCCGCCGAACTCGTCGCCGATCCGGATCAGCGGCATGTCCGTCAGCTCGCGGCAGAGGTACATGCCGATCTGACGGGCGGAGACCAGACGCCTGGACCGGCCGGTGCCCACGATCTCCTCGACCGAGAGCCCGAAGTACGTCGCCGTCTGCGCGATGATCGTCGAGGCGGTGATCTGGGCGCCGTCGTCGTGGGAGAGGAGATCCTTCAGCACGCTCTCGGCGAGGGTGACGTCCATCGGCTGCCGCGACAGCGAGTGCAGCGCCTGGACACGGATCAGCGCCCCCTCGAGCTCCCGGATGTTCGTGGCGATGTGCGAGGCGATGTACTCGAGCACCTCGTGGGGGACCTCGCCGGTGTTCTCCTGGGCGACCTTCTTGCGCAGGATCGCGATGCGGGTCTCGAGGTCCGGCGGCTGCACATCGGTCATCAGCCCCATCTCGAACCGCGAGCGCATGCGGTCCTCGAAGCCGCCCAGCTCCTTCGGCGGCAGGTCGGAGGTGATCACGATCTGCTTGTCCGAGTTGTAGAGCGTGTTGAAGGTGTGGAAGAACGCCTCCATCGTCTCCGGCGCCCGCTGCAGGAACTGGATGTCGTCGATCAGCAGGATGTCGATGTCCCGGTAGCGGCGCTGGAACTCCTGGGCCTTGCCGAACTGACCGGACTGCACGGAGTTGATGAACTCGTTGGTGAACTCCTCGGAGTTCACGTACCGCACCACCACATCCGGGTAGAGGCTCTGGGCGTAATGGCCCACCGCGTGCAGCAGGTGCGTCTTGCCCAGGCCCGAGCCGCCGTAGATGAACAGCGGGTTGTAGGCCTTCGCGGGGGTCTCCGAGACCGCCGACGCAGCGGCCTGCGCGAAACGGTTGGAGGAGCCGATCACGAAGGTGTCGAAGGTGTACTTGCTGTTCAGACGCGAATCCTCGCCCAGCGAGCCCTCGGGGGCGGGTGCGTGGCGACCGGGGGCGGGGCCCGGGGACGGCGCGGAGGACCCGGTGAGCGCGGAGAGGCCGGCGTAGGCGCTGGCATCGTCGGCGGCGCGGCCGCGGTAGTCGCGGTGGGTCGCGAAGCGCTCCGCTCCCGACGGGGCCGGGGAGCCGACGGAGCCGGCGTGCGGCATCGCCGCGCGGCCGAGCTCCTCGCTCGCGGGCAGGACCGAGCCCTCGTCACGGCGGAACGGTGCGGTGTGGACATCCTGCGGGCCGCTGTCCACAGCGTTGTCCACACGATGTGCACTCTCCGGGGCGGAGGAGGAGGTCAGCGGCGGCACCGGGTCGGGCGTGTCGCCCTCGAGCAGCAGCGACTCGTCGACGGTGACCGCGAAGCGGACGTCGCGGCCGGTGGCCTCGGTCAGGGCCGCCTTCAGCGAGGCGGCGATCCGATGCTCGAACAGCTCCTTCGCCGAGGTGGAAGGCGCTGCGACCAGGGCGGTGTCCGCGACGACGGCCATCAGGCGGGAGAGGGTGAGCAGGGCGATGACCCGCTGCGACACGGTGTCGTCACGGCGCAGGGTCTGGAGCGTGCGCTCCCAGATCGCGTCGGCGTTCGCCTCGTTCATCAGGTCACTCCCTCGAGATCGAGCGGGCGGTCGGGACAGTTTTCCACAATAGCTCCAGTATTGTGGATCGACGATGTGGACAACACGTGACGTGGTCCCCCCCTCCGGGCGGCCCGCCCGGGAGGCGTCTCGTCGGGGCGCGTCGGGGGACGCCGGGGGACCTGGTCGAGTGAGAATCCGGCCACAACCGGGCCGCAGGAACGCCGAGGCGTTGACCCGGTGCACCCCCGTGCCTAAAATCGTGCAGTCAGCGCTGCGCGCCGTCCCGATACGGTTCCCGGATCCACTGAGGACCCCCTCCGGCATCGGATCGGACCTCGGCAGCCGCCCCGTCCCGGCGGGTGCGCCCGGACTTCCCGT
>DATGUQ010000065.1:0-3391 GCA_035301145.1 Brachybacterium sp. | reverse complement strand
ACGGGCGCGGGGAAGACCACGCTCCTGCGCTGCCTCGCGCGGTCGATCGGCGCACGAGAGCGCGTCGTCACCATCGAGGAGGTCTTCGAGCTCAACCTCACTCTGCGTGACGTGGTGGCGATGCAGACCCGACAGGCGAACCTCGAGGGCGCCGGTGAGATCTCGATGCGGCGCCTGGTCAAGGAGGCCCTGAGGATGAGGCCGAGCCGGATCATCGTCGGCGAGGTGCGCGAGGCGGAGAGCCTCGACATGCTGATCGCCCTGAACAGCGGACTGCCGGGCCTCGCCTCGATCCATGCGAACTCCGCACGGGACGCGGTGACGAAGCTGTGTACGTTGCCGTTGCTGGCCGGGGAGAACGTCTCCAGTCGTTTCGTCGTGCCGACGGTGGCCAGCTCGATCGACCTGGTCGTGCACCTCGACATGTTCTCCGACGGCCGGCGCCGGGTGCGGGAGATCGTCGGGCTGAGCGGCCGTGTGGAGGATGAGGTCATCGAGGTCTCCGACGTCTTCTCGCTGCAGGGGGACCGGCTCGCGCGCGGCGACGGTCACCCTCCGCACGCCGACCGTTTCGCACGGGCGGGCCATGACCTCAGCGCATTGCTGGGACGGGCCGCAGCATGAGCGACGGTGCGTTCCTCGGTCTGATCGCCGGTCTCGGACTGCTGTCGATCTGGTGGTCCCTGTGGGAGCAGGACGACGAGCGTGAGCGACGCGGAGCGCTCGGCAGGGTGATGGATCGGCTCCGGGACGACCTGGTGAAAGTGGGGCTGGAGACGGTCCCACCGGCGGCCGTGCCGGCGCTCAGCGCCGGTCTGGGTCTGGTGATCGCCGTTGCGCTGTGGGCACTGTCCGACGCAGTGATCCCCTCGCTGGCGATCGGACTGGTCTCCTCGTCGCTGCCCGTCCTGGTGCTGCGCTCGGCGGCACGACGCCGCACCACCGCCATGCGCGAGGTGTGGCCGGAGGCGGTCGATCACATCAACTCCGCCATCCGTGCAGGGCTGTCGCTGCCGGAGGCGCTGGTGCAGCTCAGCCGGAAGGGCCCGGAGGAGCTCCGTCCCGCCTTCGCCGAATATGCCCTGGACTACCAGGCCAGCGGCGATTTCGCAGCGAGCTTGGACCGTCTGAAGATCCGCCTGGCGGATCCCGTCGGGGACCGTATCGTCGAGGCGCTGCGGATCACCCGTGACGTGGGAGGCACGGATCTCGGCGGCCTGCTGCGCACACTCTCCGCCTTCCTGCGTGAGGACGCGCGGACGCGAGCGGAGCTGGAGGCGCGCCAGTCCTGGACCGTGAACGCGGCTCGTCTGGCTCTCGCCGCGCCATGGGTCGTGCTCGCCCTCATGGCCACCCGCCCTCAGGCCGCGCAGGCGTACGACTCCGCATCGGGTCTCGTGCTGATCGTGACCGGCGCGGTGGCCTCGCTCCTCGCGTATCGCGTGATGCTCCTGATCGCGCGTCTGCCCCAGGACGAGAGGGTGCTGCGATGAGCATCTCGGATCCCGTCCTGGCAGGCATCGGGCTCGGCTTCCTGTTCGGGGTCGGTCTCTTCCTCCTCGTGGGCACGCTTCCGTGGCTGCGTCCCCGCGATCTCGGCGCCCGGGTGGATCCGTACCTGCGCCGCTCACGTTCGCGGTCGCTGTTCGCGTCGCCGCGGAGCCCCAGCAGGCTGCGCCGGGTGCTCGAGAACCTGCTGGGCCCCGTCGCCGTGCGCGTGCTGGGGCTCCTGGAACGGCTCACGGGCGGAGCGGACCAGCTCGAGCGCCGGTTGCGTCTGGCCGGGCGCCGCACCTCCGCGGACTCCTTCCGGGTGGAGCAGGTGGTCTTCGGCGCCTTCGGTCTGGTCATCGGGGTCGTCCTCGCCGTGGCGGCGATCGCGCTGCGCGGCACCACCCCGCTGATGGGGGTGTTCATCGTGGTGCTCGCCACCGTGCTCGGCGTGCTGCTGCGCGACTACTTGCTCGGGGTGGAGATCAAGCGCAGGGCAGCGAAGATGGCGAGAGAGTTCCCGACCGTCGCCGACCTCCTGGCGCTGGCCGTCGCGGCCGGCGAGAGCCCGATCGCGGCGATGGAACGGGTGGCACGGACCTCCTCCGGAGCACTGCCCGACGAGTTCGCGGCGACGGTCGCGGACATCCGAGCCGGTACCAGCGTCTCCCAGGCGCTCGTGTCACTGGGGGCAAGGACCCCGCTCGGCTCCCTCGGCCGTTTCGGGGAGGGCGTCTCGATCGCGATCGAGCGCGGCACCCCGCTGGCCGACGTGCTGCGCGCCCAGGCGCAGGACGCCCGAGAGGAGGCGAAGCGCGAGCTGATGGAGACCGCCGGGCAGAGGGAGATCATGATGCTCGTCCCGGTGGTGTTCTTCGTGCTGCCCCTGGTGATCGTCTTCGCGATCTTCCCCGGTCTCGCCGTCCTGGAGATCAGCTTGTGATCTCTCCTGTCCCGCGGCCGTCCCGGCCCTTCGTCCTGTCCGTATCCGATCGACGCACCATTCCGGGCCCCGCCCCGGAGCATTCTCAGAGGAGGCAGATATGACTGTTCACCGTTCCCGGCTCCACCGCAGTGCGCGGCGTCGCGCGTTCCGCAGTGAGCGCCGGGCACCGCAACGGCCCTCCGTCGTGCAGCGGATGATCTCCCGCCTCGCAGCGGACCAGGGTGATGTCCCCGGGTGGGTGCTGATCACGCTCATGACCGCAGGGATCGTGGTCGCGCTCTGGGCGGTCGCCTCGGAGCAGATCGTGCAGATCTTCGAGAATGCGATGGCGCCGTTCCTCGGCGGCAGCCTCTGACCGGACCGTCATGCTGAGAGGTCGCGAGCAGAGGAGCGCGGACCGAGCCGCTCCGATGCCGGAGGCGCGAGGGCCGCGTCCCGGCCACGGTGCCCGAGGGTGGCGCCGACTGCGCGATGAGCACGGTTCCGCGGTGGCGGAGTTCCCGATGGTCGCGGTCCTGATCATCATGATCGCGCTGATGATCGTCCAGGCGGCGCTGATCGTCCACACCCGCAACACGCTCGTGGACGCCGCGGTCCGGGGAGCGCATCACGCGTCGCTGGTCGGTTCGTCGCCCGAGGATGGGGCGGCGCGAGCAGAGCGCCTGGTCGGGGAGCGTTTCGGCGGTGCCCTGGGTGCGGAAGCGACCGCGGTGCAGGACCCGGACGGGATCATCCGCGTCGAGGTCAGCGCGACCCTGCCGCTGGTGGGGCTCTTCGGACCGGCCGGGGCGATGACCGTGCAGGGACGGGCGATCGACGAGGCGGCATGGTGAGGGTACGGCGAGCGCGACCCAGCCGATCCCACGCGGGCGGGACGCTGGCGGCCGAGGACGGCAACGCGCTCGTCGAGTTCGTGGTGCTCTCGGCCGCGCTGCTGATCCCCTCCCTCTACCT
>DATGUQ010000064.1:0-6851 GCA_035301145.1 Brachybacterium sp. | reverse complement strand
GGAGAGCGCCTTCGGCTTGCGGTCGAGGTACTCGGAGAGGTCCAGGATCTCGGCGGCGTCCTCGACGCGCTTGCGGATCTCCGCCTTCGGCTTGCCGGCGATCTTCAGGGCGAAGCCCATGTTGTCCGCGACGGTCATGTGCGGGTACAGCGCGTAGTTCTGGAACACCATCGCGATGTCACGATCCTTCGGCGGGACGTCGGTGACGTCGCGATCGCCGATCAGGATGCGACCGGCATCGATCTCCTCGAGGCCGGCGAGCATGCGCAGGGAGGTCGACTTGCCGCAGCCGGACGGGCCGACGAGGACGAGGAACTCGCCGTCGCCGATCTCGATGTCGAGGCTGTCGACGGCCGGGCGCTCCTGGCCCGGATACACGCGGGATGCGTTGTCGAACGTGACTGTTGCCATGGTGGTTCTCCTTCACCGGCAGGTACGTGCCGGACGGTCCGTTGTGAAGTGATGTGCGGCCGGCTCGAGATCGTTCCCACAGGGTGCTCCTTCGCACCGGCTCGCAGAAGTGTAGCTCAGCTCTCATTCCGACGGGGAACGCGCGCGGCCCGAGTCTCACCTGGCGGGACGGCCGGGCCGGGGGAGCGCCCGGACCGACGCCGGAGCGGCTGCGGGATACTGGTGCGGTGGACATCAAGGAGCTGACCCGGAAGATCCTCGACCGACGTGCGTGCAGCGGGGATCCGCTGCGGATCGTGCAGGCCGGACACCCTGCGCTGCGACGCCGCGCGGTGCCCGCCCGCGGCCGCCTCGAGCCCGAGCTGCTGTGCGAGCTGGCCGAGGCGATGACTGTGACGATGCGCACAGCGCCGGGGGTGGGGCTCGCGGCACCCCAGGTGGGGCTGCCGCTGAGCTTCTACGTCGTCGAGGACGGCTTCGCGGGAGAGCCGGGGGAGGACGTGGACGACGACCTGCTGGAGCGCCGACCGCTCGCGCTGCGCGCCCTGCTGGACCCGGTGCTCGAGTCGATCGGGACCGAGCGGGTCTTCGCCTTCGAGGGCTGTCTGTCCGTCGAGGGCTGGCAGTCGATCGTGCCGCGCTCGCGCAGGGTGCGGCTGCGCGGCGTCGAGCTGCTGCCGGACGGTCGGCTCGAGGACGTCGACGAGGAGCACATCGGCTGGACCGCCCGGATCCTCCAGCACGAGACCGACCATCTGGCCGGAACCCTCTGCCATGACGTGTCCGTGCCCCGGTCGTTCGTCGACGAGGCCTACGTGGGACGCTACGGGGACCTCTCCGAGGCGGTCCGGCGCCTCGGACTGACCGGCGAGATCACCGAACTGGCCCCGGGGGAGGTCGTCCTCGGCCGCTGAGCGGCGCGTCCGCGCGGCGCCTCCCCGGGCCGCTCCCGGCCGGACGCGGTAGCTTGACCCTGTCCACGACCCGACAGAACGGAGCAGACGGTGGCCCGCAGCGACCAGAGCCCCCCGCCCATCCCCCACAGCGAGCTGAGAGAGGACGGCGAGCACGTCGAGCCGATCGACGAACGCTGGCTCTCGCTGATCGACGCCGCGCTGAAGGCGCAGGCGCCGCTCGCCCGGAGCTACGTGGAGAGGCTGCGGGAGGCGCACCCCGAGGCGACCGACCGCCAGCTGCTCCAGCACGTGACCTCTCGGTTCGTCGCCCTCACCACGCTCACCGGCGCCGGCATCGGCGGGGTCGCCGCACTGCCGGGGCTCGGCACCGCGGCCGCGCTCGGCCTGACCGTGGGCGAGGGCGTGTCCTTCGCGGAGGCGTGCGCCTTCCTCACCCTCTCCGCAGCGGAGATCCACGGCGTGGACATGGCGGAGCAGAGCACCCGGCGCCTGGTCCTCATGGGCGTGCTCAGCGGTGAGCGGGGCACCGAGATCATCGCCAAGGCGATGGGCAAGCAGGGGATGCAGTGGAACGCCGTGCTCAGCGGGGGCGGTGGGTTCCTCCCGAGCCTGGTCAGCAGGCAGCTCTCCCGGTACGTGCGCCGCCGCGTCGTGGCCCGCACGGGGAAGCTGTGGATGATGCGGCTGCTGCCGTTCGGGATCGGGGCGGTGCTCGGCGGACTCGGGGCCCGTTCCGTCGCGCATTCCGTGGTCGACGCGATGCTCGAGATCTTCGCCCACGGCGACGTCCTCGAGGGCGAGCTCGCCGACGGTCGCGGAGCGCTCGAGGGCTGAACGCCCCGCGGACGCGGCGCACACGCAGCACGGAGGGTCGGTCCCCGCGGGGACCGACCCTCCGTGCGTGGTCGCGGCAGGGCCCGTTCCCGGGCCCGCGGGCTCACTGTTGGGTGAACTCGTTGGCGTGCTCGGTGCCGACGGCGCGCTCGTAGGAGCGGCGGATCTCCGCCTCCGCGTCGCTGCGGCCCTCCCAGTGCGCCCCCTCGACGCTCTTGCCGGGCTCGAGATCCTTGTAGACCTCGAAGAAGTGCTGGATCTCCAGGCGGTGGAACTCGGAGACGTCGGTCAGCTCCTGGCGGCGCACCTGGCGTCGGTCGCCCACCGGGACCGCCACGATCTTGTCGTCGCCGCCCGCCTCGTCGCGCATGCGGAACATGCCCAGGGCGCGGCAGCGGATCAGGCAGCCGGGGAAGGTCGGCTCCTCGAGCAGCACCAGGCAGTCCAGCGGATCGCCGTCCTCGCCGAGGGTCCCCTCGATGAAGCCGTAGTCATCCGGGTAGCGGGTGGCGGTGAACAGCATCCGGTCGAGCCGGATGCGTCCGCTGTGGTGGTCCACCTCGTACTTGTTGCGATTCCCCCGAGGGATCTCGATGGTCACGTCGAATTCCACGACACCGCTCCATTGCTCGGGCCCGCGGGCCACTGGTCAAGACCGTGACACCATATCGTGGGCGCCATGGCAGCGAGCATCATCGACCGTATGTGGCGCACCACCGCGATCGTGATGTGCGCGGCGGTGCCCGCGAGCTTCTACCTGATCGGCGACCTCACCGACGCCTTCCCCGGCGTCCTCACGGTGCGCACGCCCGAGGAGGGCCCGAGCTTCGGGCCGCGCGCCCTCGCCGAGGACTGGGAACGGGTCGATGCCGCTCAGTCGCTGCCGACCTCCGATCCCGCGGCGCCCCCGATCGACCCGCTCGACCTGCAGGAACGGATGTCCGCAGCGGCGGATCTGCCGGCGGTCGCCGACGATACGGCGTTCAGCGTGGTCGACGCCGACACGGGGCAGACCTTGGCCGCCCGCGACGAGCGCACCGCGCTGGTGCCCGCCTCCACCCTGAAGCTGCTCACCGCCGCCGCGGTGCTGCGGCGGTACGACGGGGACGAGGTCCTCACCACCCGCGCCGTGGTCCAGGACGGCGTGGTCACCCTTGTCGGCGGCGGTGACATGACTCTCAGCGAGGACGAGCTGCGCGATCTGGCCGAGCAGGCGGCGGAGCTCGCCGCGGCGCAGGGGACCACCGAGGTCTCGGTCGCTCTGGACGACGGCTACCTCGTCGGCGGATCCAACCCGGCCTGGGGCGGCAACGGTCGGGACGGGGGCTGGGTGACGCCCACCGCCTCCCTCGCGCTGGACGAGGGATGGCTCGACGGCGAGCAGTACGGCCCCAAGTCGGCCGCTCCGGCCCGCGACGCCGCCGAACGCTTCGCCGAGCTGCTCGACGAGGCCGGGCTCACCGTCACCGGGGAGCTCGCCGAGGCCTCCGCCCCCGAGGAGGCGCCGACGGCGCAGGTCCATTCCGAGACGCTCGCGGAGCTGGTGCAGCACACCCTGCTGATCTCCGACAACACGACCGCCGAGCTGCTCGCGCACCTGGTGGCCCTCTCCCGCGGCGAGGAGACCACCCCGGCCGGCGCGGCCGCCGCGGTCGAGGCCGAGATCCGCGAGCTCGCCGAGGAGCTCGGGGTCCCGGCGGAGGCGGTCGACTCGCTGGAGATCCACGACGGCTCCGGCCTCTCGCGCGAGAACCGGGTACCGCCGGCCCTGCTGTCGGCGGTCCTGGCCCAGGTGGCCTCCGGTGAGGCTCCCGCCCTCGAGCAGATCCTCTTCGCCGTGCCCGTCGCGGGACTGTCCGGCACCCTGGCCGACCGCTTCGACGAGGCCGGGACCGAGGACGCGGCCGGAGTGGTGCGCGGCAAGACCGGGTACCTCGGCGGCGCGGCCACGCTCGCGGGGGTCGCCGTGCTGCCCGACGGGCGGACGGTCGGGTACTCGATCGCGGTGCACGGCTTCGACGGCGCCGACGCGGAGGCCGCACGGGCCGCGGTCGACGCGGTCGCCGCCGAGATGGTGCAGGTGGACTGATGGCCGGACCGCCTCGCGCCGTCGCCCGCGCACGCACCGCCGTGCGCGCCGCACTGACCGCTCGGCTCGAGCTGCTCGCCGACGAGACGGCCGTCGGCCGCACCGCGCCGCGCCTGCTGGTCGGGGTCAGCGGGGGAGCGGACTCGCTCGCGCTGCTGGCCACCACCGTCTGGGTGGGCTCTCGGATGGGCCTGGAGACCGAGGCGGGGATCGTCGACCACGGCCTGCAGGAGGGATCGGACGGCGTCGCGGAGCGGGCGCTGGTGCAGGCGGAGCGGCTCGGCGCGCAGGCGCGGATCCTCCGCGTCGCGGTCGACGCCGAGGCATCCGGCGGGGTCGAGAACGCCGCCCGGACGGCGCGGCACCGGGCGCTCGAGTCCCTCCGGGAGGAGCGCGGGGCGCTCGCGCTGCTGATGGCTCACACGCTCGACGACCAGGCCGAGCAGGTGCTGATGGGACTGGCGCGCGGGGGCGGCCCCCGGGCCCTCGCCGGGATCGCGCGCGCCCGCGGTCCGCTGCTGCGGCCCTTCCTGGGCAGCGGGCGGGACGAGTCCACCGCGCTGCGCCGAGCGGATACCGAGGAGATCTGCCGCCTGCACGACCTGGAATGGTGGGAGGACCCGATGAACGCCGACGAGACGCTCCTGCGCTCGCGGGTGCGCCATCGGGCCCTGCCCCTGCTGCGCGAGATCCTCGGCGAGCACCTCGACGAGAACCTCGCCCGCACGGCCGACCTGGTGGGGCCCGACGCCGATCACCTGGACGCCGAGGCGACCGCGCTGCTGGACTCGCTGCGACGCGACGGCGGCGAGCTGCGCGAGGAGCGGGACCTGCTGCTGCTGGACGTGCACGCGCTCGCGGCCGCTCCGGCTCCGCTGCGCACCCGGGTCCTGCGCGACGCCTCACGTTCCGCTGACCGCGCAATGGCCCGGCACGGCGGCGCAGGGTCCACGAAGTCCCTGCTCCGGCGCCAGGTGCTCGCGATCGACGCCCTCGTGGTCTCATGGCACGGTCAGTCTGCCGTGACCGTTCCGGGTAGGATCGAGGTCGCTCGCCGCGACGGCCTGTTGGTGTGGCGCCGCATCGATTCGTGAACCGCGGCCTGCGCACCCCACCACGTTCCATGGAGGAGATCCGCGTGCCCCAGACGCACCCCCACCCCGATGTCGACCGCGTGCTGCTGGACGAGCAGCAGATCCGCGATCGGCTCGCCGAGATCGGACGGCAGATCGCCGACGACTACGCGGACGAGCCGCCGGTCCTCGTCGGCGTGCTGCGCGGTGCGGTGATGGTGATGGCGGATCTCGCACGCCAGATCGACCTCAAGATCGAGATGGACTGGATGGCGGTCTCCTCCTACGGCTCGGGCACCAAGTCCTCCGGCGTGGTGCGCATCCTCAAGGACCTCTCCGGCGACATCACCGGGCGCAACGTCCTGATCGTCGAGGACATCATCGACTCCGGCCTGACCCTGAAGTGGTTGCTGTCCAACCTCCGCTCGCGCGGCCCCAGGAGCGTCGAGATCGCGACCCTGCTGCGCAAGCCCGACGCCGCCCGGGTCGAGATCGATGTGAAGTACGTCGGGTTCGACATCCCCAACGAGTTCGTGATCGGCTACGGTCTCGACTTCGCCGAGAACTATCGCAACCTCCCCTACGTGGGCGTGCTCTCGCGCTCGATCTACGAGGACTGATCCTGTGGCAGATTCCGCCAAGAGCCCCAGCGGCAAGAAGCGCCGCCCGTTCACCGGGCCCGCCCTGTGGATCATCATCGCCCTGCTGCTGGGCATGGCCATGTTCTCCCTGTTCGGGCGCGACGGCTACCAGGAGATCGACACCCAGCAGGGTCTCGAGCTGCTCGCCGGCGACACCGTCGAGCAGGCCAAGATCATCGACGGCAACCAGCAGCGCGTCGACCTGGTCCTGACCGAGGACTTCGTCGACGGCGAGGAGAACAAGGGCACCGAGGTGCGCTTCTCCTACGTCGACGCCCGCGGCGACGCGATCGTGCAGGCCGTCGAGGACGCGGACCCGGAGAAGGGCTTCACCGACGAGATCGCCAGCAGCTCCTGGTGGTCCTCGCTGCTGCTGACCTTCCTGCCGCTGCTGCTGTTCATCGGGCTGTTCTGGTTCCTGATCATGAACGCCCAGGGCGGCGGCAAGGCGATGCAGTTCGGCAAGTCCAAGGCCAAGCTGTTCAACAAGGAGGCCCCGAAGGTCACCTTCGCGGACGTCGCCGGCGCCGACGAGGCCGTCGAGGAGCTCGACGAGATCAAGCAGTTCCTCGTCGATCCGGGCCGCTACCAGGCCGTCGGCGCGAAGATCCCCAAGGGCGTGCTGCTGTACGGCCCGCCCGGAACCGGCAAGACGCTGCTGGCCAAGGCCGTCGCCGGCGAGGCGAACGTGCCCTTCTACTCGATCTCCGGCTCCGACTTCGTGGAGATGTTCGTCGGCGTCGGTGCGAGCCGCGTGCGCGACCTGTTCAACACCGCGAAGGAGAACGCCCCGGCGATCATCTTCATCGACGAGATCGACGCCGTCGGCCGACACCGCGGCGCCGGCATGGGCGGCGGCCACGACGAGCGCGAGCAGACCCTGAAC
>DATGUQ010000063.1:0-8069 GCA_035301145.1 Brachybacterium sp. | reverse complement strand
CCAGTGGTCGCGGTAGTTCGGCTTCTCGATCACCAGGTGGCCGTGCTCGTCGCGCAGGATCACCGCACCGGAGGTGATCGCCTTGGGCAGGGTCGCGAAGTAGGCGGGTTCGGGGAGCAGGCGGGGCATGGCGCCATCGTGTCATCCGGCGCGCACGAAGCGCAGGATCGTCCCGGCCGGCGCCTGGCCCAGCCGGTCCAGCCCCACCCGGGTGGCGACCGCGATCACCGGGTATCCGCCGGTGGTGGGGTGGTCCGGGCCGAAGACGACGGGCAGCCCCGACGGCGGCACCTGGACCGCGCCGGGCATCATCGGTTCGCTCGGCAGCGTCCCGGAGCCGGAGGGGGCGGGCAACGGGTCCCCGTCCAGCCGCACCCCCACCCGGTCCGAGTCCGGGCGGACGGTCCAGCAGCCGGTCAGCAGCCGGTCGAGGGCAGAGGTGCCCATGAGGGCGTCACGGGGCCCGGCATGCACCGGGACCTCGAGCTCGGTCGGGGGACGTCCTGTCCCTGCGGCGGCGTCGGGCACCGGCGTCGGGATGGCGTCCAGCCCCCGCTCGGGCCCGACGAGCAGCACGTCCCCGGCCTCGAGCGGGGCGGGCCCGAGCCCGGAGAGGGTGTCGCGGGACAGCGAGCCGAGCACGGGACCCGCCTCGCCCGTCCCGTGCAGGCCGCCGCGCACGGCGAGCACCAGGCGCAGCCCCTCGGTGACCGTGCCCAGCTCGAGCCGGTCGCCGGGATCGAGCGCGAGCGGCAGCTCGTGGGCCTCGTCCGCGTCGAGCTCGAGGTCGGTGCCCTCCTCGTCCGCCCGGTGCAGCGTCAGCGGGGCCCGGGCGCCGGAGAGCGCGAGGACGGTCGCGGCTCGGGCCCGCAGCAGCAGGCCGCCGCCCAGGATCTCCAGCGCCGCGGCCGCGGCGGGGTTGCCGACGGCGAGGTTCGCCCGCAGCAGCGCCCCACGGTCGAAGGCGCCCGCGCGGCTCACCCCGCTCGCGGCGCGGCCGGGTCGACCGACGTCCTGCAGCAGGGTCAGCGGACCGGGGGAGAGGATATCCACGGCCAGGTGCCCGGCCCTCGGGCCCGCGGCCGGTCGGCGACGCCCCAACCGGCCGGGGACGGCGGCGGCCTCGCGGGCCGCCTGGGCCAGTGTGGAGGTGGTGGTCGAGAGGCGGGCCGCCGACCGCTGCGGGGCGAAGCGCACCCGTGTCCCGGGCGTGAGCAGCGCGGGCGGCTCCCGGTCGGGGTCGAACAGCGGGGCGTCGCTGCGCCCGATCAGCTGCCAGCCGCCGGGGGAGGAGCGCGGGTAGATGCCGCAGTAGCGGGAGGCGAGGCCGACGGCGCCGACGGGCACCGCGGTGCGCGGCTCGGCGCGGCGCGGGACCTCCCACGGCGGACCGCCCGGCCGCGGTGTGTCGCCGGAGCGGGGCCCGTGGTGGCTGCGGGCCCCGCGTCCGGGGCGCGCAGCGGAGCCGGGGTGCGCCGCATCGGGCAGGAGGTAGGCGAAGCCGGGCGCGAACCCGCCGAACGCCGCGGTCCAGATCGTGCCGCTGTGCGCCGCGATCAGCGCCTGGACGCTCATCCCGAGCAGATCGGCGACCTCGGCGAGATCCTCGCCGTCGTAGACCACGTCGACGGTCACCTCACCGCTGTCGCTGTGCTGTGAGGCGGCCGGAGGGAGGTCCTCGAGCAGTGCGGCGAGGACCGGCAGGTCCTGGGCCTCGGCCCCGGCGAGCAGCAGGGTGCGCTCGGCCGGGACCAGGTCGATCAGGTGCGCGGGGGCGAGCTCTCGCACCGCCGCGGCCGCGGCGAGCACCTCCTCGGTCCCGGGGTACTCCGCCAGCAGCGCCGCCTCCCCGGCGCGGTGGGTCGCCAGCGGTGGGTCGAGCCGGCCGCCGCGGGCATCGTCGCTGCGCTCGACGTCCTCGCCGTGGCCGCCGCGGTCGCTCCGCCGGCTCACAGCGCCGCCTCGAGCCGGACGCCCGCCCCCTCCAGCCGCTCGCGCACCGTGCGGGCGAGCTCCACCGCGCCGGGGGTGTCCCCGTGCAGGCAGAGCGAGCGGACCGGGAGCTCGACCCAGCTGCCGTCGGCCGCGCGCACCCCGCGGGAGGTCGCGATCGACAGCGCCTGGTCTGCCACCGCCGCCGGATCGGTGAGCACCGCCCCCGGCTGCGAGCGGGGCGTGAGCGTGCCGTCGGGGAGGTAGGTGCGGTCGGCGAAGCCCTCGAGCACCACCTCGAGCCCGGCCTCCCGGGCGGGCCCCACCACGGCGGCGCCGGGTGCGGCCACGATCGGCAGCCCGCCGAGCTCCTGCAGGGCCCGCACCACTGCGGCGGCCTGGCCCTCGTGATGGGCGAGCGCGTTGTACAGGGCGCCGTGCGGCTTCACGCCGGTCACCTGGGCGCCCTCGGCGCGGGCCATCGCCTGCAGCGCCCCGGTCTGCACGACCACCTGGTCGGTGAGGTCGGCGGGGGCGATGTCGAGGAACCGTCGGCCGAAGCCGGCCAGGTCCGGATAGGCGACGTGCGCAGTGAGCGCGACGCCGCGCGCGGCCGCGGCCCGGCAGGCCGCCCGCATGGTCGAACCGTCCCCGGCATGCCCGCCGCAGGCGACGTTCGCGGTGGTCACGACCTCGAGCATCGCGGCGTCGTCGCCCATCGACCAGTCGCCGTACCCCTCCCCGAGGTCGGCGTTGAGGTCGAGGGGGCGGTGATCGGGGATCATCGTGGGCGTTCCCTTCGGATGGAGGCAGTGCAGGTCAGGGGTCCGCGCGGTGCGTTCCGCCCCGAGTCCACGCCATCGTGCCGCAACGTGAGCTCGCGGTGTCGCACTGTCGCCCCATCGTGCCACTGACCCCGTCCGAGCGTCAGTGCCGGCGGTCTTCGCCGTCCTGCGTTCAGCGGGACGCGTCGTAGGACTCGGTGTACTCGGCGATGACGTCGTCGAGCCCCTGCGAGCGCTGGGCCTCGATGGCCGCGTCGAAGTCGCCCATGTCGATCTGTCCGACCATGTAGTTGTTCCAGGCATCCTGGACCGACTGCTCGATCACCGCCCAGGAGCTGTCGTACGTGGCAGATGTCAGCGACTGGGCAGGGTTGACCACGGCGTATTCGGCGTTCTCCGAGATCTTCTCGTTCGCCTCGTTGACGTACGGATCGGTGGACCTGCTGTAGTACAGCTGGGAGGGGCGGGCGCCGGAGAAGGGCTGGACCTCCTGCTCCCACAGCGGCCGGTCCGTGATGGTGACGGCACCGTCGGCATCGACCTCGTAATGGGTGCCCTCGATCCCGTTGGTCATGAGATCGAGCGAGGTCTCATCCAGCAGCGCCTCGATCAGGCTGAGACCGCGCCGCAGGTCCTCCTCGGAGGTGAGGGATCGGGTGGAGAAGGCCATGAGCCCACCCATGCCGCCGCCGGTGTCGGAGACGATGCGCCTCGGGACATCGCGATAGGTCATGTCGTTGATGAGCGTCCATTCGGCCGGGTTGTCCGGATCGATCGACGTCGCGGTGGCGATGTAGCCCGGCGCCTCGAACAGGGCGGTGAAGACGATCCCGGCCTTGTCCTGTGCGATCGCCTGCAGCTGATTCTGCTTCTGCATGGTGGCGAACTCCTGGTTCATCCACCCGTTCGCGTAGATGTCGCGATACCAGGCCATCGCCTCCTTGAAGGGGTCGGTCATGAAGGAGGGGATGATCGTGCCATCGTCGCTCTCCTCGAAGAACGCACCCGCACCGAAGTAGCCGGCGAGCTCCGGGAATCCCCACAGGAAGCTCTCCGCCCGGTCGATGATGCCGACCGTCTCCTGCCCGGTCCCGGTCGGGTCGCCCTCCGTGAAAGCCTGTGCCACCTCGCGCAGCTCGTCGAGCGTATGGGGGGTGTCGAGTCCCAGCTCGTCCAGCCAGTCCTGGCGCACCAGCACCCCGTACCGGGCCAGCGGCTGCTGCTGGGGGACGCCGTAGAGGACGCCGTCCAGTCGTGCCCCATCGAGGATCTTCGGGTCGATCGCGGCGATGTTCGGGTAATCGCCCAGGTAGTCCTCGACGTCCCAGAACAGGCCCGATGCGAGGGCGTCCCGCAGCGACGGCATCGTCAGCTGGTTCAGCCCGTTGATGTCGGCGACGGAGCCGGAGGCGAGGGCGGAGTTGATCTTCTCCTCCTTGTTGGCGTCCGGCACCCACTGGAACTCGACATCGATGCCGGTGTGGTCCAGCAGGGCGGTCATCACCGCGCCGTGCGGATCCGGAGTCGCCGGGGTGTGGAAGACCGACATCCAGGACAGCGAACCGTCGCTCCCCCCGCCGCCGTCGGCGCTGGAACTCCCGCAGGAGGACAGGGCCAGGGCCCCGGCGGCGGCGAGCGGACCGCTGGACAGGAGGGAGCGTCGAGAGAGCATGCGGTGTCCTTTCGTGGGCCCCGGGTCGGTGGGGCGGGCGAGATGCGGCGGTTCAGCGGTGCGGCAGGCGGCGCCGCATCGATGCGGCGAACGGAGCGGGGAGAACCGGAGGTGCGCTGAGCCCCAGGACCATCCCGGTGACGCTCGCACATCTCCCACCCAGCCCCCGTGAGAAACCGGTTACCTGGCGCGGGTGCCGGTAAGTCTGCTGCTGTTTTCGCATGCTGTCAAGGAATCTGCCGTATATTCTCTGTCCAGTCCGGGAATGTGCATAATGGGTCGGAAACCGATTACTTGGAGGCGTCCATGGCCGTCACGGTCCGCGTCGGAACAGCGCCGTCACGGCTGCCGTCGCTCACGGAGGCGCTGCGGTCAGCGAGGTGATCCTCGATCCCGGGCGCTACGTCGAGCATGTGGTGATCGGCCCGCGCCGTGCCCCGCTGCTCCTCCGCTCCGCGACCGGAGACGCCCGCGACACCGTGCTCAGCTTCGGCCTGCGGCAGGGCGACCGGGACCGGACCGGTATGCCCTACGGGCAGGACTGCGCGACACTCACGATCGACGCCGACGACGTCACCCTCGAGGACATCACCGTCGAGAACACCTTCGACAAGACCGTCGGCCTGGACCTCCCGGATTCCCAAGCCCTCGCGCTGCGCACCCGTGGAGACCGCATCGCGCTGCATCGCTGCCGCCTGCTGGGGCGCCAGGACACCGCGCTGCTGGATGCGCCGAGCTGGGCCGCGGTGTGCCGGGTCCACCTGAGCAATTGCGAGATCGTCGGCGACGTCGACTTCATCTACGGCCGCGCCACGGCGCTCATCGAGGGCGGGACGATCCGCAGCGTCGGGCCCGGATACATCGCCGCGCCGTCCACAGCATCGGAGAACCCCCGCGGCTTCCTCTTCCACGGGGTCCGGCTCGAGGCCGACGCCGACGTCCCTGCCGGCAGCGTGCACCTCGCTCGGCCCTGGCATCCCGGCGGCAAGCCCGACGCGATCGGGCAGGCGATCTTCTCGCAGTGCACCACCGGGCCCCATCTCGCCGCGTCGCGCTGGTGCGAGATGGGCGGCTTCGCCTGGGAGGAAGCCCGCTTCGAGGAGCGGGGCAGCCTCCGCCCGGGTGACCGGGCCCCGCGGGCCGGCGCCGAGCGGCCCGCAGAGGTGAGGGGCTGGCTCGAGGCGCCGACCCCACGGCCCGGTCGCACCGCGCGCGTGGTCGTGCTCGCCGGGGGACCGGCCCGGCCCGAACCCCGCTGGGTGGAGCAGTTCGCTGCGGCGGAAGGGATGGACGTGCTGGACCTCGGCGAGGAGGAGGCGGGAACGCGTCACTACCTGGAGGCCGGGCACCTCGGCCGGTCGCTCGCGCAGATCGAGCCCGGCGACCTGGCCGTCATCGGTTTCGACCGACGCGACTCACCACGGGGCGAGCACGCCCGGGATGTCTTCGCCAGATTCCCCGCTGACCTCCGACGATTCCTGGTCGGCGTGAGGGCGGCGGGAGCATGCCCGGTGCTGCTGCCACCTCCGCCGGACGGGGACGGCTACCGCCAGGCGGTCCGCTCCCTCGCCGCACAGGAAGGCGTGGCCCTGCGCGATCCGCTGCCCCTGAGCCGATCTCATCCCGCAGATCCCATGCGCGAGGCGAGGCCCGAGACCGTCGTCCCCTTCACCGCCGCCGGCGACCTGCTGCGCGCCGTGCACCTCCCCGGCCGAGGCCGCCATGCGCTGCACCTGCACGGCCTCGGCTGTCACGGGGCGGCCAGCTGGGCGGACGTCGCGGTGCGGCGAGGGCGCGCTGCGCTGCTGCTGGATCTGCCGGGCCATGGACGCAGCGATGCCCCCGTGGATTTCGACTACACCCTGCCGGCCATCGCGGACGCCGTCGCGCGATTCCTCGCCGCCCAGGGGCCCTCTCCGCATGAAGTGCTGGGGCACAGCCTCGGGGGTGCTGTGGCCATCCATCTCGCACATCGCCACCCGCACCTCGTGGAACGGCTCGTGCTGGTCGAGCCCGCCGTCGACCCCGTCCCGGCGCAGCCGGGGGACATCGCGGCGGAGCCCGAGGCGACGCTCGGCGTCGGTGGGTGGGAGCGTCTCCTCTCCCGGGAGACCCCGGAGCGCCGCGCGGACGTGAGTCTGACCGCTCCTGTCGCACTCGTGCGCTCGGCGCGGGCCCTCACCGACGAGCACGCGGCTCGCACCTCGGACCTGCTGCAGGCCCTCACCCAGCCGGTGACGCTGATATGCGGAGGAGAACGGCGGTACCGGGACGAGCCCGCATACACCGACCGCGGCATCCACCTCCGCCGCATCGCGGGAGCAGGGCATTTCGTGATGAACGATGCCCCCGCGGTGTTCCTCGCCGCGCTCGACGACGCAGCGCCCGAGGAACTCTAGCGGACCTCTCCGGCGCGCTGCGGCGGGACGCCCGGGTCCTGGACACCGACGATCGCCGCCCAGTCCGCGAGCACGTCCTCGAGCCGGCCGTGCACCCGCAGCGCCGCCTCGGCGTCGGCCCGGGTGGGGCCGTCGTTGACGATCACGACCGGCATGTCCTGCCGGCGCGCGGCGCGCGCGAACCGCAGTCCGGACTGCACTGTCAGCGACGAGCCCAGCACCAGCAGTGCCTCGGCCGCCTCGAGCGCCGCGAAGGCCGCGGCCACCACGTCCCGGCGGGCGGATTCGCCGAAGAACACCACATCGGGCTTCAGGATCCCGCCGCACAGTCCGCACGGCGGGTAGCGGAACGAGCTGGTGCGATCCACCTCGGCATCGCCGTCGGGCGCCTGGGCCGCATCCGCGGCGAGCTCGGGCAGGCGCGCGGCGAGCGACGGGTTCATCGAGAGCATCCGCTGGTGCAGCGCCTGCCGGGCGGAGCTCGCCTCGCACTGCTGACAGCGCACCCGGTCCAGCCGCCCGTGCAGGTCGATCACGGGCTGCGACCCCGCCGCCGAGTGCAGGCCGTCGACGTTCTGGGTGATCACGGCGGTCGTCTCGAAGACTCCCGGGCTCAGCGCCGCGAGCAGCCGGTGCGCAGCTCCGGGACGGGCCCTGCGGAACTGCTCCCAGCCGACGGTCGAGCGCGCCCAGTAGCGGCGCCGCGCGAGGTCATGGCCCATGAACTCCTGGTAGGTCATGGGGGAGCGCGGCACCGCGTCGCGGCCGCGGTAGTCCGGCAGCCCGGATCCGGTGGAGACCCCGGCACCGGTGAGCACCGCGACCGGTCGGCCCCGCAGCAGGTCGAGCGCGGAGGCGATCTCCTCCGGGGCGCTGCGACGGCCGTAGTGCGCCCCCTCCATCGGCCCCCAGGCCGGCAGCCGCGGACCGCCGCGGGTGGGCCCGGGGCCGTCCGGGGCGCGGGAGGCGGTGGAGAACCAGCGGCCGACGTCCGCCGCAGGCCCGGCGCGACCGGTCGCTGCGGGACGGGTCGGGCGGGGGTTCATCCCTCGAGAGTAGGCGGCCGGGGTCGATGGCGGGTCAGTGCTCGGGCTGCATCCCCTCGAGCACCGTGAGGATCTCGTCGGCCACGTCCGCGGGCTCGCGGTTGCCGAACAGGGACTCCTCGCCCAGGCGGGCGAGCTCGTCGCCGAAGCCGACACCGGAGGCCGGGGTCACCAGCGGCGGGCGGACCACCTCGGACTGCATCTCGCGGGCGAAGTCGAGCGAGACCATCTCGTC
>DATGUQ010000062.1:0-6536 GCA_035301145.1 Brachybacterium sp. | reverse complement strand
GTACATCGTCTCGGTCATCCCCAGCGGGCCGGTGATGTGCTCGCGCACGTACTCGTCCAGGCCCTGGCCGGAGAGCTCCTCCACGATCAGGCCCAGCGTGATCAGCCCCAGGTCGGAGTACACGTACGCGGTGCCGGGAGGCGCGGTGGGCGCGACCGTGAGCACGGCATCGAGACGGGAGGGGACGTCCGGGTGGGCGGAGCAGAGGTCGATGACGGCCGGGAGCCCGCCGACGTGGGTGAGCAGGTGGCGGACGGCGACCTCGCCCTTCCCGTTCGCGGCGAAGCGGGGCAGGTGCGCGGCGACGCGGTCCTCGAGGCCCAGCCGCCCCTGCTCGACGAGCTGCATCACGGCGGTGGCCGTGAAGATCTTCGAGATCGACGCGAGGTCGTAGATCGTGTCGGTGCGCGCCGGGATCCATCGGTGACGGGGCAGCTCGGTGGAGGCGTCCTGCCAGCGCAGCGCATACCCGTCGGCATGTTCGTAGGCGATCCCCGCCTGCGAGGCGACCAGGAGGGAGGCTCCCGCGAAGCGGGGCGGGTCGGTCTCGAGCCCGGCACGGAGGATGCCCGGCAGGTCCTCGAGCACCTCGGCGTCGAGGCCGACGGGCCCTGCGGCGGCGCGGGCTGCGGCGGTCGGTCCTGTCCGACGGGACATCCGGGGGACCATGAGGCTCCTTCGCGTCAGGACGCGCGCGGCCGATCCTCCCGGGGAACGGCCCGCATGCCGCGGACCAACCTAACCAGCCCCTCGACGAGTGGCAAGCCTCACCGCCGCGCGGTCGGCCGGGCCAGCCCGCCGAGCGCGATGAGCGCGGCCGGCCCGGTCAGCGCAGCCCCGGGAGCTGCGCGGCCCGCGCCCGGCGCACCTCGCCGATCCCCAGTCCGAGGAGCACCAGGCCGGTGATCGTCAGCGCCCAGCGGAAAATCTCGACCGTCCACTGCAGCACCGCGAAGGCCGCCTCGATGCCGCCGGAGAGCGCCGGCCCCTCGATGGTGAGCGAGAAGAACATTCCGAACAGGGCGATGGCGAGCAGCAGGCTCGCCCCGATCCGCAGCTTCCCGTCGCCGCGGATCACCACGAGGATCCCGAGCACCACGGAGGCCAGCCTCAGGCCGAAGCCGACCACGACCACCCCGAGGACCCCCAGGACCAGCATCACGATCCAGGCCACGGAACCCGGCCCCTCCGGGTCCATGTCCCGCACCACGTCCTCGAGCAGCCCGGTCCGCGCGGCGACGACCACCAGGACGGCGCCCGCCACCTCCAGCAGCACCGTCAGCAGCGAGAGGACCGCGAGCGCGGTCGCGGGGCGCAGCGGCTGCCTCTCGGGCGGGACCCGTGTCCTCGCCGTCGTGCGTCCGTCCCGCTCCGGGCTGCTGTGCACCATGTCCGTCCCCCTCCGTCAGTCCCGCTGCAGCGCGAGCACCGGGACGCAGGCCGGGCTGAAGCCCAGCACCTGCCCGTAGAAGGACAGCGACGCCTCGATCGCCCGGATGATGCTGTCCGCCTTGCGGAAGCCGTGCTGCTCCCCCTCGAACAGCAGATACGCGTGCGGGATCCCCTTCGCGGCGAGTGCGTCGCGGAACAGCTCCGACTGGCTGGGCGGGACGATCCTGTCCTCGTCGCCCTGGAGCAGCAGCACCGGCACCTCGAGCTCGTCGACGTGGCTGAGCGGGGCGCGCTCGACGTACAGGTCACGCCGCTCCGGATAGGGGCCGACGAGCCCGTCGATGTAGCGCGACTCGAAGTCGTGGGTGTCCTGGACGAACTGCTCGAGCTCGGCCACCCCGAAGCTGGAGGCGCCCGCGGCGAAGGTGTCGGTGCGGGTCAGGCACGCCAGCGTGGTCCAGCCGCCGGCGCTGCCGCCCTCGATCGCGAGCCGGTTCCCGTCGGCGATCCCCTCGGCGACCAGGTGCTCCATCACCGCGACGGTGTCCTGCACGTCGACCACGCCCCACTGGCCGCGCAGGCGGTTGCGGTAGGCGCGGCCGTAGCCCGAGGAGCCGCCGTAGTTCACCGCCACCACGCCGAGGCCGCGGGAGGTGTAGTAGGCGACCGGCAGCGAGAGCACGGGCGAGACGTGGGCGGTGGGGCCGCCGTGCACCTGCGCGATGAAGGGCGGCAGCTCGTCCTCGCGGCCGGCGAGGCCCTCCTGGCGGGGCCGGTGCACGATCGCGTGGACCACGCCGCCGCCCGGCAGCGGCACCTCGATGCTCTCGCCCTCCGGCAGCAGGCCGGGGTCGGGCGCGTCGCTGCGGGAGGAGCGCAGCACGGTGAGCGGGGACAGCGAGGGAGCCGACGGGGCGGCTCCGGGCTCGTCGGCCGACGGGTCGGCTCCCCGATCCAGGCGGGCCACGTGGATCGCCGCGAACTGCGTGGGCGAGGCGCCGGAGAGCAGCAGCAGCCCGTCCTCGCGCAGGTGCGCGGCCCCGATCTGGGTGAGCGGGCAGTCCAGCGCGGTCAGCTCACCGGTGCTGATCCGCAGCACGGACAGCGAGGTCGCCGCCCGGCCGTGCTCCACGAGCGCGTGATCGGGGTCGAGCACCTGCAGCCAGGTGGTGCCCAGCGCCCACATCGGCCCGGCGAACTCCTCCTCGCGCTCGAGCACCTGATGCGCTCCCCCGTCGGCCGACCACACCCAGGGGTTCCACCAGCCGGAGGCGTCGGAGAGGAACAGCAGCCGCTGGTCGTCGAGCCATTCGGGCTGCAGGATCGACTCCTCGGTGCTGCCGGCGACGATCTCGCCCTCGCCGGCCCTGCCGTTCATCAGCGGCGCGACGTGCAGCTGCGTGCCGTCCCACGGCATCTGCGGATGCTCCCAGCTGATCCAGGCGAGCTGCGAGCCGTCCGGGCTCACCCGCGGGTGCGCGACGAAGCGGGCCGACGGGGTGATGCGGCGCAGCGCGGACGGGTCCTCCGCGGCCGAGCCGTCCAGCGGCACCGCGACCACGTACCGCTCGATGTGCGGGGCGCCGTCGGCGTCCGTGCGGGGCCCGTCCTCGCCGCCGGTGTGGTCCTCGCAGATCCACCACACCTCGGCGGTGCCGTCGGCGAGCGTGACCGGGGTCGGATCGGCCCAGCGCAGCGACGGTCCGTGCGCGGACCCGACCTCGGGGCCGACGGGGGTCAGCGGCAGCGGCTGCTCCCCCTCGCGCAGCGCATGGACGCGCTGGTCCTCGAAGTTCACGAACACCACCAGCGGCGGCCGACGGGTCGCCTCGTCCGCCGTGCCGGGCACGACGGTCCAGGAGGCGCCGCCGTACTCGTGCACGCGGGAGCGGGCGTTGTAGGGGGCCGGGAGCACGGTGACCGGGTCCTGGGCATCCTCGGCGCCGTCTGCGGCACCGGTCTCGTTCCCCGGCACGGCGACCGGCCCGGCGGTGCGCAGGATCGCCTGGCGACCGCCCTCGGTGGAGATGCCCTCCGTCCACCACACGGCCTCGCCCACCAGGCGCGGGGCGCCCAGCTGCGTACCGCCGGTCGCGAGCAGCTCGGCGGTGATGGGCGAGGGCCAGGAACCGTACGGGAGTGTGGTGACCATGGGGACAGGGTATGCATCCCCGCGCGGTCCCACCGCCACAACGACGTCGATCGGTCATCCGCGCCCCGGTCGTCGGAGGCCGTGAGACACTGACCGCGGAGAGCCGGGAAGTCTGGTCGGCACGGAGGGAGACCTCCGTTCACGTGTCCGCGATGCCGAGAAGGGACCAGTATGGTTCTCCCGTTCCCCACCCCGCGCGTCGGTGTGCGGGTCGGCCCCTCCCACCGGCGGCCCGGATACGGGAGCGCGACTGATCCTCACCGTCCTGATCTCGAAGGTGACGTGATCCGCGATGGACTTCCCCGTCTGGACCCTGATCCCGTTCGTGCTGATGCTGCTGGGCATCGCGGTCTTCCCGCTGGTGCCCAAGCTCGAGCCGCTCTGGGAGAGGCCCCGCAACCAGCTGATCTACGCGCTGGTGCTCGGCGTCCCGGTCGCGATCGGTCTGCTGCTGGCCTCGCACCCCGAGCTCGTGGCCCACGCCCTCATCGAGTACGTGCAGTTCATCGTGCTGCTGCTGGCGCTGTTCACGGTGTCGGGCGGGATCGTCCTGCGCGGGGACCTGGCGGCCACGCCACGCATCAACACGGCCTTCCTCGCCGTCGGCGGTCTGCTGGCGAGCTTCATCGGCACCACCGGTGCCGCGATGCTGCTGATCCGGCCCATCCTGGCCACCAATGCCGAGCGCCGCTACCGCGCCCACACCGTCGTGTTCACGATCTTCGTGGTCGCGAACTCCGGCGGGCTGCTCACCCCGCTCGGCGATCCGCCGCTGTTCCTGGGCATGCTGCGGGGCGTGCCCTTCACCTGGACCTTCGGCCTGCTCCCCATGTGGCTGTTCGTCAACGCCCTGCTCCTGCTGAGCTACTGGGCGCTGGACCGTCGCTTCCATGCCCGCGAGAAGCCCGAGGCGCTCGCGATGGACAGCGACAACCGCACGCCGCTGAGCGTGGGCGGCGCCCCCAACCTGATCTGGTTCGCGGTGATCATCTTCGCGGTGGCGCTGATCCCCTCGCTGGACATCGACGCCGTCGCCCACGGGCACATCGAGGGCGTGAACTGGGTGCCCTGGCGCGAGATCGTGATGCTCGCGGCGGCCGCCTGCTCCTTCGTGATCGGCTCGAAGGCGATCCGCTTCGAGGAGAACGAGTTCACCTGGGCCCCGATCCAGGAGGTCGGCGCCCTGTTCGTCGGCATCTTCCTGACGATGGTCCCGGCGCTGCAGGTGCTGCGCGCGGCCGCCCCGAACCTGCCGCTGAACGAGATCACGCTGTTCGTGTTCACCGGAGGGCTCTCCTCCGTGCTGGACAACGCCCCCACCTACGTGACCTTCTTCGAGATGGCCACGCAGCTGCCGGGCGAGCCGCGGGTGGCGGACGTGCCCGAGGCGCTGCTGATCTCGATCTCGCTGGGCGCGGTGCTGTGCGGCGCCATGACCTACATCGGCAACGGACCGAACTTCATGGTGAAGTCCGTGGCCGACGACGCCGGCGTGAAGACGCCGACGTTCCTGGGCTACGTGCGCTCCGCCTTCGTCTACCTCGCGCCGGTGCTGCTGGCCATGGTGCTGCTGTTCATCGCCGACCCGTGGTGGGCGAAGGCCGCCGGCGCGCTCACCGTCGCCCTGATCCTCGTCCGCGTGCTCCGGCACGCCACCGCACCGCCGCCGCAGGTCCTGGGCCGCGGCGAGCGCCGCCCCCGGACCGAGGCCCCGACGCAGGACTGAGCTCCGCGGTCGGGGCCGCCGCCCATCCCTCCGACCCCTCACCGCAGGAGCTCTCCCGATGACCACTCCGTCAGCCACCATCCGCGAGCGGGGCACGTACCGCACGCTGCTGCCCGCCGAGGACTGGGTGACCCGTGCGATCCCCGGCGGCGCGCTGCTGCTGATGGCCACCGTGCTGTCGCTGCTGTTCGCCAACACCCCTCTGTCGGACCTGTACTTCACGGTCCGCGACACCTACCTCGGGTTCGATCTGGGCCCGCTGTCGCTGAAGCTGACGATCGGGCACTGGGCCGCCGACGGCCTGCTCGCGGTGTTCTTCTTCCTCGCCGGGCTCGAGCTCAAGCAGGAGTTCGTGGTCGGGGACCTGCGCTCCCCCTCGAAGGCGATGGTCCCGATCGCCGCGGCCTTCGGCGGAGTCGCCGTGCCCGCGATCATCTACACCGTCATCAACCTCGGCGGTCCCCCGGGGGCCGCGGGCGGCTGGGCCATCCCGGCCGCCACCGACATCGCCTTCGCGATCGCGATCCTCGCGCTGCTGGGCTCCAGCCTCCCCACCGCGCTGCGCACCTTCCTGCTCACCCTCGCGATCGTCGACGACCTCATCGCGATCACCATCATCGCGATCTTCTACACCTCGGACCTGCAGCTGTGGTACCTCGCCCTCGCGCTGGTGCCGATGGCCGCGTTCTGGTGGCTCGCGAACAGGCGCGAGGCCTGGTTCAAGACCCGCTACTGGACCGCCTGGGCGCTGCTGGCCCCGCTGGCACTGATCACCTGGGTGCTGTTCCTGAACTCCGGCGTCCACGCCACCATCGCCGGCGTGGTCCTCGCCTTCCTGGTGCCCGTGCGCGGCATCTCGCCCTACGGGAAGCAGCACTCCCTCTCGCACACCCTCGAGCACCGTCTCCGCCCCTTCTCCAGCGCGATCGCCGTGCCGGTGTTCGCATTCTTCAGCGCCGGGGTCGCCCTCGGCGGTGTGAGCGGGCTGCTGGACGCCTGGCAGTCCACTGTGGCGCTGGGCATCATCGTCGGACTCGTGGCAGGCAAGATCCTCGGCATCGTCGGCACCTCCTTCGCGGTCACCACGTTCACCAGCGCGCGTCTGGACTCCTCGCTGAAGTGGATCGACATGATCGGCATGGCGGCGGTCGCCGGGATCGGCTTCACCGTCTCCCTGCTGGTCTCGGAGCTGAGCTTCGAGATCGGGGACCCGATGTACGACGCCGCGAAGGTGGGCGTGCTGACCGCCTCGGTCCTCGCCGCGGT
>DATGUQ010000061.1:0-3844 GCA_035301145.1 Brachybacterium sp. | reverse complement strand
GTGAAGTAGTCGCCCTCGGAGGCGACGATCGGCACCAGGTCGACGGTCAGCTCCGGGTTCTCGGCGGAGAACTCCTCGGCGGCGGTGGTGATCCACTGCTCCTTGATGGTGCCGGAGCCGAACTGCTGGAAGGCGACGCGGATGGTGCCGGGGTCGGTGTTGCGGCCGCCGCAGCCGCCCAGCGCGGTCAGCGGGAGCACGGTCGCGACCCCCGCGCTCAGCCGCAGGAAGGTGCGCCGGTCGAGGGCCGACCGGGTAACGGGTTCTCGGGCCACGGAGACCTCCTCGTCGACGTCGGGCGCGGATGTCGACGATATCCCGTGTGGCGCAGATCTCCCGACCGTCCGCTCGGCGCGTCGCGGTGGGTTCCTGGGTTCAGGACCACGGACGGGCCCGCCCGGCCCCCTGGATCCGCTCGGCATCGGCGTACCGGGTGCCCGGCGGCACGCCGGCGAGCTCGAACCACCGCTGCGCGTGAGGCAGCAGCCTCACGTCGTGCCAGGGGATCTCGAGATCAGGGGCCTGCCAGAGGGTCAGCGCGATCTCGCTGCGTCGGCCGAGGGCGACCAGCAGCAGGCGGCGCAGGCGCGAGAGCGGATGCGGGCCGGGCCGGGCGGCGTCCGGGATCGCAACCACTCCCCCGAGGTCGAGGGGCCAGACGGTCTCGCCCCAGCACAGCGCGGCCCGCTCGGTGCTGCCCATGATCACCGCCGGAGGGCGCAGGTCGGCGGCGGTCACCGGGACGGGTGCGATCGGGGCACCGCGCTCGAGCACCTCGTGCTCGACCCAGGCGCCCGGGAGCACCGTCGTGCCCGCCGCGGCGACGTCCACGAGCAGGGCGTCGGCGAAGGGGGCGAGGGCCGGGCTGAGCCGGCCGCCGTGGGTCATGTCCCTCTGAGGGGCGGCGATCACCCGCACCACGGCCTCGTCGCCGGGGCGGTCGGTCAGCGCGATCCGCACCCGGGTGCCGGGCAGCGGGGCCCGGCCGCTCATCGCCGGAACCGCGTCTCGACGACATCCTCGCGCGCCAGCGCGAGCTGTTCCATGAAGCGCTCGTTCATCGGCGGTGGGGCGTCGATCGGGAACCAGCGGGCCGCGGTGTTCTCCCCGTCGGCCGGGAACGGGACGGCCGCACCGTCGGCGTCGCACAGGAAGCACAGGTCGAGGTACTGCGCCCGGTCCCCGTTCGGATAGGTGACCGGGGGCAGGGTGCGCACGTCGACGAGCCGCAGCGCACGGCAGTCGATCCCCGCCTCCTCGGCGACCTCGCGCACGGCGGCTCGCGCGGGTTCCTCGCCCGGGTCGATGATCCCGGTGACAGGTGTCCAGGCGTCGTCGTCGGCGCGCCGTACGGCGAGCATCCGCGTGCGCTCGCGGTCCAGCACCAGCGCCGTCACGCCGGGCATCCACAGCAGCTCGTGCCCGATCCGCTCGCGCAGGGAGAGGACGAAGTCCGGGGTGGAGATGGTGCCTCCTCGGCGGGGCGGCGGTCAGGCGCCCATCAGGAACGGCAGCGAGAACGCGCCGACGAACAGCAGGATGAACAGCACGTACGCGATGATGAACAGGACGAGCAGCCCCAGCATCGCCCAGAAGACGATCCACCCGACCTTGTTCATCCGCTGAGCGGAATAGGGGTCGGAGTCCATCTGCACGAGCGCGATGATGCCGAAGACGGCCGGCAGGCCGACGCCGCACAGGAAGCCGAGGACGATCAGGATGATCGCATGCGTCTGGAGCGAGCTGCGGTCCGGGAGGGGGCCGGCGGGCTGGGTGGTCATCGCTGTCGTGTCCTGGTGGTGAGCGGTGGGACGGGGTCAGTCGGTCAGGGGCCGGCCGTGGGCGTCTCGCTCGAAGGTGGGCGACTTGGCCAGCACCATGATGCCCTCGATGAGCCCCCAGATCTGGATGAGGGGATAGAGGATGAAGCAGCTGAGCACGCTCACGAGGACCTGGATCAGGCCGATCTTCGTGTAGCCCAGGAGGAAGCGGTGCACCCCGAAACCGCCGAGGAAGATCCCGAGCAGGCCGACGACGAGGCGGCTCTGGGCCTGGCCCTGCGGAGCGGGGCCTCCGGCGGGCTGAGCGTAGGCGCTCTGGCCGTACGGGGAGGGGCCTCCGGCGGGCGCGCCATAGGGGTCCGACGCCGGGGCGCCGGAGCCTGCTGCGGGTGACCAGCTCTGCTGGCCCTGCGCATAGGGGTCCGAGGCGGAGCCCGCCGAGGGCGGCTGGCCGTACGGGTCCTGCTGCCCGTACTGCGGCGCCGCCGCCCCCGGTTGCCCGTAGGGGTCCGAGGCCGAACCCGCCGAGGGCTGCGCGTAGGGGTCATGCGGGGCGGGCTGCTGCGCCCATGGGTCCTGCGGGGCCTGCCCCGAGGTGCCGTGGTCGCCGCCGTCGTTCCCGTAGGGGTTCCAGGAGCCGTGATCGCCGGTGGTGCTCATGGTCCTCACGATACGTGGTCGCGGCGCGGCGGCGCACCTCGGAGCCCCGGCGGGGCGGGTCGCGCGGGTCTCAGCGCTTGCGCTTCTCCCGGATCCGTACCCCGATGACGATCGGCGAGCCCGTGAAGGCGAAGTCCTCACGGAGGCGGCGTTCGATGAAGCGGCGGTAGCCGTGCTCGAGGAACCCGCTCGCGAAGACGACGAACCGCGGCGGACGGGTGCGGGCCTGGGTCGCGAACAGGATGCGGGGCTGCTTGCCGCCGCGCAGGGGGTGCGGGTGCGCGGCGACCAGCTGGCCGAGGAAGGCGTTGAGCCGCCCGGTGGGGATCCGGCGGTCCCACGACTCCAGCGCCGTCTGGATCGCCGGCACCAGCTTCTCGGCGTGCCGGCCGGTCTGCGCGGAGATGTTCACGCGCGGCGCCCAGGCCACGTGCGCGAGATCACGCTCGATCTCGTGTTCGAGCGCCCTGCGGCGCTCCTCGTCCAGCAGGTCCCACTTGTTGAAGGCGAGCACCAGGGCGCGGCCGGACTCCAGCACCATGTCGATGATCTTGAGGTCCTGGGTCGAGATCGGTTCGGGGGCCTCGAGCAGCACCACGGCGACCTCCGCCCGGTCCAGCGCCGCCCGGGTGCGCAGGGAGGCGTAGTAGTCGGCGCCCTGGGACTGGAGCACGCGGCGGCGGATGCCCGCGGTGTCCACGAAGGTCCAGTCCTTGCCGCCGAGGGTGATCTTCTCGTCGACCGGGTCGCGGGTGGTGCCCGCGAGATCGTCGACCACGACGCGCTGCTCCTCGGCCAGCCGGTTCAGCAGCGAGGACTTGCCGACGTTCGGGCGGCCGAGCAGGGCGACCCGTCGCGGTCCGCGGTCGGCGGGTGCGCCGCGCCCCTCCTCGGGCATCGCGGCGACCACGGCGTCCAGCAGGTCGCCGGAGCCGCGGCCGTGCAGGGCGGAGACCGCGTGCGGCTCCCCCAGGCCGAGGTTCCACAGCGCCGCGGCCTCGAGCTCGCCGCGCTGGTCGTCGACCTTGTTGGCGACCAGGACGATCGGCACCTGCGCCTTGCGCAGCACCCGCAGCAGCTGCTCGTCGGTGGTGGTGACTCCCACGTTCGCATCCACGATGAACAGGACCACGTCGGCCAGGGAGACGGCGACCTCGGCCTGCTCGGCCACCCGGTGGGCCATCCCCCGGGCCCGGTCCTCCCAGCCGCCGGTGTCGACCAGCCAGAAGTCCTTCCCGGTCCATTCCGCCTCGTAGAACACGCGGTCGCGGGTCACTCCGGGACGATCCTCGACCACCGCCTCGCGACGACCGATGATGCGGTTGACCAGTGTGGACTTGCCGACGTTCGGGCGGCCGACGACGGCGACGACCGGGAGGCTGCGCTGGGGGGCGAGCCGGGGC
>DATGUQ010000060.1:0-16757 GCA_035301145.1 Brachybacterium sp. | reverse complement strand
ACGCCGCTCGCGTCGCGCAGATCGAGGAACGTCACGCCGCCGTGGTCACGGCGACGGCCGATCCAGCCGGTGAGGGTGACGGTCTGTCCGATGTGCTCCTGGCGGAGCTCACCGGCGGTATGGGTGCGCAGCACGAGGTGTCCTTCTGGTGGGGTCGACAGGTCATGGCCCGCCCGGGCGCGGGAGCGCTCGACGGCCGTCACGCACGAGCGTGGATGGCCCACCTTACCGCCCGGGGTGAGCGATCTCGCCACTGCGACCCTGTTGCTCGCGCCATGGCACCCGTAGACTCGTCCACGGTCCGACCTGCGCGAGCGCAGGTCTGTTTCGCCCGAGATCGCCCGAGCCGCGCCGTGCCACCGCACGGTCCCCGTTGTGCGAGACGTATGGGCGCCCGCGCCCGTTGTACGGGCACTCACGCCCTGCGACACGTTAGGGCTTGTTCACCCCCTGACTGTCGAAGGACACCATGACCGACGTCTCCCCTGCCCACTCCTCCGCCGCTGCCGAGGAGTCCGACGCGACCGCTCCGGCCACGGCCGACGCTGCACCGACCGAGCCGGAGGCCGCCGCGGGCCCCAGCTTCGACGACATCGCCCTGCCGGCGCCCCTGCGCCGCGCGGTCGACGAGCTCGGCTTCACCACCCCCTCGGCCATCCAGGCCCAGGCCATCCCGCCGCTGCTGGAGGGCCGCGACGTGATCGGCGTCGCCCAGACCGGCACCGGCAAGACCGCCGCGTTCGGGCTGCCGCTGCTGGCCGCGATCGATCCCGCGCGGCGTGAGGTGCAGGCCCTCGTGCTCGCCCCGACGCGCGAGCTGGCGATGCAGGTGGCCGACGCGATCGCCTCCTTCGCCACCTCGATCGGCGGGCTGGACGTGGTCGCCCTCTACGGCGGCTCCCCCTACGGTCCGCAGGAGCGCGCCCTCGCCCGCGGCGCCCAGGTGGTCGTCGGCACGCCCGGCCGTGTGATGGACCACATGCGCCGCACCAACCTGCGCCTGGACACCATCCGGTTCGCCGTCCTCGACGAGGCCGACGAGATGCTGCGGATGGGCTTCGCGGAGGACGTCGAGGAGATCCTCTCCCACTCCCCCGCGAGCCGCCAGGTCGCACTGTTCTCCGCCACCATGCCCTCGGCCATCCGACGGGTCGCCCAGACCCACATGAAGGACCCGGTGCGCGTGAGCGTGTCCCCGCAGTCCTCGACGGTCGAGAGCGTCACCCAGACCTACGCGGTGGTGCCCTTCCGTCACCGCACCGGTGCGCTCGCCCGTGTGCTGGCGACCTCGGAAGCGGAGGCCGCGATCGTGTTCGTGCGCACCCGCGCCGCGGCCGAGGAGGTCGGCACCGCCCTCGTCTCGCGCGGACTGATCGCGGCATCCATCAGCGGCGACGTCCCCCAGAAGGAGCGCGAGAAGATCGTCGAGCGCCTGCGCGAGGGTTCGCTGCAGGTGCTGGTCGCCACCGATGTCGCGGCGCGAGGCCTGGACGTCGAGCGGATCGGCCTGGTCGTGAACTTCGACGTGCCCAAGGAGGCGGAGTCCTACGTGCACCGCATCGGGCGCACCGGCCGCGCCGGGCGCTCCGGCGAGGCGCTGACGTTCATCGGCCCCCACGAGCGCCGGGCGCTGAAGAACATCGAACGCGCCACCAAGCAGACGCTCGCCGAGGCGGTCATCCCCTCGCCGCGCGACGTGTCCCGGCACCGCCTGGCCGCGCAGCTGACCAAGCTGCCCGAGCGCATCGAGCGCGGACGCCTGGACCTCTACCGCGAGCTGATCGGTGAGTTCGTCGCCGAGCACGACCTGGATCCGCTGGAGCTGGCCGCCGCCCTCGGTGCGATGTCCGTGGGTGACGACGGTCCCGGTGCCCCCTCCGAGGAGGAGGAGTTCACCGGTGCGAAGCTCGCCGGTGACGACCGGCGCGGAGAGCGCGGCCCTCGCGGCGACGCACCGGCCACCGAGCGCGGCTACACGTCGTACAAGATCGGGGTGGGCCACACCCACGGTGCACGGCCCCCGGGGATCGTCGGCGCCCTGACCGGCGAGGGCGGTCTGCACGGCAAGGACATCGGCAAGATCCAGATCTTCCCGAACTTCGCCCTGGTCCAGATCCGCGGCGCGCTGTCCCCGGAGCAGATGGAGCGGATCTCGCGGGCGAAGGTCGGCGGCCGCGAGCTGCGCATCGGCCTCGATCGCGGGCCGCGCGGCGGCAAGGGCCCGCGCCGGGACGGGGACCGGCCGTTCCGGCGCGATGACCGCGGCGGGCGCTTCGACGGGAAGCGTCGCCCGTTCCGTCGCCACGAGGGCTGAGCGCCCGGCACGCGTACGAGCAGCGCCCCCGTCACCGGATCCCGGTGGCGGGGGCGCTGCACGTGGCGGGGGTGGGCTGTGTGCTCAGCCCTCTTCCGGGCAGGTCAGCCCTGCTTCTGCTTCTCCTGCGCCTCGGCGTAGGCCTTGCGGACCTCGTCCATGTCCAGGTTCCTGATCTGGCCGATGAGGTCCTCGAGCGCGGACTGCGGGAGCGCGCCGGCCTGCGAGAACACCGGGATTCCCTCGCGGTAGGCGACCAGGGTGGGGATCGAGGTGATGCCGTAGCGCATCGCGAGCTCCTGCTGGTCCTCGGTGTCCACCTTCGCGAAGGTGACGTCCTCGTGGGTCTCCGAGGACTCCTCGAAGATCGGGGCGAAGCGCTGGCACGGCACGCACCAGCCCGCCCAGAAGTCGATCAGGACGATGCCGTCCTCGACTGTCTTGTCGTGGTTCTCGTTGGTCAGGGTGAGCGTAGCCATGACCGGTGGAACGCCGCGGCGCCCCGGATCATTCCCGGAACGCCGCAGTGTGACCCACCGCATCGGCGTCGGGGGCGTCGCCCGGCCGCTCAGTCCTGTGCAGGCGACTCCCCGCCGTCGGCGGCGCGCACCTGAGCAGTCCGGTCCGCGGCCGGCGGCTCCCAGACGGCGGTGTCGGCCTCGGCCTGCTCCCCGCTGCGGATGTCCTTGACCTGGTCCGCCGCGCCGTCCACGCCCGGGAACCAGATGAACGGGATCCCGCGCCGATCGGCATAGCGGATCTGCTTGCCGAACTTGGCCGCGGTCGGGGCGACCTCGCAGGGGATGCCGCGGCCGCGCAACGCGCGGGCGGCGGCGTCGCTGAGGTGACGGTGCTGCTCGTCCGCGACGGAGACCAGCACGCACGTGGGCACCGAGCGCGAGGCCGTGACCAGCCCCGCCGAGAGCAGGCGGGAGACCAGCCGGGACAGGCCGATCGACAGGCCCACGCCCGGATAGGTGTGGCGGTTGTCCGTGGCCAGGGAGTCGTAGCGGCCGCCGGAGCAGATCGAGCCGAGGGACTCGTGCCCGGCCACGAAGGTCTCGAAGACGGTGCCCGTGTAATAGTCCAGCCCGCGGGCGATGGACAGATCCGCCATGATCACCCCGGGCACGGCGGCCTCGACGCGCTCGATGACGGCGGTGAGCTCGGCGATCCCCTGCTCGACCATGTCCCCGCCGCCGCCGAGGTCGCGCACCTGCTGGGCGAAGGAGCCGTCGCGGGTGCGGATGGAGGCGAAGTCGAGGCAGGCCCGGGCCTGCTCCGGGCTCGCGCCCGTCTCGGCCAGCAGCAGGTCGCGCACCGCATCGGGCCCGATCTTCGGCAGCTTGTCGAGGTTGCGCAGCACGGCGGAGTGGTCCTCGAGCCCGATCGAGCGGAAGAAGCCCTCCGAGAGGCGCCGCGTGTTGGCGTGGATCGTGAACGCGGGCATCGGGAGCCGGTCGAGGATCTCCGCCATCACCACGGCGACCTCGGCCTCGATGTGCCCGGGGAGGGTGTCCTGCCCGATGACGTCGAGATCCGCCTGGTAGAACTCGCGGAAGCGCCCGTCCTGGGGGCGCTCTCCGCGCCACACCTTCTGGATCTGGAAGCGCCGCAGCGGGAAGGCGAGATCGTTCTGGTGCTCGAGCACGTACCGGGCCAGCGGCACGGTGAGGTCGAAGTGCAGGCCCAGGGTGCGTGCCCGGTCCTCGCGGGCCGGGTCCGCCCCCTCCTCCTCGGCATGGAGGCGGCGCAGCACGTACACCTCCTTGTCGATCTCGCCCTTGCGCAGCAGCTGATCGAGCGGTTCGACGGCGCGCGTCTCGATGCCCGAGAAGCCGTGGAGCTCGGCCACCTCGCGGAACACGTCGATCACGTGCTGTTCGACGAGACGCTCCGCGGGGAGCCACTCCGGGAATCCTGACAGGGCGGCGATCTTCGCCATGCGGTGCACTTCCTTCTCGGTCCTGGGCTGAGTGCCGCCCCCATTATCCCCGACGGCGCGATGCGGGGCCCGACGGCGGGATGCGTCGTCCCGCACGCGCGTGTCGCTGTAGAGTTCCCTGAGGCGGTGCGCCCCTGACGGGGCCCCGCCCACCTGCCCGACCGCCGATCCCGGCGGCAGTGTCCCGCCCTGCAGCGGATCCTTTCGAAGGAGCTCGATCGTGAGCGAGTCCGAGACCCCCGTCCCCGAGTCCTCCCCCGACACCCCGCCGTCGGAGCCGACGGCCGAGCAGCCGACCACGGAGGAGACCAGTCCGACGGCCGACGTCGGCGCCGCGCCCTCGGCGGAGAGCGCCGAGACCGCCCCGGCCGAGCCGCCGGCCCCGGCGGGCCAGCCCACGCCGGCCGAGCCGCCGGCCCCGGCGGGACCGGACGCCGCGGAGGCACCGTCCCGACCCGCGACGGCCGATGCCCCGCCCGTTCCGAAGCCTCGGCCGGCCGCGTCCGGGCCGCGCCCCGGCGCGCCGACGCCTGCCGCACTGGCAGCGAAGAAACCGAGCGCCGCGCTGCTGCCCGTCGCCCCGCCGGTCACCGAGTACGACCCGGAGCAGCTCGCGGCCGCGACCGCGTTCGGCTCCGTCTCCGAGGACGGCACCGTCACGGTGCAGGACGGCACCCAGGTGCGGACCATCGGCACCACCACGGAGACGGATCGGGAGGCGGCGCTCGAGCCCTTCGCACGCGGATATCTCGATCTGGTCGCCTTCCTGGACCTCACCCAGACCACGCTCAACGCCCCCGAGCACACCCAGAACGAGCTGAACCGGCTGCTCGAGAACCTGCGCAAGAACATGAAGGAGCCGCAGGTCGTGGGCGACATCCCGGCGCTGCGGGCACGGGCGAACGAGCTGCGGGAGGTGGCCAAGGGGAAGATCCGCGCTCTCGAGGCAGAGCGCGCCCGAGGCCGTGAGGAGGCCGCCCGGCGCCGCACCGAGTTCGTCGAGTCCATCGAAGCCCTGGTGGCGACCGATCCCGAGCAGATCTCCTGGAAGAAGGCCGGGGAGACGATGCGCCAGATGGTGCCCCGCTGGAAGCAGATGCAGACCGACGACGTCTCGCTGGACCGCCCCACCGAGGATGCGCTGTGGAAGCGCCTCTCGGCAGCCCGTGCGACCTTCGACCGGATGCGCAAGCAGTTCTTCTCCCAGCTCGACGAGAAGCATGCCGAGGCCGCACAGGTCAAGGAGCGGCTGATCGCCCGCGCCGAGGCGATGCAGGACTCCACCGACTGGGGCCCCACCGTCCGGGCGTACAAGGACCTGATGAACGAGTGGCGCAGCGCTCCGCGCGGCAGCCGCAAGAAGGACGACGCGCAGTGGAAGCGGTTCAAGGCCGCCCAGGACACCTTCTTCCAGGCACGCAACGCCGATCTCCACGAGACCGAGGCCGAGCAGCGGGAGAACCTCGCGGTCAAGGAGGCCCTGCTGACCGAGGCGGAGGCCATCGATCCCGCGAAGGATCTGGAGGCCGCGAAGGCGTCGCTGCGCTCCGTCCAGGATCGTTGGGAGGAGGCGGGCAAGGTCCCTCGCCGTGACATGCGCCGGATCGATGACCGGCTGCGTGCCGTGGAGCGGGCGGTCAAGAACGCCGAGCAGGACGAATGGCGCCGCACCGATCCGCGCACGAGGGCACGCGTCGAGGGCGCGTCCTCACAGCTGCATTCCGCCATCGCCGCCTATCAGGAGGAGTACGACAGGGCGGTCGCCGGAGGGGATCCGAAGAAGATCGCCGAGGCGCAGGCAGCGCTCGAGGCGCGCAAGGAGTGGCTCGCGGTGATCGAACGCTCGGCGCGCGATCTCGGCTGACCCCTCCGCACCGGGCCCGCCCCCGCAGGACGGTTCCTCCACCGCCCCGTCCGTCCACAGCGACGGCCGGGGCGTTGCTCTCGCAGGGCTGCCGGGCCAGAGTCGGGCCATGGAATCCCGCTTCGCCCCCGCCGCGTCCGGGCCGCACGCTCACCACGAGCGGCCCGGCCCGGACCGGGGCGGAGGCGGGTCCGATCAGCTCGTCCCGCTCGGACTGTGCGCGGCCTGGTCCCGCCATGCCGCCGAGCTGGCGGTCCCGCTGGGCACGGCTCTCCAGCGCTGGGAGGAGACCCCGCCCACCCGCGTGCTGGTCGCCGAGGGGTACCTCGCGCGGCTGCTGCCGGGGCGCTACCTCCCACCCGATCTGCTGCGCACCGCCGTGCAACGGGCCCTCGCCCTCGGCTGCGCGCTCGGGGCCCAGCTGCAGTCCCACCACGTCATCGCCGGTCCGTCCGCGGCCTGGGTGCTGCTGGGCGGCGTGCCCCCGGCGCCGGCGGAGCTGCTGTCCTCAGCACATCGGGGAGACGTGGCCGGAGTCGTGATCCGCACGGCGCGGCTGGGGACCGAGGAGGTCGAGACGATCGGAGGCAGCCCGGTCACCGTCCCGGTGCGGACCGCGACGGACCTGCTCCGCTTCACCCCCGCCCCGGTCGCGGCGCCGCTGGTGCGAGGGCTGGTCGACAGCGGCCACGTCGAGGTCGACCAGATCCGTTCCCGCCTGCAGCGGATGCATCGGCATCCCGGCGCGCAGTCGGCCCGCGCACGCCTCGAGCAGATGATGGGGGACGGTCAGGCGCGGGACAGCGGCGCCGCCGCGCCCACCGGCTTGCCGTCGGCCGTGACGCGGTAGACGTCGTAGACGCCCTCGATCCGGCGCACGTGCGAGAGGACGGACTGCAGGTGGGAGGGATCGGCCAGCTCGAAGGAGAAGAAGCTCGTGGCCAGACGATCGCTGTGGGACTGCGCCGAGGCGGAGTGCAGGTTCACCTGCTGCTCGGAGATGACTAGCGCGATGTCGGTGAGCAGCCGCGGGCGGTCCAGCGCCTCGATCTTGATGTGCACGAGGTACGCGGTGCTGTGACGACCGGACCAGGAGACGTCGACCATGCGATCGGGCTGCTGCTCCTGCAGCTGGATCGCGTTGGTGCAGGTCTCGTGGTGGACGGAGATGCCCGAGCCGCGCGTGATGAAACCGACGATGGGGTCCCCGGGCACCGGTGCGCAGCACTTGGCGAGCTTGACCCACAGATCCGCGTGGCCGTCGACGATGACGCCCTGGTCGGTCTCCGAGGCGTGCCGCTCCTCGCGCCCGGCCCGCGAGCGCACCCGCGAGGGCATGGTGATCTCAGCCAGGTCCTCCTCCGCGCCGGCGGTACCGCCGAAGGAGGCCCGCAGCTTCTCGACGACGTGCTGCGCCCCGGTGCGGCCCTCGCCGATCGAGGTGTAGAGCGCATCGACCGACTGCAGGTTCAGGTCGTCGGCGACCGTGGCGAGGGTGTCATGGGTGAGCAGACGCCGCATGGGCAGGTCCTGCCGGCGCAGCGCCTTGGCCAGCTCCTCCTTCCCCTTCTCCAGCGCCTCCTCGCGGCGCTCCTTCGAGAACCAGTGGCGGATCTTGCTGCGGGCGCGCGGCGACCTCACGAAGCCGAGCCAGTCGCGGCTCGGCCCGGCGTCGGGCGACTTCGAGGTGAACACCTCGACCACGTCGCCCGTGGACAGCGACGACTCGAGGGAGACCAGGCGCCCGTTGACGCGGGCCCCGATGGTGCGGTGGCCCACCTCGGTGTGCACGGAGTAGGCGAAGTCCACCGGGGTCGCGCCCTGCGGGAGCGCCAGCACGTCCCCCTTCGGGGTGAAGACGTACACCTCCTGGGTGTTGATCTCGAAGCGGAGCGAGTCCAGGAACTCCCCCGAGTCCGTGGTCTCCTTCTGCCAGTCCATGAGCTGGCGCAACCACGCCGCGTCGTTGCTGCCCACGCCGCTGTCCCCGCCGCTCTGGCTGCCGGCCATCGCCTTGTACTTCCAGTGCGCGGCGACGCCGTACTCCGCACGCCGGTGCATCTCGCGGGTGCGGATCTGGATCTCCACCGGTTTGCCGGTGGGACCGATCACGGTGGTGTGCAGCGACTGGTAGAGGTTGAACTTCGGCAGCGCGATGTAGTCCTTGAAGCGCCCCTGCACCGGCGACCAGCGGGCATGCAGGGTGCCCAGCACGCCGTAGCAGTCCCGGACGGTGTCCACCAGCACACGCACCCCGACGAGGTCGTAGATGTCGGAGAAGTCCCGGCCCCGCACGATCATCTTCTGGTAGATCGAGTAGTAGTGCTTGGGCCTGCCCGTCACCTCGGCCTTGATCTTCGCCTTGCGCAGGTCGTCGTTGATCTGCGTGGAGACGGTGGAGAGGTACTGCTCCCGGGCCGGGGCATGCTGCGCGACCAGGGAGACGATCTCCTCGTAGACCTTCGGGTACAGCACCTGGAAGGAACGGTCCTCGAGCTCCCACTTCATGGTGTTCAGACCCAGCCGGTGCGCGAGCGGCGCGTAGATCTCGAGGGTCTCCTTGGCCTTCCGCTCCGCCGAGGCGGCCGGGACGTACTTCCACGTCCGTGCGTTGTGCAGCCGGTCCGCGAGCTTGATCAGCAGCACCCGCACGTCGCGGCTCATCGCCACGATCATCTTGCGGACCGTCTCGGCCTGCGCGGCCTCCCCGTAGGTGACCTTGTCGAGCTTGGTCACGCCGTCGACCATCACGGCGATCACCTCGCCGAACTCGCCGCGCAGCCTCTCCAGCGAGTAGTCGGTGTCCTCGACCGTGTCGTGCAGGAGCGCGGCGGCGATCACCTCCGCCGGGGAGCCCAGCTCCGCGAGGATCATCGCGACCGAGACGGGATGGGTGATGTAGGGATCGCCGCTCCTGCGGGTCTGGCCGCGATGTGCCAGCTCCGCCACGGTGTACGCACGTCGGACGAGCTCGGTGCTCTCCTTCGGGCTGACCGCCGTCATCGTCTCCAGGAGAGGGACCAGCAGCGGATCGACGGGGGCACCGCCGCGCGGGGAGAAGAAGGACAGCCGCGAACGGCCGCGGCGCGGGGCCGACGACGGCGAACGGGGCGTCGAGACGTCGGGCGACGGCGCGCTGCGCGGTCCGCCCGTCGGGGCGGAGGCCTTCGAGGGCGGGGACGCCGGTTCCTGCGACATGGACACCTCCTGGCTGAGAGGTCCAGTCTACGCGGGGGTCACCTCGGGGGCAGGGCGCCGTCGCCCACGGGGCGTCGGGACCCGGTGGGATCAGTCCTCGATCCGCCAGATCGTCGTGATCTCCGTGCCCGGCAGCCGGTCGCGGCCCCCGAGGCCGACGAGTTCGATGAGGAACGTGGCACCGAGCACGTCGACGTCGAAACGTCGGGCGAGCTCCAGCGTGGCCGCCGCGGTCCCACCGGTGGCCAGCAGGTCGTCGACCATCAGCACACGAGCACCCGCCGGGAAGGAGTCCTGCGGGATCTCTATCCTCGCGCTGCCGTACTCGAGGTCGTAGGTCAGCCCCGCCGGCTCGCCGGGCAGCTTCCCGGCCTTGCGCACGGGGACGAAGCCGGCCCCGATCTCGTAGGCGAGCGGGGCGCCGAGCACGAACCCGCGCGCCTCGGTGCCGATGATGACGTCGACGTCCTCGGGGATCAGGGTGCTCCAGTGACGGATCACGGTGCGCAGCGCCGCCGCGTCCCGCAGCAGCGGGGTGATGTCGCGGAAGAGCACCCCCGGGATCGGGAAGTCCGGATGCTCGGAGATGTGCGAGTGCAGCAGTGCGTCGATCTCGGCGGTCTCGGTCATCGGTCTCCCCGTCCGGTGGTGCGACGGCGCCGGGCGGTGCGTCGCGGCTGTCTCCGGGGCGAGGCAGCTGCGGCACCCGTCGCGGAGCCGCCCTCGGTCTCCTCGTCCTCCGGGGGGCCGTGGTCCTCGTCGGCCGGGCCGTGGGCCCCGTCGCCCGGGCTGCCGTCGGGGGTGCCCGTCCCGCCCGCGGGGCTCGCCCCCTGGCGGGCATCGACGGACTCGTCGGACTCGTCGGACTCGTCGGATGCAGGCGCCTCCCCGCGGCGCTCCCGCAGCACCTTCGCGGTGTGCGCCGCGATCCCGGGCTCGCGGCGACGCAGGTCGACCAGGAAGCCCGGCGCCAGGAAGACCGAGGAGTAGGTGCCGGCGATGATGCCGATGAACAGGGCGAGCGAGATGTCCTTGAGGGTGCCCGCGCCCAGCAGGAAGGCCCCGATGAACAGGATCGCCCCGACCGGCAGCAGCGCCACGACCGAGGTGTTGATCGAGCGCACCAGAGTCTGGTTCGCGGCTCTCTGCACCTGGTCGGCGTAGGTGGTGCGGGTCTGGCGGACCAGACCGGCGGTGTTCTCGCGGACCTTGTCGAACACCACGATGGTGTCGTAGAGCGAGTACCCCATCACGGTGAGGAAGCCGATCACGGTGCCCGGCGTGATCTCGAAGCCCACCACCAGGTACACACCCATGGTCACCAGCATGTCGTGGAACAGGGCGCCCATCGCGGCCAGGGAGGACTTGAGGTTGCGGAAGTACAGCGCCATCATCCCGGCGACCAGCGCGAGGAACACGACCACCCCGCGCAGCATCTTCTGGGTGACGTCGCCGCTCCAGACCGGCCCGATGTACGAGGTGGAGACCGCGTCGGTGGAGACCCCGTAGGCGGCGGCGAGATCCTCGGCGACGGCGGCCGTCTCCCCCGAGTCCAGCTGCTCGGTCTGCACCCGCAGGGTGTCCTGGCCCAGCAGTGTGATCTTCGGTTCGTTCTCCGGGAGATGATCGCGCACCACCTCGCGGGCGGAGGTCTGCTCGGTGTCGGAGACGCCGGCGATCTGGAACTCCGATCCGCCGGTGAACTCGATGCCGAGGTTCGGCCCCCGCACCACGGAGACCGCGACCAGCAGCACGACGAGCACCAGGCTGAACAGGTACCAGACGCGGCGTCGGGTGACGATCGGGACGGTGCGGCGGCCGTCGTGCAGATCGTTGCCGAACCGGGCGAAGGTCGCGGTCATCGGCTCTGCTCCTCGGTGTCGTCGGAGGCGGCGTCCTCGGCCGCGCGCTCGGCGGCCTCGCGCTCCAGCCGTGCGCGTCGCACGGCGATGGGTTCACGGGCCTCGCCGTCGGCCGCGGACCGCGGACCGCGCTCGGCGGCCGGGCGCACCCGGCCGCGGCCGGCGTAGGCGGGGACCTGACGGCCCAGCAGGGCCGGGTCCAGGCCGCTGAGCGGGTGGCCCTTGCCGAAGAAGCGGCTGCGCACCAGCGTCTGCAGCAGGGGGTGGGTGAACAGGACGACGATCACCAGGTCGAGCACCGTGGTCAGGCCGAGCACGAAGGCGAAGCCGCGCACGCCGCCGGTGGAGAGCACGTACAGCACCACCGCGGCGATGAGGTTCACGGCGTCGGAGGCCAGGATGGTGCGCTTGGCGCGATCCCAGCCGTGGTCCACGGCGGCGACGATCCCGCGTCCCTCCCGGATCTCGTCCCTCACCCTCTCGAAGTAGACGATGAAGGAGTCGGCGGTGAAGGCGATCGCCACGATCAGGCCCACCACGCCGGCCAGCGAGAGCCGGTAGCCGATCTCCGGGATGTTCGAGAGCGTGGTGAGCGTCCCGTAGGTGAGCAGCCCCATGATCAGCAGGCTCGAGGTCGTCACGAGCGCGAGCAGGCGGTACTGCGCCACGGCGTAGAGCACCACGAGCGCCAGCCCGATGAGTCCCGCGATCAGGCCCATCTCGAGCTGATCCGCACCGAGGGTCGCCGAGATCTGCTGCTCGGAGGCCACGTCGAACTCGAGCGGAAGCGCACCGAAGCGCAGCTGGTCGGAGAGCTGGCTGGCCTCGTCCTGGGAGAAGTTGCCGGAGATCGAGGCCTCGCCGCCCGTGGAGGGCTCCTGCACCTGCGGGGCGGAGATCACCAGGCCGTCCAGCACGATGCCGAAGGCGTCGGTGGCCCCCTCGCCGTCGTACAGGGCCGTGGTCAGGTCGGCGAAGCCCTGGGAGCCCTGCTCGGAGAAGCTCATGTTCACGACGTAGTAGCCGGTCGCCTGCCCGGTGGGGGTGACGTCGGAGGCGACGCTGGAGCTCTCGATCGCGGAGCCGGCGACGACCTCCGGGCCCAGCAGGTACTTCGCCGTGCCGTCCGGGTCGCAGGCGACCACCGGTTCGTCGGCGGCGGCGTCGCTGACCTCCTGCTGCTGCGCGCTGGGATCGGTGCAGTCGGCCGTCATCAGCTCGGTCTGGACCTCGGGGGTGAGCCAGTCCGCCGACCATGCCGGATGGGCCAGCTCGCCCTCCGCCGGGGTGGACGGCGGCGCCATGGCCGGGTCCGTGCCGGGCGGACCGTCGAACAGCTGCTGGGAGGGATCGGCCGGGGTCTCGGAGGACTCCTCGCCGTCGGCGGCCCCGTCACCGCCGCCGTCGGACCCGCCCCCGTCCGAGGGCATCGCCTCGTCCGTCGCCTCCGGGGCGACGACGCCGAGCACCGGTCGGAACGACATGGCGGCCGTCTGCCGGATGGCCTGCGAGGTCTCCTGATCGATCTGGCCGGGGACGTCGATGACGATGTTCGTCCCACCCTGGACGGTGAGCTCGGTCTCCGCCACCCCCATGGCGTTCACGCGCTGGCTCATGATCTGGCGCGCCTGCTCCATCGCGTCCGCGTCGATCGGGGAGCCGTCGCGGGACTGGGCCTGCAGGATGATCTGGGTGCCCCCCTCGAGGTCGAGGGCGAGCTTGGGGGCTGGCTCCCATCCGCCCTTCCAGACCCCGGCACCGATCCCGCCGCTCAGCAGCAGGATCAGCACGGCAAGGGCCGCCAGGGCTATGCGACGTGCGGGCATGATGCGAAGTTCCTCAGGACGGCGGATGGTCGGTGCTCGTGAGGCGCGCCCGGACCCGGTCGCGCCCGGGAGGTTCAGTCCCGCTCGCGCCGGACGTCCTCGTCACGAGGTGCGTCCTCGGAGACGGTCACGCCGGGGACGCCGTCCTCGGAGGAGCCGGAGTCCTCGGCCGGGGCCTCGTCCTCCGCCGTCTCGTCCTCGTTCACGGCCGAGGCGATGGCCTGACGTGCCCACTTGCTCTGCGAACCGTCCTCGCTCTCGAGGATGACGACGTCGTCGTACGCCTCCACGATCAGACCGAAGAAGCCCGAATGGGTGCGCACCTCGTCGCCGACGCCGAGCTGGCGCACGAGCTCGAGATGCTTCTGCTGCGCCTTGCGCTGACGGCTGGACATCCACAGCAGGGGCAGCATCATCACGGCGAAGATGAGCAGGAGCGGGAGGAGAGATTCCACGGAGTTCCTTTCGGCGGACGGCGCGAGCACGGTGCTGCTGCACGGTGAGCTGCCGCCGCGGACGACTGACCGCCCCACTGTACCCGCCGATGCCCTTCCGCCGACCCAGGGTCGGCGTGAGGAACCCTACGGGCACGGCCCGCGAGCGGAGCGGTTCAGAAGCGGCCGAGCATCGGGGCGACGCCCTCGGGGCCCTCCGGCGGTGCGAGCCCGAGGTGCGTCCAGGCCGACGGGGCCGCCGCCCGGCCGCGCGGGGTGCGCAGCAGGAAGCCCTCCCGCACCAGGTAGGGCTCGATCATGGTCTCGACGGTCTCGGTCTCCTCACCCACGGCGACGGCGAGGGTCGACAGGCCGACGGGCCCTCCGGAGAAGCGTCCGCACAGCGCGGACAGCACCGCGCGGTCCAGCCGGTCCAGGCCGCGTTCGTCGACCTCGTACACGCGCAGCGCCTCCTTCGCGGCGTCCAGGTCGAGCCGACCGCTGCCCCGCACCTGCGCCCAGTCCCTCACCCGGCGCAGCAGTCGGTTGGCGATGCGCGGCGTGCCCCGGGACCGCGAGGCGATCTCGACCGATGCCGATTCCTCCAGCGGCACCTCCAGCCGCACCGCGGAACGGCGGACGACCTCGCGCAGCTCCTCGGGGGCGTAGAAGTCGAGGTGGCCGATGAAGCCGAAGCGGTCCCGCAGGGGCGCGGGCAGCAGGCCCGCCCGGGTGGTCGCGCCGACCACGGTGAACGGCGGCAGGTCCAGCGGGATCGAGGTCGCGCCGACCCCCTTGCCCACCACCACGTCGACCCGGAAGTCCTCCATGGCGATGTAGAGCATCTCCTCGGCGGGCCGGGCCAGACGATGGATCTCGTCGATGAACAGCACCTCGCCCTCGTCGAGCGAGGAGAGGATGGCGGCGAGGTCCCCGGCGTGCTGGATCGCGGGCCCCGAGGTGATGCGCAGCGGGGCGCTCAGCTCCGCGGCGATGATCATCGCCAGCGTGGTCTTGCCCAGCCCCGGCGGCCCGGACAGGAGCATGTGCTCCGGGGTGCGGCCGCGGGCCGAGGCGGCGTCCAGCACGAGGGACAGCTGATCGCGCACGACCTGCTGGCCCACGAACTCCTCGAGCCGTCGCGGGCGCAGCGCGGCCTCGGCCGTGCGCTCCGGCGGCAGCGACTCGGCGCTGATGAGCGAGGGCTCCTCGGCGTCGCTCATCGGTGCCCTCCGAGCCCCCGCAGCGAACGGCGCAGCAGCTCTGCGGCGTCGAGCCCGTCCCCGCCGTCGCTGCGCGCCGACTCGACGGCTCCGGCCGCGGCCTTCTCCGCCCAGCCCAGCCCCACGAGGGCCTCGACCACGTCGGCGTCCGGACCGCCGGCGGCCGTGGGCACGGCGGGTGCGGCACCGGCGACGGGGACGGACGGGGCAGGCAGCTTCCCTCCGAGCTCGAGCAGCATCCGCCCGGCGACCTTCGGACCGATGCCCGGGGTGCGGGTGATGGTCTTGGTGTCCTGCTCGGCGACCGCGCGGCGCAGCTCCTCCGGGTCGAGCACCGCCAGCACCGCCAGAGCGGTGCGGGGCCCGATGCCGGAGACCGACTGGACGATGCGGAAGGTCTCGGCCTCCTCGGCGTGCGGGAACCCGTAGAGGGTCAACGAGTCCTCGCGGACGACCAGTTCGGTGTGGAGGGTGAGCTCGGCGCCGTGACGGGTCGCGCTGAGCGCCTGCGGCGTGGTGCGGACGAGATAGCCGATGCCGCCGACCTCGAGCACGAGGGCGTCGAGGTCGATGCGGGCGACACGGCCGGTCAGGGATGCGATCACCCGGCCAGCCTAGAACACCTGTTCGATCAGTGGCGGGAGGTGGAGCGCTCCCGGGCGCGTCGCGCCTCGCGCTCGGCCCGGGCCCAGACGGCCTGGGCGCTGGTGCGTGCGCCGCCGGTGGCGTCCAGCGCCACCGGGCCCGGTCCGCGCCACAGCTGGGTCAGGGCGATCGCGACCGCATCGGAGGCGTCGGCGGGCTGCGGGGCGGCATCCAGGCCCAGCAGCCGGATCAGCATCGTCTGGATCTGCTTCTTGTCGGCCCGTCCGCTCCCGGTCACGGCCGCCTTGACCTCGGAGGGGGTGTGGAGCGCCGTCGGGATGCCGCGCTCGGCGGCCTCGAGCAGCGCGATCCCGGAGACCTGAGCGGTGCCCATCACCGTGGAGATGTTGTTCTGGCTGAAGACCCGCTCGACCGCGACCGCGTCGGGAGCGAAGTCCTCGAGCACCGCGCGCAGCCCCCGCGCGATGGCCAGCAGCCGGCGATCCAGCGGATCCTCGCTCCCGGAGCGCAGCACACCGGCATGGACCAGTCGGGCGCGCCGCCCGCCGAGCGCGTCGACCACGCCGATCCCGCACCGCGTCAGCCCGGGGTCCACCCCGAGCACCCGCATGGTCGTCATCGTCCGCTCCTGCAGCCTCTCGGTCCGGACGGTGCGGCGCCGCGGGCGGCGGGCGCACCGTCCGAGCGGATCATTCCGCGTCCGCGAGCTGCGCGGCGACGTCGTCCGGGATGTCGAGGTTCGAGTAGACGTTCTGCACGTCGTCGCTGTCCTCGAGCGCCTCGATCAGGCGCAGCGCCTTCTGCGCGCCGTCGAGGTCCACGGGAGTGCGCATGGTGGGCACGAACTGGGCCTCGGCGCTGTCGTAGTCGATGTCCGCCTGCTGCAGCGCCGTACGCACGGCGACCACGTCGGTCGCCTCGGAGATGATCTCGAAGGTCTCGCCCTCGTCGTCGATCTCCTCGGCGCCGGCCTCGAGCACGACCTCGAGCAGGTCGTCCTCGCTGTGCTCGCCCTTGGGGACGGCGACCACGCCCTTGCGCTCGAACAGGTACGCCACCGACCCCGAGTCGGCCATGTTCCCGCCGTTGCGGTTGAAGGCGAGGCGGACCTCGGAGACCGCGCGGTTCTTGTTGTCGGTGAGGCATTCGACCAGGACGGCGACGCCGCCGGGGGCGTAGCCCTCGTACATCAGCGTCTCGTAGTCCACGCCCTCGCCGTCGAGACCGCCGCCGCGCTTGACGGCGCGGTCGATGTTGTCGTTCGGGACGGAGGTCTTCTTCGCCTTCTGGATGGCGTCGTAGAGCGTGGGGTTGCCGGCGGGGTCAGGACCGCCCATGCGCGCAGCGACCTCGATGTTCTTGACCAGCTTGGCGAACAGCTTGCCGCGCCTGGCATCGATGACGGCCTTCTTGTGCTTCGTGGTCGCCCACTTGGAATGCCCTGCCATCTCTCTCCTCCCGACTCTGCCGCCGTCCGACGGCGGA
>DATGUQ010000059.1:0-7489 GCA_035301145.1 Brachybacterium sp. | reverse complement strand
CGGCGAGGGTCTCGCCGAGCACGTAGCTGGACTCCGAGGAGGTGAGGAAGACGTACGCGGGGGCGAGCTCCGTGGGCTGGCCCGCACGCCCCAATGGCGTGGACTTGCCGAACTCGGGCAGGGCCTCCTTCGGCTGACCGTCGGAGACCTGCAGGGGCGTCCAGATCGGTCCGGGGGCGACGGCGTTGACACGGATGCCGCGCGGGGCGAGCTGCTGGGCCAGGCCCTTGGTGAAGTTGTTGATCGCCGCCTTGGTCGAGGCGTAGTCCACGAGCGTGGGCGAGGGCTGATAGGCCTGGATCGAGGTGGAGTTCACGATCGTGGAGCCGGCGGGGAGGTGCTTCAGCGCGGCCTGGGTGATGCGGAACATCGCGTGGATGTTCACCGCGTAGGTGTCCTCCCACTGCTGGTCGTCGATCTCCTCGAGGGATTCGACCGCGATCTGTCGGCCCGCGTTGTTCACCAGCGCATCGAGACCGCCGAGCCCTTCCACGGCGTCCTCGACGAGTCGGCGGCAGAAGTCCGCGTCGGTGAGGTCGCCGGGCAGCAGCACGGCGGTGCGCCCCGCCTCCCGGATGACGCCCGCGATGTGCTGGGCGTCCTCCTCCTCCTGGGGGAGGTAGTTCAGCGCGACGTCCGCGCCCTCGCGGGCGAAGGCGATCGCGACCGCTGCGCCGATGCCGGAGTCGGCGCCGGTGATCAGCGCGCGGCGGCCCTCGAGGCGGCCGGTGCCGCGGTAGGACTCCTCGCCGCGGTCGGTGCCGGGGATCAGCTCGGCGTCCAGTCCGGGCTCCGGCTGGTCCTGCTTCGGCGGGGTGATCTCGGGGAAGCGCGTGACGGGGTTCGTGAAGGTGAGCTGATCGGACATGTGTCCTCCTCGGTCTCGGTGGCAGGTGTTCGCGGCGGTGCGCCGGGAGCGGTTCAGGGGGTCGTCGGGGCGGAGGCGATCGTCGGGTCGAGGACGACCTTGATGCAGCCGTCGTGCTTGCGCTGGAAGAGGTCGTAGCCCGCCGGTGCCTCGTCCAGCGGCAGCCGGTGGGTGACCAGGTCGCCGACCCCGAGAGGGTCGGCGGGGTCCTCGACCAGGGGCAGGAGGTCATCGGTCCACACGCGTACGTTGCACTGCCCCATGCGCAGCTGGAGCTGCTTGTCGAACATGGTCAGCAGCGGCATGGGGCTCGCGGCGCCGCCGTAGACCCCGGCCAGGGAGACGGTGCCCCCGCGGCGCACGAGGTCGATGGCCGTGTGGAGGGCGGCGAGGCGGTCCACGCCGGCGTGCTCCATCACCGGGCGGGCGACGGCATCGGGGAGCGTGCCCGCGATCTTCTGGGCGACCCCCGCCATCGGGCTGCCCTGAGCTTCCATCCCCACAGCGTCGATCACGGCGTCGGGCCCCCGCCCCTGGGTGCGTTCGCGGATCAGGCCCACACCCTCCTCGCCGAGATCCAGCACCTCGATCCCGTGGCGTTCCGCCATCGCGCGACGCTCCGGGACGGGGTCGATGCCGAAGACCCTCGCGCCGAGATGCCGGCCGATCCGTGCGCTCAGCTGCCCGACCGGGCCCAGGCCGAGCACGGCGAGCGTGCGGTGCGCGGGGACGTCGGCGTACCGCACGGCCTGCCAGGCGGTGGGGAGGATGTCGCTGAGGAAGAGGTAGTTGTCGTCCGGCAGCTCGGTGCCGACCTTCATCAGACCGTAGTCGGCGTGGGGGACGCGCAGGTGCTCCGCCTGGCCTCCGGGCACCTGGCCGTAGAGCTCCGAGTACCCCAGCAGCGCGGCGCCGGAGCCGTACTCCGTGACCTGCGTGGTCTCGCACTGCGAGGGCAGATCCTGCCCGCACATCGCGCAGGATCCGCAGGCGATCATGAACGGGACCACCACGCGGTCTCCGGGGCGCACGCCGTGCACCTCGGAGCCGATCTCCTCGACGATGCCCATCGGCTCGTGCCCGATGATGTCACCGGCGCTCATGAAGGGACCCAGCACTTCGTACAGGTGCAGGTCCGAGCCGCAGATCGCCGTCGACGTGACGCGGATCAGCGCGTCGGTGGGCTCCTGGAGGATCGGGTCGGGAACGGTCTGGACGCTCACGCTGCCGCGTCCCTGCCAGGTCACTGCTCGCATGGTCCCGCCTTCCGGTCCGTGATCCGGTGAGTGGTCTGTCGTCACGCTATGGGCTCTGCGAGCTCATGTCGCCGGTGCCGACCGAAAGGTCTGGGTGGGCGGGAGCTCGGGCACGGGCGCGATGACGATGTCGTGGAGCTTCCAGTCCAGCGCGTCGAGGCGGTCCCGCAGTTCGGCGAACTGCTGGACGGTGGGAGCGGCACCGCCGACGGGGACGACGAACACCTCGACGTGGAAGACGTGCCCCTCGTCGCGGACCCTGGCCCGGGCCTCGCCGACCCACGTCTCCTGCTCGGCCACGACCTCCACCTCCCGCGTCAGCGGGTGCGGTTCCTTCTCGTCGTAGGTGCGCGCCTCGGCGTCGGTCAGCCCGCCGATGGAGCCGCGGAGGTTCTTCACCCCGTCGCGGAGGATGGACAGGGAGACCAACAGCGCGGCGACGGCGTCCGCCCACCACAGGCCCAGGCCCACTCCGAGCACGCCCGCGATGGTGGCGACGGCCGTGGACCAGTCGGCCTTGTTCATGTCGGCGTCGGCGAACAGCACCTTGTCGTGCAGCTGCTCGGCCTGCGTCAGCTTCATCCGCCCCAGGATCACGGGCCCGATGCTGGTCACCGTCATCACGATGACCATCAGCCAGCCCGCCCAGATCGCGTGCCCGAACAGGACGGTCAGCCCGATCGGCGGCCGCTCGACGGTCACCAGCCCGATGACGGAGTCGATCGCGAGATAGCCGCCCATCGTGAGCAGGGCGATCGCGGCGACCAGGTGCGCCACGCCGATCGAGCGGTGGAAGCCGTAGGGGTGCTGACGGTCCGGGCTCCTGCGGATGCGTCGGCTCGCGACGAGGAAGGCGAGCGGGGGCAGCAGGGAGAGCATGTCCTCGGCCCATGCGGCGCGCATCGCCTGGGACTGCCCGGCGACCAGCGCGACCAGGCCGACGGTGACGGCCATCCAGGTCAGCGTGATCCACTCGAGCCGGATCGCTCGACGCAGCGCCTGCTGCTGCGCCGGCCCGAACGCGTCGTGGCCGGATCCGGTGTCCTCGGCCCCGCCCTCTCCGTCCGTGCGGCTCACACCTCGCCTCCCTGTTCGGCGAGGAACCGCTCGAGATCGACCAGCAGCGCGTTCTCCCCCGGCGTGACCCCGAGGACGATCTCGATCGTCCTCCCGTCCGGGCCCGTGGTCTTCGTGTAGGGCCGGGTGAGGGCGATGTCCGAGGTCCAGGGGGCGTCTGCGGGCAGTCCCCCGATCACCACGTCGAGGTTCCCGGCCTTCATCTCGGCGGCCAGCACGTTCTCACCGGCGGGCACCCACGTGACCTCGGCGTCGATCGTCTCGGCGTACTCGGTGACCAGCTCGACCTCGCTGCCGCTGACGGCGCCGTCCGGTGCGACGCCCGTGAACGGCGGGTTCTCGCTGACCCCCAGCAGCTCCCCGCCGGTGGCGCGCTCGAGGGTGCCCTGGGAGTCGGCGGGGAAGGCTCCCTGACAGCTCGCGATCACCAGCACCATGGCGGCCACCGCCACCAGCGCCCTCGCCCTGCGGAGAACAGACATCCGACTCGTCCCCCTACGTCCCGGCATCGAGCACCGCTGCGCTCACTGTAGGATCCGCGCCGGCGCCGGGCCCGTCCGATCGGTCGAGGCCTGCGGGCCAGCACCGGGCCCTCGCCCGGTTGACGCGGCCACGGGCCGGGGGTGGGATGAGGCTCCGTGGCACCCGCCCACGGGACATACACCGAACCGAGGGACGGCGGGCCCAGGCCCGCGGAGGAGGCCGAGCCATGCTGGAGGAAGCGACCCGCGAGCGGGACGACGGGCTGAGCACCATGCAGATGCTGCTCCTGGAGAGCGAGGACATCGCCGAGTTCCTCCGGGACTTCACCAGATTGCTCGCACGTCAGCTCTCGCTCCGCGGCCCGGATCGCTGGTGCGCGGTCACGCTGCTGCGGGACCGCCGGGCCGCCACCGCGGTGTCCTCGGACGCTCAGAGCCGGGCGCTGGACGCCCTCCAGAACCGCTTCACCGACGGCCCGTGCATGACAGCGATCCGCGAGAACACCGTGACCCGGGCCGGGGATCTCCGCGACGACGGCAGATGGCCCGAGTACGGGGCCGCCGCGGTGGACCAGGGCGTGCGCGCCGTCCTGGGGGTGCCGTTCGACCTCGACGAGGACGCCCAGGCGGGGCTGAACGTGTATTCCGCGACCCCGCACGACTTCGATCCCGGGACCGTCGACTCGATCGTCCTCGAGGTCGAGCAGGCGTCGAACGCGCTGCGGCTGGCCGTCCGGATGGCCCACGACCGTGAGTCGCACCGCGACCTGCGCGCCGCGATGGAGCATCGGACGGTGATCGACCTGGCGGTAGGGATGATCATGGGACAGAACCGGTGCAGCCAGGACGAGGCCGTCGCACTGCTGAAGACCGCCTCCAACCACCGCAACATGAAGCTGCGGGAGCTCGCGGCCGAGCTGGTGGCCTCCGTCGGCTCCGGTCCGGTGACGTCGTCCTTCGAGACGTGATGGCGGCCGGGGCGCGGTCGATATAGGCTCCGGGGAGGTCTAGCAGGAGGCCTCGTCGTCCTCGTGCACGAAAAGGGCCTCCTGTCATGCCGCACACCCTCGCGGTCACCGTCCATGTCGACCTCGATCTCGAAGAGGTCACCCTCGCCGTCTCCGGCTGTCTGACCTCCGACACCCACACCTCGCTGCTGCCGCTGATCGCGCAGGCACGGGGGCTGGTCCCCGCTCCCCGCATCACCCTCGACCTCCTGAAGGCCGGGCACATCGACCTCGACGGTCTGATGCCGCTGCGGCACCAGGTGGATGCGGAGCCGGGCGGCGAGTTCCCGCCGGTGACCTACCGGCTCCCCGATCCGCTGCCGGTGTGCCGGCGCACCGTGCCGACGGTGCCGAAGGACTGGGCCGGCACGAGCTCCGCCTCTGTCCCAGGGCCCGGCGACGGGCCATCGCTCACCCTGCTGCGCGGTGCGCAGAGCGCGCCCGCCGACGCTGCGGTCGGGGCTCCCCTCGCACCCGCCGTGGCTCCCGCCGCCCGCGCCCGCACCCGACGCGACGAGATCCTCGAGGGCACCGCCCGGATGTTCGCCGAGTACGGCTACTACGGGGCGAGCCTGCGCGACATCAGCCGGCACATCGGCATCTCGCACCCGGGGCTGATGCACCACTTCGCCTCGAAGGACGCACTGCTCGACGGGGTCATCGACCAGCTCGAGTCGCATGCGCAGGCCGTGCTGGACCAGGTGGAGGCGCTCAGCCCGGACCCGGAGACGATGATCCGATCGCTGGCCGCCCACTGGCATCCCGCCTCGCTGCCCGTCCAGCTGCTCACCACGCTCGGGGCGGAGTCCGTCAGCGGCGACCATCCCGGCCGGTTCCGGATGGCGCGGCTGCGCCGCGTCCACGAACACGTGCTCGAGCAGTGCTTCCGCACGTTGGAGGGGCAGGGGATGCTGCGCCCCGGGCTCGACCCGGCCTTCGCGAGCCGGGCGATGTTCGGCCTGGTGCTGAACCTCGCGGTGCGGGAGCAGACGGTGCGCACCATGCAGGGCGGGCAGCACGACGACGCGCCGCTCGAGGAGCTCTCGCGCCTGGCCCGCTCGTTCCTCGCCGCCGCCGACGGCAGCTGAGCGTCCGGCGCCCGGAGCCCGGGCCCGGGCCGGCCGGACGCGGGGCGCAGGAGAGGAGCCGGTCCCGCTGCTCGCAGTGCCGGCACAGCCTCACTGGCTAGAGTGCGTCCGGACCATCCGCCGCGAGAAAGACCCCGATGCCTGCATCCTCCAGCCTCATCACCAGCTCCCTGCACGCCGGGTACCCCGGGGAGGCGGTGCTGCACGGCATCGATCTCGCCGTGCACGCCGGGGACCCGCCGCTGGGGCTGCTCGGCGCCTCCGGGGCGGGCAAGACGACCTTGCTGTCCACCCTCAGCGGGGAGCTCCGGCCGAGCTCCGGTCGCGTCACCTGGGACGGCCGGGACGTGGTGAAGCTGCGCGGCAAGGAGCGGCGCCGGTTCCGGGCCGCGGTGCGTTTCGTCTCGCAGTACGCGATGACGATCTCCGATCCCCGGGAGACCGTCCGCTCGCGCCTGGAGCAGGCGGCGAAGGAGGCGCGCAAGGGTGGGCGCACGCACGCCGTCTCCCCCGAGGAGATGCTCGAGTCGGTGGGGCTGGAGGCGCGTCACCTCCCGCGTACGATGCGCACCCTCTCCGGGGGCGAGACCCAGCGGGTCGCCCTCGCGACCGCACTCGCCACCCGGCCGGAGATCCTGGTGCTCGACGAGCCCATGACCGCCGTCGACCCCGGCACCCGCCGCCGCATCGGCGCCGCCCTCGCCGAGACGATCCGCCGCCTGGGCATCGGCACCCTGATCGCGTCCCACGACATCGAGCTGCTGCAGCGGCTGTGCCCCGAGGTCGCGTTCCTCGGCGAGGGCCGGATCCTCGCCCGGGGGCCGCTCGACGAGGTCCTCGCCCGGACCGAGCACGCCGAGATCCGCGATATGGCGGAGGCGAACTCGGTGGCGGTCCAGCACTTCCGCTGATGCCTCACCGCGCCCCGCGTGCTGTTCGCTCGATCACAGCGAGGGTCCTCGAGTTGGCGTCGGGGAGGCATGGGGGTAAAGTTCTTTCCTGTTCGCGCCATTAGCTCAGTTGGTTAGAGCAGCTGACTCTTAATCAGCGGGTCCGGGGTTCGAATCCCTGATGGCGCACCCGGTGTGAAGGCCCCGTCCCGATGGACGGGGCCTTCGTCGTCGGGGACACTGCCGTTCCACGGGACGTCCGCGGGTACGGGTACCCGCCGCCGTCCTCTAGACTCGATCCTCCCAGGAACGTCTGTGCGCGGGGGTCCGATCGGACCGCTCGGCGGAGGAGGTCGGAGTGAGGATCGCGGTCACCGGTGCCACAGGCGTGCTCGGGCAGGAAGCCGTGGAGGCGCTGGTCGCCGCGGGGCACGAGGTCACCGGCATCACCCGCCGCGACTCCGGGGTGCCGATCATCGAGGGCCGCGGGGGCAGCGCGATCGTCGCCGACGTGTTCGACCGCAGCGACCTCACCCGCGCGTTCCGCGGCCACGACGTCGCGGTCAATGCCCTCGCCCACGTCCCGGTCGGGATGTCGGGCCTGCGCCCGCTGGCCTGGCGTGAGGACGACCGGCTCCACCTCGAGGCGTCCGTCGCGATCGCGGAGGCCGCGGCCGAGTCCGGGGTGCGGCGGCTGATCCAGGAGTCCACGATCTACCTCTACCCGGACAACGGCACCGAGTGGATCAGCGAGGACCTCCCGCTGAGCGTGCGCAACCAGGCCTACCGGCCCCGGGTGAAGGAGATGCGGGCGGCGGTCG
>DATGUQ010000058.1:0-8340 GCA_035301145.1 Brachybacterium sp. | reverse complement strand
ACCGTGCTGCTGTTCGCCGTGCTGATGTACCCCTCGCTGGCCCGCGGCGGCGCCCCGCCCACCACGGCGGTGCTGCTGGCGGTCGGCATCGGGGTGTTCGTGCTCGTCTCGGTGCTCGTGCACGAGGCCGCCCACGCGCTGGTCGCCCGGGCCTTCGGTGCCTCGGTCGACCACATCGCCCTGACCCTGTGGGGCGGGCACACCCAGTACCGCACCCGGCAGATGTCCACGCTCGGCTCGCTGCTGGTCTCGCTGTCCGGCCCGCTGTCGAACCTGCTGCTGGCCGGACTGTGCTCCGGCACCGTCCAGCTGGCGGAGCCCGGGACCGTCGCGACCGTGTTCCTCTCGGTCAGCGCCTGGCTGAACCTGGTGCTCGCGGTGTTCAACCTGCTGCCCGGCCTGCCGATGGACGGCGGGCGCGCCCTCGAGACGCTCCTCGGCGCGGTGCTGGGCCGCGCCGACCTCGGCACCCGGATCACCGCCTGGCTCGGCCGGGCGATCGCCGTCGCGGTGGTCGCCTATCCGCTGGGACGCATCATGCGCGACGGCGGAGCCGGCAGCCTCTCCCTGCTCACCCTCGTGTGGGCGCTGCTGATCGCCGGGATGCTCTGGCAGGGCGCCACCCGGGCACTGGCCGGAGCCCGGCTGCAGGCACGCATCCGCGCCCTCGACGCCGCCGCGCTCGCCACGCCCGTACGCATCGTGTCGCCGCAGACGCCGCTGGGGGAGCTCGATCCCGCCGCCGACCTCTCCGCGGTGCTGGTCCTGGACCGCACCGGAGCCCGTCCGGGCGTCGTCGGCCGGGCCTCCCGGCTCGATCCGGCCGCCGCCGCCTCGGTCCCGGCCCCGCAGCGCGCCGCGACCCCCGTCCATGCCGTGGCGGGCCCGGCGGGGGAGCTCGGGGCGGTGCCCGCGGCGCTGCGGGGCCAGGAGCTCGTCGACGCGATGCTCGCCCGCCCGGCCCCGGCCTACCTGGCCCTGGACGAGGCCGGCGCGGCCCGCGGTGTGATCATGAGCGCGGACGTCAACGCTCTCCTGCGCGGACGGTGAACAGCTCGGTCACGGTCGCGGCGCGAGCCATATGCTGGCAGGTATGACTGAGCAGCCGCATCCCGCCGCCCACGACGGGGCACCGGGTCCCGCGCCCCGAGCGCCCCGCCGCGGCCTGGATCGCACCGGGCCGTTCGCGCTCGGTGACAAGGTCCAGCTCGCGGACGCCAAGAACCGGCTGCACACCATCACCCTGAAGCCCGGCGGCGAATTCCACTCCCACCGCGGGGTGCTGCGCCACGACCAGCTGATCGGCGCCGAGGACGGCGTCGTGGTCGAGAACTCCCACGGGATCGCCTACCAGGCGCTGCGCCCGCTGTACGCCGACTACATGCTGGCGATGCCGCGCGGCGCCGCGATCATCTACCCCAAGGACTCCGCACAGATCCTGATGTGGGGCGACATCTTCCCCGGGGCGCGGGTGCTCGAGGCCGGGGTCGGCTCCGGCGGCCTGACCACCGCACTGCTGCGCGCCGTCGGCCCCGAGGGGACAGTGCATTCGATCGAGAGGCGCGAGGACTTCGCCGAGGTGGCGCGCGAGAACGTCGAGACCTTCTTCGGCGGTCCGCACCCCCGCTGGGAGCTGTCCGTCGGCGACTTCCAGGATCTGGCCCCGTCGCTCTCGCCCGACGAGCCCGCCGTGGACCGGGTGGTGCTGGACATGCTCGCCCCGTGGGAGTGCGTGGACGCGGCCTCGGACGTGCTGGTCTCCGGCGGGGTCTTCCTGGCCTATGTCGCAACCGTCACCCAGCTCTCCCGGACCGCCGAGGCGCTGCGCGACCATGGGGAGTTCACCGAGCCCTACGCCTGGGAGTCCTTCGTGCGCCCCTGGCACCTGGAGGGGCTCGCCGTGCGCCCCGAGCACCGCATGAACGCGCACACCGGGTTCCTGCTCACCTCCCGCCGCACCGCCCACGGCACCGCGGCGCTGCGCCGCGCCACACGGCCGGCGCCCGGGTCGCGCCTCGAGGAGGAGCTGAACCACCCCGACAACGAAGGCTTCGGCGGCTCCGAGGGCGAGTGGACTGCGAAGGACGTGGGGGAGCGGGGAGTCGCCCCGCGCAAGCTCAAGCGGGCGCTGCGCGACATCCGTCAGGGCCGCGATCGGTGATCGCGACCGGGAAGGAGAGGGCACGACCATGAAGACCTATGCCGAGATGACCGCTGAGCTGGAGCAGCTCGCGGCCCACAACGACCGTCTCACTGCGGGGCTGCGCTCCGCCCGGGCGCAGATCGTCGAGCTGAAGAACGATCTCGAGCGGGTCGGCGACCCGCCGAACTCCTACGCCACGTTCCTGCGCCGCTGCGAGGGCACCACCATCGACGTGCTCCACCACGGGCGCCGGCTGCGGGTGGCGACGTCGGCCTCCCTGGACCTGGAGGCGCTGGCCCCCGGCGCGGAGCTGCGGCTGAACGAGGCCCTGGCCGCCGTGGAGGCCGTGGCCCCGAGCGACGCCGGCAACGTGGTGCCCGTGGTCGAGGAGCTCGCGGACTCGCGCCTGCTGGTGGCCGTCGCCCCCGACGACACCCGCGTGCTGCGCCGCGCCGGGACCCTCACGGGCGAACAGCTCCATCCCGGCGACCACGTGCTGGTGGACCTCAGGTCCCAGCTCGTGCTCGAGCGGATCGACCGCGCCGAGATCACCGACCTCGTCCTCGAACAGGTGCCCGAGGTCTCCTTCGACCAGATCGGCGGGCTCGGTGAGCAGATCGAGGCGATCCGCGACGCCGTCGAGCTGCCGTTCCTGCAGCAGGACCTCTACCGCACCTACGGCCTGCGCCCGCCCCAGGGCGTGCTGCTGTACGGTCCTCCCGGCTGCGGCAAGACGATGATCGCCAAGGCGGTCGCCCACGAACTGGTGCTGCGCAGCGCCGAGGTGCGCGGGGTGAGCGTCGCCGAGGCGCTCGAGAACTCCGCCTTCCTCAACGTCAAGGGCCCCGAGCTGCTGAACAAGTACGTGGGCGAGACCGAACGGTCCATCCGCCTGGTGTTCGAGCGGGCGCGGGAGAAGGCCGCCGCCGATCATCCCGTCGTGATCTTCTTCGACGAGATGGAGGCGCTGTTCCGCACCCGCGGCACGGGCATGTCCAGCGACGTCGAGACCACGATCGTGCCGCAGCTGCTCGCCGAGATCGACGGCGTCGAAGGGCTCGACAACGTCATCGTCATCGGCGCGTCCAACCGCGAGGACATGATCGATCCGGCGATCCTGCGCCCCGGCCGCCTCGACGTGAAGATCCGGGTGCGCCGCCCCAACGCCCGCGCCGGGCGGGAGATCCTCGCCCTGTACCTGGACGAGACCGTGCCGGTGCGGGAGGACCGCGAGACGCTGCTGGACCTCGCCGCCCGCGAGATCTACGACGAGGGGCCGGCCTCGGCCTTCGTGCGGGTCGAGTACTCCGACGGCGGGCAGGACACCCTGCACTTCCGGGATTTCGTCTCCGGCGCCACCCTGCGCAACATCGTGGACCGCGCCAAGAAGATGGCGGTGAAGGACCAGCTGGCCACCGGCGACGTCGGCGTCGGCGCGCAGCACCTCCACGAGGCGATCACCGCGGAGTTCGTCGAGAACGAGGACATGCCCTCGGCGGCGCAGCCCGAGGACTGGGCCCGGGTGACCGGCCTGCCCGGCGGCGGGCGTCGCCGTGTCGAGGCGATCGTCCCGCTGCAGGGACGCACGCACACCGCCCAGCCCACCGATGAGGAGGTCCCGGCATGACCGCCGTCCCGGAGGAGAACGCTCCCGCGCTGACCACGGAACGCGTGATGGGCATCGAGACCGAGTTCGGCGTGGTCCACGCCGACCTCGAGGACCGTGCCCGCTCCGGCTCGGGCAGCGCGATCCTGCTCTCCCACCTGGTGGTGGGCGCCTACGCCCTGCTGGACCCCCTCGAGGGGGAGCGCGGCCGCCGCGTGCGCTGGGACTACGGGGACGAGACCCCGCTGCGCGACGCGCGCGGCTTCGAGCTGCAGCGCGCCGCGGCCCACCCCAGCCAGCTCACCGACGAGGTGCACGACGCCCACGTGCCCAGCGTCGAGAAGGACATGCCCCTGGCCGGCCCCGAGACCGCGCCCGACGGGGACGACGCCGAGGTGCTCGCCTGGGCCGCGCAGCGCTCGATCGGCAACGCCGTGCTGCGCAACGGCGCCCGCTGGTACGTCGACCATGCGCATCCCGAGTACTCCGCGCCCGAGGTGCTGCGCGCCCGTGAGGCCGTGGTCGCCGACCGCGCCGGGGAGGAGATCGCCCGGCGGGCGATGGCCGTCCTCGCCGCCGCCGACGGGATCCCCGAGGTCGCGCTGTACAAGAACAACACCGACGGCAAGGGCGCCTCCTACGGCACCCACGAGAACTACCTCGTGGACCGGTCCGTCCCCTTCGAACGCCTGGTCGCCGCGCTGCTGCCGTTCATGGCCAGCCGCCAGGTGCTGGTCGGCTCGGGCCGGGTGGGCCTGGGCACGCGGGGGGAGCGGCCCGGTTTCCAGCTCTCCTCGCGCGCCGACTTCATGGAGGCCGAGGTGGGGCTCGAGACCACCTTGAACCGGCCGATCGTCAACACCCGCGACGAACCGCACTCCGATCCCACCCGGTTCCGCCGCCTGCACGTCATCATCGGCGATGCGAACCTGCTCGAGGAGTCGACCTTCCTCAAGCTCGGCACCACCTCGCTGCTCCTCGCCGCGCTCGAGGCCGAGCACCGCACGGGCACCGCGATCCTGCCCGACCTGCGGCTGGCCGATCCGGTCGGCGCGGTCCGCGCCATCAGCCACGACCCGAGCCTGCGCACCACCGTCGAGCTGGTCGACGGCAGGCGGCTCACCGCGGTGGAGATCCAGCGCGCCCTGCTCGAGGCGCTCACCGCCGTCGCCGACCGCGCCGACGAGGAGACCGACCAGGTGCTGCGCTCCTGGTCGGAGATCCTCGACCTGCTCGAGCAGGATCCGATGAGCGCCGCCGGCCGGGTGGAATGGGTCGCCAAGCTCCAGCTGCTCGAACGCTACCGTGGACGCCACGGCCTGGACTGGGACGATCCCCGCCTGCAGATGGTGGACCTGCAGTACTCGGATCTGCGACCGGGCCGCGGCCTCTACGACAGGTTGCGCGCGGCCGGCGCCGTGCCCACCCTGGTGAGCCAGGAGGAGGTGGACCGGGCCGTGCGCACTGCCCCCCGCAGCACCCGCGCCCACCTGCGCGGCGGCCTGATCGCCGCGCACCGGGACCGGGTGCCCTCCGCCGGATGGGATGCGATCACCCTGGCCGGGCCCGCCGGCGGGCACCGGCTGCGCCTGGCCGACCCGCGCCTGGGCTCGGCCGACTGGTGCGCCCAGCACGGCATCGATCCCGCCGACGACCCCGAGTCGATCCTCGAGGCGCTGCACCGGGCCGTCGGCCCCCGCTGACAGACCCCATCGATACGAGGAGGACCCCATGTCCCAGCAGTCCCTGAACGCCCCCGGCTCCGGTCCCGACGACGAGCAGGGCGCCGACGCCGTCACCGGCGGGCAGACCTTCGCCTCCGCCCAGGCGGCGGACGACCTGCTCGACGAGATCGACTCGGTGCTCGAGACGAACGCCGAGACCTTCGTGCGCTCCTTCGTGCAGAAGGGCGGACAGTGACCGGATGAGGCGCCGCGTGGGAGGTCTGGAGACCGAGTACGGCCTGGTGTGCGTGCGTGCCGACGGCTCGCGGGCGCTCGAGCCCGAGGCCGCCGCCCGGGAGCTGTTCCGGCCCGTGGTCGCGATGGGGCGCAGCTCGAACGTGTTCCTGCGCAACGCGGCACGCCTGTACCTCGACGTCGGCTCGCACCCCGAGTACGCGACCGCCGAATGCGACGACTGGTGGGAGCTGGTGGCGCAGGACCGCGCCGGCGACCGCATCTTCGCCGACCTCGCCGCCCGGGCCAACGAGCGCTTCGCCGCGGACGGCCAGGACGCCCGCATCCATCTGCTGAAGAACAACGTGGACTCCGCCGGCAACGCCTTCGGCTCCCACGAGAACTTCCTGGTGGACCGGCGCGGCGAGTTCACCCGCCTGCCCCGCTACCTGCTCCCGTTCCTGGTCACGCGGCAGATCGTCACCGGGGCCGGGGGAGTGGTGCGCCCGACCGACGGCGACGGCGAGCCGCAGTTCGTCTTCTCCCGACGCAGCGACCACATGTGGGAGGCGGTCTCCTCGGCCACCACCCGCACCCGCCCGATCATCAACACCCGCGACGAACCGCACGGGGACCCCACCCGGTTCCGCCGCCTGCACGTGATCGTCGGCGACTCCACCATGAGCGAGGTCTCCACCCACCTGCGCTTCGCGACCACCGACCTGGTGCTGCGGGCGATCGAGTCCGGGCGCGCGCTGCCCGAGCTGGGCCTGCACGACGACATCGCCGCGATCCGGGCCGTCGCCAGGGGCCTCACCGGCACCGCCCCGCTGGCCACCGAACGCGGCGGCACCACCACCGCGCTCGAGATCCAGCAGCGCTGGCTCGACCACGTCGCCGAGTTCGCCGACACCTCCGAGCACGAGGTGCTGGAGACCTGGCAGCGGGCGCTGGACGCGGTCCGCACCGGCGACCGCTCCTGGGCGGCGGAGAACCTCGACTGGGCGATCAAGGAGCGCCTCTTCCACCAGGTCGCCGAGCGGCGGGGCGTCGACCTCGGCGATCCGTCGATCGAACGGCTCGACCTCTCCTACCACGACATCGATCCCGCGCACAGCGTCTTCCACGCCCTGCAGCGCCGCGGCCTCGCCCCGCAGGTGCTGGACGAGGCGCGGATCGAGGCGGCCCGCAGCACGGCGCCCACCAGCACGCGCGCCCACCTTCGCGGCCAGGTCGTCACCGCAGCCCAGGAGCACGGGGTCGACCACGTCGTGGACTGGACCACGCTGCGTCTGACCCGGCCCGGGGCGATGCCCGTGCAGGTGCTGGACCCCTTCGCCACCGAGATGCCGGCGGTCGACGCCCTGCTCGAGGAGATCCGCGGCCAGGGCTCCGCCGGCCCGGAGGTCCCCACACCGTTCGCGTGAGCGCTCCACCACGCTCCCAGGTCTCCTCACCGGTGACCCGTACCCTGGTGCCCGTGCCCCGTCACCGGGGCGACCGATCCGAAAGGTCCTGACTTGATCCGCCGCCGCACGCTGCTGACCACCGCCCTCGCCGCGACCGCCGCCATCGGCCTCGCCGCCTGCACCGATGACGGCACCGACGGCAGCGGTGCCTCCGACGGCGGGGGCGACTCCGACAGCGGCGGCGACCCGCTGGCCGGGGTCACCGTGAGCGAGGACCTCGGTGCGGAGCCGACGGTCGAGTTCACCGCCCCGCTGGAGATCAGCGCCGCCGCGGCGGAGGTCGTCGTCCCGGGCGACGGGGCGGAGATCGCCGAGGGGGACTACCTCATCACGCACAACTTCTACGTCGATGCCACCACCGGCGACACGCTCCAGTCCTGGTGGCAGGGCGCACCGCCCAGCGGGGTGAGCGTCACCGCGGAGAACATCGGCGAGACCGCCTTGGACGTGTTCACCACCATGGCGGTGGGGTCCCGCTTCGCGATGACCGGCTGGCAGCAGGGCAGCGACGGGCAGAACTACGCCTTGATCCAGGTCGGCGACGTGGACCACGTCGTCTCCCCGCTGCGGGCCGACGGCGAGCCCGGCAGCCCCAGCGGCGACTACCCCGCCGTGACCCTGGCCGAGGACGGCGCCCCCTCCCTCGACGGCGAGCCCGAGGGCGAGGCACCGACGAAGACGGTGGTCGAGGAGCTCATCGTGGGCGGAGGCGACACCGCCCGCGAGGGCGACTACCTCACCATGAAGTACACGGGCTGGAAGTGGTCCGACGGCAGCCAGTTCGACTCCTCCTGGGAGCGCGGTGCGCCCTTCGGCTTCGTGCTCGGTCAGGGCCAGGTCATCACCGGCTGGGACGAGAGCCTGGTGGACGCCGCCGTCGGCTCGCAGCTGATGCTCGTGATCCCCCCGTCCGAGGCCTACGGTGACCAGGGCGAGCTCGCCGGCGAGACCCTGATCTTCGTCGTCGACGTCCTCGACGCCGCCCGTCCGGCAGACTGACCCCGTACCCACGACCTCCCGAGGAGAACCTCATGACCGATCGCACCAAGCCCGAGATCGACCACCCCGAGGGCGACGCCCCCGCCGAGCTGATCAGCGTCGACGAGATCATCGGCGACGGCGAGGAGGCCGGCCGCGGCGACGTCGTCGACGTGCACTACGTGGGCGTCTCCCACTCCACCGGCGAGCAGTTCGACGCCTCCTGGGACCGCGGCGAGCCGCTGC
>DATGUQ010000057.1:0-3158 GCA_035301145.1 Brachybacterium sp. | reverse complement strand
CGAGGACGCGGATCTCAGCGCACTGAAGATCGCGGCCGGGCTGCGCTGCACCTTCGACCAGGCGTGGAGCCAGGTGCGCGACGCCCGCACCGCGGTCGAGATCATGCCGCTGACCTTCGAGTACCTGCGCCGCGGCGACCTCACCGAAGCGATGCACCAGACTCTGCTGCGCCGGGTGCGTCGGCTGACCGACGATCAGGCCGCCCAGGTCGATGCGTACATGGCGACCGTAGAGCTGCCGTCGGTCTCGGTCGACACCTTCTCCCGGCACCTCCGCCTCGCCGTCGAACAGGCCACCGCCGGCACCGTCCCGGCCCCGCCCTCACGGTGCCGCGACGTGGAGATCGTCGACATCGACACCACCACGGGGACCGCCTCGCTGCTGGTCACCGGGCCGCTCCTCGAGATCAGGGCCCTCGCCCACCGCCTCGACGTCTCCGCCCGCGACGTACAGCGGGCCCAGCGCGCCGCCCTCGCCGAGGGTGCCGGGGGGCCGCTCCCCTTCGACCTCGACGAGGACCTCGCAGAGCGGGGCCGGCCGCATTCCCTGCGCACCCTGCGCTACGCGATCCTCACCCACACCGTGCTCGACACCGATCCGGTGCAGGAGACCACCAGCGCGTACAAGCTCCTGGTCACCGTGCCCGTCATGACGATGCTGGGCAGGGACGACGCCCCGGCGATGCTCGAGGGCACCACCCCGATCCCCGCCGAGCTGGCCCGTGAGCTCGCCGCCGGTCAGAGCACCTGGACCCGGATCCTCACCGACGAGGCCCGCGGCACGTACCTCCCGGTGACACCCGAGACCTACCGGCCCAGCGCCGCGATGCGACTGCAGCTGCGGTTGCGCCACCCCGTCTGCGCCGCGCCCGGCTGCGCCCGCCCCACCGCGACCGCTTCCGAGGACGATCACATCCTCGAGTACGACCACGAGCATCCCGCACGCGGCGGCCCCACCTCCCTCGCGAACCTGCACCGATTGTGCTGGCAGCACCACCAGATGAAGACCGCCGGACTGCTCGACCCCACCCGTGATCCGGGCGAGGGCGAGGACCCGCGCGCGCCACTGACCACGCGCTGGACGCTCGGCGACGACCTGCGCACCACCACGCAGGAGTCCACGGACCTGCTCACCCCTCGCACCGCGCGCCTTCTCGAGCACGCCTGGGAGGAGCACCAGCGGCGTGCCGCCCTCGCCGACACCACGGGCAAGCGGGTCATCCCTCCCGGGAGCCCACCCCCGGACCTGGGCGATCCGCCGTTCTGACCACCTCGACACCCGCCGCGGCCAACTCCTCCTCGAGAGCCGCGACTCCCTCCGGATGCACCGCGGCGGTCATCTCCCGCAGCACCCGCACCGGCGCCCCGACCTCGCGCGCCCCGAGCGCGGTCGCGCGCACGCAGAAGTCGTAGGCGAGGCCCACCACGTCGATCCGCGCCCAGTCGCCGCCCTCGAGCAGCTGCTGCACCGGCTCGCCCGTGTCGACCACGGTCCCCTCGAGCACGCTGTACGACGGGACGCCGTACCCCTTGTGCACGATCTCGACCCGCTCCTGGACGGCAGCGACCGCCTCGTGCAGCGCCGCCCCGTCGGTCCCCGCGACGCAGTGCACCGGCCACGTGTCCGTGAAGTCCGGCGAGGCCGGAGGCACCGCGAAGTGCCCGCCGTTGTCGGTGTCGCCGCGGTGCCAGTCCTGGCTGGCGAGGATCCGGTCGTAGCCCGCGCCGTGCTCGCGCACGAAGGCGGCGATCCGCTCCGCGACCGCACCGCCGCCGTCGACGCCGAGCGCACCGCCCTCGCAGAAGTCGTTCTGGACATCGACGATGATCAGCAGGCGTGTCGTCATCAGGAGCTCCTCCCAGCAGTGTCGGACCGATCCTGACCAGGGTACGCAGGCGCGGCGCGTCGCATCCGAGGGCGGGCTGGCACAATCTCCCTCATGGCTCCGCCCCGTCCCACCGCCGCAGCGACGCGGTTCCGCTCCCTGCTCTCCCCGCTCGACCTCGGCCCCTTCGAGGTGCCCAACCGGATCGTGATGGGCTCGATGCACGTGGGGCTCGAGGACCGGCCGGCCGACGCGAAGAAGCTTGCCGCCTATCTCGGCGAGCGCGCCCGCGGCGGCGCAGGGCTGATCGTCACCGGCGGCTACTCCCCCGACCGCACCGGGCGTCTCACCCCGGGCGGCGGCCAGGCCGATGCCCGCACCCTGCGCGGCCACCGGGTGGTCACCCGTGAGGTGCACGAGGCCGACGGGCGCATCATCCTCCAGCTGCTGCACGCGGGCCGCTATGCCTTCCATCCCCTGGCCGCGTCCTCCGCCGCCGGGAGGTCGCCGCTATCCCCGTTCCGGGCGCGGCGGATGACCCGGCGCGGTGTGCGCCGCACCGTCGAGCACTTCGCCGAGGCGGCCCATCGCGCGATCGGGGTCGGCTACGACGGCGTGGAGATCATGGGCTCCGAGGGCTACCTGCTCAACCAGTTCCTCGCCCCGGCCACCAACCGGCGCCGGGACCGCTGGGGGCGCGGCGCCGAGGGCCGTCGGGCGCTGCCGCTGGCCGTGGCGGCCGCAGTGCGTGAGGCGATCGGCGAGGACGCCCTGCTCAGCTACCGCATCTCCCTGCTGGACCTGGTCCCGGGCGGCCAGACCTGGCAGGAGACCGCGGACCTCGCCCGCGGCCTCACCGAGTGTGGCGTGGACGTGCTCTCCTCCGGCATCGGCTGGCACGAGGCGCGAGTCCCCACCATCGTGACCTCCGTGCCGCGCGCCGCCTTCGCCGAGAACACGGCCGCCCTGCGCGAACTGGTCGACGTGCCCGTGATCGCCTCGAACCGGATCCACGACCCGGCGGTCGCCGAGGAGGTGCTCGCCGCCGGTCAGGCGGACCTCGTCTCCATGGCCCGCCCGCTGCTGGCGGATCCGCACCTGCCGCGCAAGCTCGCCGAGGACCGCGCCGCCCAGATCGTCGCCTGCATCTCCTGCAACCAGGCCTGCCTGGACGAGGTGTTCGACGGCGAGCGCGCCAGCTGCCTGGTCAACCCCCGGGCCGGGCACGAGACGGAGCTCGTGCTGAAGCCCGTGATCGAGCGCCGCGCCCGCAAGGTCGCCGTCGTCGGAGCGGGGCCCGCCGGGCTCGAGGCCGCCCTCGCCGCGGCCGAG
>DATGUQ010000056.1:0-13688 GCA_035301145.1 Brachybacterium sp. | reverse complement strand
CATCAGCAGCATGACCAGGCCGGTCACCGGGTCCATGGTCACGATCAGCACGATCGTGAACACCATCGACAGCGAGGCGCCCACCATGACGTTCACGCCCGAGTCGAGCAGCTCGCGCAGCGCCTCCATGTCGGAGGTCTGCCGGGAGACGATCCGGCCGGAGGTGTAGGACTCGTGGAACTCGAGGTCCTGCTGCTGGGTGGAGCGGAAGACCTTCCGCCGCAGCGCCAGCAGCATCCGCTGGCCCACCACGACCGACTGGCGCACGTACCCGTACGTCAGCACTCCGCCGACGACCGCCGCGGCGACCGCGAGCGCGGCGGCCTGGAACGCGGGGCCGGAATCACCGTCCAGGAGGGAGGGCAGGCCGTGGTCGATGCCCCAGGCGATGATCGCGGGACCGGCCACGACGGCCAGCTGCGCGATGACGACCATGATCGCCATCACCACGAACTGCCCCTTGACCGGGGAGATCAGCTCGCCCAGCAGCGCGAAGGAGCGCTGCCGGGACAGCCGGTTGTCCTCGGCGGTGTAGGTCTGCTGCTCCGGATCGTCCTGGTCGGGCTGGGTGGTGGTCATCGGCCCTCCTCCTGGATCGCACGGAGCTCGAGCTCCCCGGTGAGCGTCTCGATGTCCTGATCGCGGCGCCGCTCCTCCTCCTGGTGGGCGATCACCCAGCGGTAGCGGGCCGAGCTCGCCATCAGCTCGGTGTGGGTGCCGACGGCGACCACCCGCCCGCCGTCCAGCAGCGCTACCCGGTCCGCGAGCGCCACGGTCGAGGTGCGGTGGGCGACGATCAGCGTGGTCGTGCCCTCGAGCACCTCCCGCAGCCGCTCGGTGACGATCTCCTCGGTCTTGGTGTCCAGGGCGGAGAGCGGATCGTCCAGCAGCAGCACGGCGGGCCTGGCGGCGATCGCGCGGGCCAGGGCCAGGCGCTGGCGCTGCCCGCCGGACAGGCTCATGCCCTCCTCGCCGATGCGGGTGTCGACGCCGTCGGGCAGGTCGTAGGCGTAGGTGGCGTCGGCGGTGCGCAGTGCGAGGTGCAGCAGCTCCTCGGCCGCCTCCTCGCTCAGCGAGCGGTCCGCGCCCAGCAGCACGTTCTCGCGCACCGAGTCGGAGAACAGGGTCGCGTCCTCGAAGGCGACCGCGGTGAGGGTGCGCAGGTCGGTGAGGTCCATGTCGCGCACGTCGATCCCGTCGATGGTGATCGCGCCGGAGGTGACGTCGTACAGCCGCGGCACCAGCTGCAGCAGGGTGGACTTGCCGCTGCCGGTCACGCCCACCAGCGCCATCGTCTCACCGGGCCGGATCTCGAGGCTCGCCCCGTCGATCACGTCCGGGACGTGCGCGGGGGCGTCCTCGTAGCGGAAGTGCACGTCGTCGAGCCGCACCGCGCCGGTCGCGGCCGACGGGTCGACGTGCGTCGACGACTCCGAGGTGGTGATCGTGTTCTCGGAGTCCATCACCTCGTAGTGGCGGTCCAGGGCGGTGGTGGCGTTGACGGCCTGACCCAGCAGCATGCCGAGCATCCGCACCGGCCCCACCACCAGCGTGGCGGTGGCGAAGTAGGAGGCGAGCTGCCCGGTGCTGATCGTGCCGTCCGCGGTCAGGTGCAGGCCCACCAGCAGCGCGATGCCGAGCGCGAGCTCCGGCAGCATGAACATGAACATGTCGAAGCGGGCGATCGCGGTCGCCTTGCGCACCTCGGTGCGGCGCAGCTCCTCGGCCTGCTCGGTGAACCCCTCCAGGGCCGACGGTCCGCGCCCGAACGCCTTCAGCACGCGGATTCCCTGCACCGACTGCTCGATGGTGGTGGCCAGGTCGCCGTTCTGATCCTGCGAGAGGCGCGAGAGCACGGAGAAGCCGCGGTGGAAGCGGTAGGCGATGATCACCACCGGCACCGCGGCGAGGAAGAAGATCAGCGCCAGGATCGCCGAGGAGCGGACCAGCAGCACCAGGCCCACGGAGACGGTGACCACGTTCGTCACCGCCATGATCATGCCGAAGGCGATCCAGCGGCGGATCTGGTTGATGTCGCTCATCATGCGCGAGAGCAGCTGGCCGGAGCCCCAGCCGTCGTGGAAGGTCACCGGCATGTGCTGGACCTTCTTGTAGAAGCTCACGCGGATCTGCTTCTCGACGGTGGTCGAGGGGGCGACGGCGAAGGTGCGGCGCAACCAGATCAGGGAGGCCTCGACGACGCCGAGGCCCAGCACGATCGCGCCGCCGGTCCAGATGGTGGCGGCGGTGGCGTCCGTGGCGAGGCGGTTGACGATGAACTCGAGGACCTGCGGGATCATCAGGGCCACGATCGACGCGGTCATCGCGCTGAGCAGGCCCAGGTAGAGGCGGAAACGGATCGGGCGAACAGTCGACCAGAGGCGGCGCATGGTGCCGAGCATGGGGAGAGAGAACCTCAGGGGTAGGGCGGCCCCGACGGTCGGGACCGATGGCTTAGCCTAGTCAACTAATCCGCTCATCGGTAGCCGATAAGCGCATTCCGGGCCGCTCGAGCCGCGCGCGAGAGCCCGTCAGGCCTCGTCGTCGGCGGGGACCCATTCGCCGTAGGCGGCGTCGGAGAGCGCCGCGGCGGCACCGGCGGCCACGCCGGTCACGGTGAGCACCGCCGGCCACGCGCCGATCTTCTTCGCCAGCGGGTGGGAGAGGCCGAAGCCGACCACGTAGGTCGCGCCGAGCACGGCGGTGGTGGCGGGACCGCGACGGGCCAGCCAGGTGCGGCCCGCGTACAGTCCGGCGGCGGCGAGCACCACGCCGCCGAGGGGACGGATGCCCGTCTCGCGGGCGGTCAACCAGCCGCCGACCAGCCCGAGGGCGACGACAGGAGCGGTGCTGACGGAGGTGGCGGGCTTGATCACGGTGCTCATGGCCCGAGCCTACGCCCGGTCGGTGTGCGGCCGCTGAAGCGGTGCGTCGTCGCGGATGATCGTCGGCAGCGATCCCATGGAATCCAGCTCGGCGAAGACGAAGGGCGTGAGTGCATTGGGTGTGAGCCGTAAGCGATAGATCCTGCCCCCAGGATGAAGGCGGGCGATCAGGTCTCGTTCGAGCAGAGCACCGATGACTCGCGAACGGGCAGAGGCATCCGTGCCGAGCGCATCAGTCAGATCCCGGGACCGGAAGGGTCTGCCGCTGGAGACCGCCGACAGTGCGGCGGCCTCGACGCCGGTGAGCTGGGCGGCGCGCTGGGCTCTGTCTATCGACGAGTCCACCAGACGTCTCAGGGTGTCCCTCTCGGCGATCCGGTGCAGCGCCTCGAGGTCGCGAAGCAGACCCTCGAGCACGAAGTCGGCCCATTCGATGAGGACTCCATCCGACAGGGAGTCGGCCGCGGACAGCCGATCGTAGTACTGCTGTCAATCAGCCCCGAAGACCGTCGTGGGATTGACCGTCTGGTACTCCACATCGGGCGCGAAGCCACCGGTGCGGATCATCGCGTAGGAGAACAGTCGGGCGACGCGGCCGTTGCCGTTGGTGAACGGATGGACCCACACGAATCTGTGGTGGGCGATCGCCATGCGGATCAGCTGCATGTGGGGCTCAGCGGGCGTATTCGCGAAGTCGAGCAGATCCGACATGAGCGAGTGGACGGTCGATGCGAGAGGAGGGATGTGTGCAGAGCCGCTGATCTCCACTTCTCGAGTCCTGTATTCGCCGGGGGAGGCATCACCCTCGCGGACGAGGTCATGCGTGGCAAGGCGATGGAGTTCTCGGACGAGAGCGTGCGTCAGGGGGATCCCGGCTGAACCGTGCGGTCGAGGAACTCTGCGGCGTCCTCGAGCCGGAGGATCTCCTGGACCGCGTCGTCGAGCGGGAGCCGCGGCTGAGCCTCGCGCTGACGGGCACCCTCGATCGCGTCGACGATCGTGGTGTGGTTGCCCTCGATGCGAGCCGACACGATGCTCGACATCAGCCTGTACAGATCCGCGAGTTCCGAGAGCACGGGGAGGTGCTCGATGGTGCGAGGGAGGTCGCCGCGCAGGCGTTCGAGCGCGACCGCCTTGGATGCCAGCGGCGAGTCGAAGGGGAAGCTGGGGACACGAAGCCCTGGCGCACCGTTCATGGGAGAATTGTACGCCGAGCGGCCCGTATTTGCGTCCAAGCATACATAAATGCAGGCCAGGGGCCTCCGCAGGTCTGGCGATGGGGTGGATGATTTGCCATAGGGAGGGGCGGGACTTGCGAGCAGGACCGCGCTCAGCGCACCACGGCGATGCCGTGCGCGGGTACCTGGCCCGGCGCGGCGGGGCCGATGCCGTCGAGCATGTCCGCGCCGCTGACCGCCTCGAGCACCTCGCCGGGGGCCGGTCGGGGCGCGTCGCCGAGGTTCAGCACCAGGGTGAGCGGAGCCGGTGCGTCCCCGGTGGCACCGGGACCGTCGGCACCGCCCCCGTCGGCCGCCGCGCGCGGGGTGAGCACGATCTGCGCCCACGTGTTCTCCAGCGTCCCCTCGTCCACGCGCACCGAGGCGGTGGCCAGCCATGCCTCCCGGCGGCGCAGGGAGAACAGGCGACGGTGCACCTCGAGGATCCGCTCGGCCGCTTCGGGCTTGAGCAGGGTGAGGTGGTGGGGGCCGCCCGGGGTGCGGTCCGCAGAGGCGGCTGCGGCGACCACCTCGTCCGGGCTGCCGGGGAACCAGGGGCGGACGGCATCGTCGCCGCCGGCCCGCTCCTCCTTGACGCCGGTCGCGCCGAACTCGTCCCCGGCGTAGATCGTGGGGATGCCGGGCAGCAGCGCGAGCAGCGCGTATGCGGCGGCGAGATCCCGGCCGTCGGGCAGCTGGGAGGCGATGCGCGTGGTGTCGTGGTTGCCCACGAAGGTCAGCGGGTGCGCCCCGCCGGCCGCGTCGAGGAAGCCCTGGTGGCGGCACAGCGCGTGGGCGAGCTCGAAGAGGTTGTGGTCGCTGAGGGAGGACCAGATCGCCTTCCACAGCTCGTACTGGGTGAGCGAGTCCGCGCCCGAGGCGTCCGCGAAGGCGGGATAGTCGCCGTGGATCACCTCGCCGAGGATCCAGGCGTCGGGATGCGCGGCCCGCACCCGCTGCAGGATCGGCGCCCAGGCGTCGGCCCCTGCGGAGTACATCGCGTCCAGCCGCCAGCCGTCGGCCCCGCGCGCCAGCCAGCGGTCCATGATCTCCACGACCCGGTCCTGGATGACGGAGTCGGTCAGATCGATCTCGACGAGGTCCGCATTGCCCTCGAAGCCGTAGGGGCTGGTGCCGGCCCAGCGGATCCGGTCGCCGTCGGCGGTGCCGGGGCCGGCGGCGACGGCGCGGCGCGCCACCGGGTGGCGATCCGAGACGTGGTTGAACACCCCGTCGAGCACCACCCGGATCCCGCGCTCGTGGCAGGCGGTGATCAGCGCGTCGATGTCTCGGTCGTCGCCGAGCCGCGGATCCAGGCGCCGGTGCTCGAGGGTGTCGTAGCCGTGGGAGACGGAGTCGAACACCGGGTTCAGCAGCAGCACGTTCGCGCCGAGGCCCACCAGGTGGTCGAGCCAGCCCAGCAGCCGCGGCAGACGGTGCACCACGTTCTCCCCCTCGGCCCCGCCGTAGCCCTCGCCGACGAGATCCTCCCGCACGCGGGGCGCCCCGCAGAAGCCCAGCGGATAGACCTGCCAGCAGATCGCATCGCGGATCCAGGCAGGGGCTGCGGGCGAAGCGGGAGCGGCGGCGGTCTCGGTCATGGCGCCATCGTATGCACCGGCACGCCGACGGGCACGGGCCGGCCGCGAGGAATTGCCCGTCCACGACTCATGCGTGGGCCGACATGAGTCCCGGATGCGGAAATCGTCGGTGCCGCCGGCCGGGCGGGTGCCCCCGGCCGGGCGGGTCGGTGCCGCCAGCCGGGCGGGGTGGGATGCTGGGGTCGGCCGCTGGCCGCAGCCGGCCGCCGTCGCCGACGGGCACCACCGCGCTCGACCGGCTCCACCCCGTGCACCGCACGGGCCCGCCAGCTCGATGAGGAGAGACATGATCCGCATGCGCACCGACTTCTTCGCCGAGTCCCTCGGCATGGGCACCTCGATGGTGGTGCTGATGCCGCAGGCCGCCGCCGGGATCGGCATGGCAGGGGCCGACGGGGGCTCCTCCGCGGCACGGGAGGACCGCGGTGTGCCCGTGCTCTACCTGCTGCACGGCCTGAGCGACGACTGCACCATCTGGGAGCGCCGCACCTCGATCGAGCGCTACGCCACCGAGAAGGGCATCGCCGTGGTGATGCCCGAGGTGCGCCGCTCCTTCTACGCCGACGAGGCGGTGGGGGAGCAGTACTGGACGTTCGTCGCACAGGAGCTGCCGCAGCTGATCGCCCGCACCTTCCGCGTCTCCACGGCGCGGGAGGACACCTTCGTGGCCGGTCTGTCGATGGGCGGGTTCGGGGCGTTCAAGCTGGCGTTGAACCATCCGGAGCGCTTCGCCGCCGCGGCGAGCCTCTCGGGGGCGTTGGACGTGACGCAGCTGCGCGAGGAGATCGGCACCGGCCACCTGCTGCCGCGGGTCTGGGCCGGGCGCGGCACTGCCGGCACCGTCGACGACCTGCGGGGGCTGCTGGCCGGATCGGACCCGGCGGCGCTGCCGGCGCTGTTCCTGGACTGCGGCACCGAGGACGAGCTGCTGGGCATGAACCAGGACTTCCTCGACACGGCCGCCCAGCACGGCGTGGAGGTCACCTCTCGCCTGCGCCCCGGCGCACACACCTGGGACTTCTGGGACGAGGGCATCCAGGACGTGCTGGACTGGCTGCCGCTGCGCGGCTGAGGCTGCGGTCGCGGGTCCCGGCACGGCGGGCGGGCCCGGGACTGCGGGTGGGCCGGGGACGGTGGCGGGCACGGGACTGCGGCCGATCCCGGACCGGCCGACGGGACGCCACGCCCCTGGGGCACGATGGACCGGTCAGCATCCCCCGACGCCAGAGCGTCGGCCCCGCCCCCAGGAGAGACCGTGGCCACCTACGCCGTCCAGTACACCTACACCGAAGATGCGGATCGGGTGGCGATCTACCGTCCCGAGCATCGCGAGCACCTCGCGGAGCTGCACCGGGAGGGGACTCTGCTGCTCTCCGGTCCGCTGGGCGACGGTCCGGGCGCGCTGCTGATCGTCGTCGCCGACTCCGCGGAGGACGCGCTCGCGGCGCTCGACGGCGACCCGTTCAAGCGCGAGCGCGTGATCGTCGACCGTGTCGCCCGTGAGTGGACCGTGGTGATCGGCGAGCTGCCCGACGCCTGAGCCGGCACGACGGGTCAGCTCGCGCGGCGCTCCGCCTCCTGCAGGTCCATCAGCTCACCCGCAGTGGCGCGGGCCCGGGCGGTCTCACCGACCAGCACCAGGGGCAGCGCCTCGGTGCCGCCGTGCTGGTCCAGCAGCTGCTGCGCCTGCGCGTCGCGGTGCACGTTCACCCACACCACGTCCTCGCGCGGGGAGCGGAAGGCGACCTGGAGCCGCGAGGACAGCGGATCGCCGGGCGCCCACAGCACGATCGCGGTGCCCACCGTGCGCTGCGCCTGCGCGGTGGCCAGCGGCGTGTGGTCCCCGGCGCGCAGCGGGCTGGTCCAGTACGCCATGAACACGGAGAACAGGACCAGCGCCACGGCCCCGATCCGCTGATCGGCCAGGACCAGCACCCCGGACAGAAGCAGCCCGCCCACCAGCAGCAGGGTGGGGCGCAGCCAGGCCCGGGCGGGGATGCGCGGGCTCCGAGTGCTCGGGTCGTGCATGCTCAGATCATCACCGCCGTTGCCAGACGCTCGGTGGTCTCGGCCACCAGCGCATCCCGCAGCGCGCCGACAGCCGGGATCGCGAGCGCGCCGCGCCGGTTCAGCAGACCGATCATCCGGTTGTCCAGGTCCGGGATCGCGCGCACCACGACGTCGGCGGAGGGTGCCGCGTCCAGAGCGGTCTCCGGCATCAGTGCCACCCCGCCGCCGTGCATGATCAACTGCTGGACCACGATCGTGTCGTCGGTCGAGTGGCGCACCGTCGGGGAGAAGCCGGCCCGGCGCGCACTGGTGATCAGGTTCGCGCGGCATCGCTCGCAGCCGGCGATCCAGTCCTCCTTCGCGAGGTCGCCCAGGGTGAGCTCCGGGTCCTCGGCGCGCGGATGGTCGCGGGGCAGCACCGCCATCACACGGTCCTCCATCAGCGGCGTCCACTCGAGCGTGCCCTCGTCGCCGATGTCGCTGCCGGGGTAGCGGAACACCAGCGCGAGATCCAGATCGCCCTCGCGCAGGCCGTCGACGGCGTCCGGCGGCTCGAGCTCGGAGAAGGTGACGTCCAGCTCGGGTGCGGTCTCGGACAGGCGGCGCAGCACCGGCGGCAGCACCATCGCGGCGGCCGACGGGAACGTCCCGAACTTCACGGTGCCGCGGCGCAGGGCGGTGATGTCGGCGAGCTCCTCCTCGGCGGCGTGCAGCTGGGCCGCGATCGCCTCGGCGTGCGCGGCGAGGCGGCTGCCGGCCTCGGTGGGCGTGATGCCGGAGGAGGAGCGCAGCAGCAGCTGTGTGCCCACCTCCTTCTCGAGCGCGGCGAGGTGCTGGGACACCGCGGGTTGCGTCCAGCCCAGTTCACGGGCACCGGCGCCGATCGAGCCGTTGCGCACCACGGTGCGGAAGATGAGCAGCCTGCGAGGATCCATGGCTCCATGGTAGGCGCAGGTGGCAAGCCTGGCTTATGGGTTCAGGCACACCGCTTCGCCCGGATGCCGATGCCGGGCTCACGTGGGTGCGCAGGGAGGGTGCGCGTGCTCGGGAGGGAGCGTGTGGTCGGGAGGGCGCGCGCTCGGGAGGGCGTGCGTGGTTGAAAGGGCGAGTGTGGTCGGAAGGGCACGTGTCGGTTGTCGCGGCGTTAGCGGACTTGCGGATCCGCAAGTCCGCTAACGCTCGGGGATGGACACCGGCACGGGCACGGGCACGGGCACGGGCATGGGGCGGGTGCGGTCTTGGCCTCGGCCTCGGCCTCGGGCTCCACCTCGGGCTCGGGCTCCACCTCGGGCTCGCGCTCGGACACGCGATTGGGTATGGGTAGAGGCATCGGCTCATGCACCAGCTGCGGCGCCAGATGCGGTGCTGGCGCCGGCATCGGCTCGGCTCTGCTCGTGAACGGCACGGGCACCGGAGCTCGGGGGCCCTGAACGCAGCGGCTCGAGACCCTGCGGGCCACGGCCGGGTCAGGACGTCGAGGCCGGCGGTTCACCCGGATACGTGCCGATGCTCCACAGGTTCCCCTCCGGGGAGGCGATCGTGACGTCGCGGCCGCCGTGCTCGGGGGAGCGCAGCGGCTGCACGATCCGGGCGCCTGCGCTCTCGGCCCGCGACACCAGCGCATCGAGCCCGGCGTCGTCGATCACCAGGTACGCGCCGAGGGAGCCGGGCTCCCGCTGGTACTCCCCGTCGGGCTTGTGGGTGCCGAGCATGACGGCGCCGCCGCCGGGCCAGTCCAGCTGGGCGTGGGCGACCGTGTTGCCGTCACCCGGGACCACCAGGGTCTCGACGAAGCCGAGGACGTCGCACAGGAAGCGGATCTCGGCTCGGGCGTCGCGGGCCTGGAAGGCAGGGAAGACGCCGACGCGGGCAGTACGGCTGTTCGCGGTGTCTGGGGTGTTGGTGGTGTCCATGGGGCAATCCTCCGCCGTCCCGTGGCCGCTGTCATCAGTCAGGCGCAGCAGAGTTGGTCGATGCGGTGCCGTGATCGGCCAACTCTGCGTCGGTTGGCCGGGGTCCGGTCAGAGCGCCGGGAGCCCCAGGTTCTCCCGCAGGGTCGAGCCCGCGTACTCAGCCGGATAGACGCCGCGCTCCTGCAGGCGGGGGATCAGCTCATCGACGATGTCGTCCAGCCCGGAGGGGATCAGCCACGGCGTGATGTTCAGACCGTCGATCGCGCCGAGCCGGGCGAACTCCACGAGGCGATCGGCGACCTGGTCGTAGCTGCCGGTGAAGGTGCCGCGGCGGGCACCGGCCTTCGCCCGGGCGAACTCGAGGATGGACTGGCCCTTCTCCGCGGCCTCCTCGCGCCAGGCCCGGGTGAGCTCCTCCGCCTTGGCGAACTGGAAGCCGGCCCCGCGAGTCACGCCCGACTCCACCACCTCCGGCGGCACGTCCGGCAGCGGACCGTCGGGGTCGAAGGCGGAGAGGTCCCGGCCCCAGTATTGCTCCAGCAGCGCGATCGCCTGCTCCGGGCCCACCTGCAGATCCCGCACCCAGCGCACCTTCTCCTCGGCCTCCGCGGCGGTGGCGGCGAGGATGATCTCCGCCCCGGGCAGGATCTTCACGCTGCCGGGAGCGCGGCCCGCGGCCACGGTGCGCTCCACGATCGAGCGACGGAACTCGGCCGCGGCCTCGAGCGTGCCGTGCGGGGAGAACACCACGTCCGCCGTGCGGGCGGCGAAGTCCTGCCCTGCCGGGGACGCCCCGGCCTGGAACAGCACCGGGCGTCCCTGCGCCGAGCGCGGCAGGTCCCCCTGGGCGCGCACCAAGTAGTGGGTGCCGTCGTGGGAGATCCTCTCGCCCCGCCAGTACTGCGCGGCGACGTCCACGAACGCCTCGGCGTGCGTGTACCGGTCGGCGTGGTCGAGGTAGCCGCCGCGGCGGAAGTTCTCGCCGGTCCAGGCGTTGTCGGTGGTGACGATGTTCCAGCCGGCACGGCCGCCGGAGAGCAGATCGAGGGTCTGCAGGCGTCGGGCGAGGTCGACAGGGTCGTTGTAGGTGGTGTTCTGGGTCGCGACCAGGCCGATCCGGTCCGTGACCCCGGCCAGCGCCGCCAGCAGCGTCTGCGCATCGGGCCGGCCAGCCACGTCCAGCTCGAAGGGGACCCCGCGATGCTCCCGCAGCCGCAGCCCCTCCCCGAGGAAGAAGGCCGCGAACCTCCCGCGCTCGGCGGTGCGGGCGAGCGCCTCGAAGGACTCCCACGCCACCTGGTCGCCGCTCTCCGGCAGGCGCCAGATGGTCGAGGAGTTCACGCCCTGGAAGAACACGCCGAAGGAGAGCTGCCCGGTGGGGGTGTGCGCGGGGTGGAGCGGGTGCGCGGCCGGACCGGTCGCGAGCGCCGCCGCCTCCGCGGACAGCGGAGCATCGGTCAGCAGGGAGGACTCGGGGGAGGCGGTGGTCATGCGGACTCCTGGAGGGACAGACGGGCACGGTCTCCGCGCCGTGCGGGATCGGGACGGAACGGAGCGTCGGGCAGGCCCAGCCGGGTCCGGAGCACCCGTCGCGGGGTCGGGGTGGGGGCGACCAGGTCCCGGGCACGCAGCGCGGCCGAGAGCTGGGCGATCGTGCCGAGGGGATCGGCGTCGAGGTCGAGTCCCACCAGGCGCACTAGCCGGACCGTGCCGGCCCCGCCCGTCGGCGCCTCGGCCCGTGCGGCCTCGATCCGGGCGGCGAGCTGCTTCGGGCGCGCACCGCCGGAGACGTCCAGGTCCAGCACCCGCCCGTCGGCCGACCCGTCGGCGACCTGCTCGCCGACCGCCGCGCGGTCTGTGTCCGCCACGAGCACGGGCAGCAGACCCTGCGGGGAGCGGGGCGTGATCGCCGGGCCGCGCAGCGTGAAGCTCTCGGCCTCGACGTCGGCGTACTGCAGCCGCGAGGCGTCGACGTACACGCCGCGCTCCGTGTCCCGCACGACGGCATCCGGCGCCCAGGAGTCCCACACCCGGCGCACCGCCTCGAGCACGTCGGCCGCCTCCCGCGCCGTGGCCTCGAGGCCCAGCACGCTGCGGCCCACGGCGGCGGGCACTCCCGGATCGGTCTCGGCCTGCAGCAGCCAGCCGGCGCGGCCGTGGCTGAGATGGTCGAGGCTCATCAGCTGCGTGGCCAGGTGGAACGGTTCCACGTAGATCGCATCGGTGCGCGGCAGCAGGCCGATCGCGCGGGTGAGCGGGGCCAGGTGCGCGGCGACGTGGATCGGGTGCAGTCCGCCGTCGCTGAAGGTGAGCGCACCGATCCCGGCCTCCTCGAGGCCGCGGGCCAGCGGGGCGATCCCCTTCGCGAGCGCGGGGTCGGTGACCAGGTCCACGGCGAGGACCGGCAGTGGCGCGGCGGGCGCGCCGCTTCGGCGATCCGCCGACGGGAGGGGGTGCTCGGCCGTGACGCTCATGGCTGCTCCTTCGTGTGGGCGCGGGAGGAGGGGAGGGCTTCGTCGGTGATCTGCCACCGCTGCAGCACCCGGTCGTAGCTGCCGTCGGCCATGGTGGTGTTCAGCGCCGCCGCATACGGCTCGGCCAGGCCGCTGCCGCGGGCGAAGGTCGCCGCGACCAGGGTCTCGTCCGGCCACCCGGCGTTGATCCTGCCCTGCAGCTCGAAGTCGTCCCGACGGGCGGCGATGAAGCTCAGCGACGCATAGGGGGAGAGGTAGCCGTCCACCCTCCCGGAGCCGAGCGCCAACAGCGTGTCGGCGGTGGTCGAGTAGTTCTTCAACGTCGCGGGCTCCTTGCCCGCCGCCTCCAGCTCGGCGTTCCAGTCGGTGAGGATCCGCTCCTGGTTGGTGGCGGGGCTGACGGCGATGATCCTCCCGCTGAGCGAGTCGGCATCCTCCAGCCAGAAGTCCGCTCCCTTCTTCACCAGGAAGGACATGTACGCCGCCCGGTAGGAGGCGAAGTCGAACTTCTCCAGCCGCTCGGCGTTGACGCCGATGTTGGCGTGGACCACGTCGAACTCCCCGGCTTCGAGCTTCAGCGGCCAGTTCTCCCAGGTGGTCAGCTTCAGCTCGAACTCGAGGCCGAAGGTGTCGGCGACGATCCGGGCGATGTCGATCTCGGAGCCGATGTAGGTCTGGTTGTCATCGGCCAGGAACGACAACGGCGCGGAGCTGGTGCCGTTGATGCCCACCCGCAGCACGCCGGACTCGGCGATCTCGGGCGGCAGCAGAGCGGCGATCGACTCGTCGGCCGTGCCGCGGATGAGCTCCTGCGTGCCGGAGGTGTCGATCCCGGGACCGCTGTCGCCGCCGCCGTCGGACGCCTCGGAACCGGTGTCGCCGGAGGCGGCGGGCGCGGGGTCGGAGCAGGCGGCGAGCACAGCGGCGGGCAGCAGCAGCCCGGAGGCGGCGAGACTGCGGCGGGACAGCGGGCGGGAGGCCGACGGAGGTCGGGCAGGAGTGCGGAGCGGGGTCATGAATGGTCCTCGGGCAGTGGGCGGGGCAGGTCGTCGGGGGTGTCGGGGACGGAGCGCGGTGTCTCCTCCCCGGTGCGCACCCGGTGCAGGAAGGAGCGGGTGCGCTCGTGGCGGGGATGGTCCAGGACCTCCCCGGGCGGGCCCTGCTCGACGATCCGGCCGCGGTCCATGAAGACCACGGTGTCGGCGACGTCGCGGGCGAAGGGGATCTCGTGGGTGACGATCACGAGCGTGGTGCCGGCGCGGGCGAGGGAGCGGATCACCGCCAGCACCTCCTCGACCAGCTCCGGGTCCAGGGCGCTGGTGGGTTCGTCGAACAGCAGCACCTTCGGGTCCAGGGCGAGGGCCCGGGCGATCGCGACCCGCTGCTGCTGGCCGCCGGAGAGCTGACGCGGATAGACCTGCTCCTTGTCGGACAGGCCCACCAGGGTCAGCAGCTCCCGGGCCCGGGCCTCGGCCTCGCGCCGCGGCACGCCGAGCGCTCGCCGGGGCGCCTCGGCGACGTTCGCGAGCGCCGTCATGTGGGCGAAGAGGTTGAAGCTCTGGAACACCATCCCGATCGCGGTGCGCTG
>DATGUQ010000055.1:0-4073 GCA_035301145.1 Brachybacterium sp. | reverse complement strand
CCCTTGGTGGGCAGCTCGCCGTTGATCAGCAGGTAGGCGACCTCGAGGTAGCTGGACTTCTCGGCGAGCTGCTCGATCGGGTAGCCGCGGTAGCGCAGGATGCCCTCGTCGCCGTCGATGTAGGTGATCGACGACTTCGCGTTCGCGGTGTTCATGAAGCCGGGGTCGTAGGTGACGTGACCGGTCTCCGTGCGCAGCGGACCGATCGCGATGCCGGAGTTGCCCTCCACGGCAGGGACGGTGGGGAGGTCGAGGGACTTCTCCCCCAGGCTGAGGTGAGCGGACGTCGTGGCGTGATCCATGGGCTCTCCGTTGTGCGTGGTCGGATCGGGGCGGCGCCGAGGGGCGCCGAGATGTCTAGAGGCGCTCGAGGCGCCGGGCGGCGGAAGCGATCCGTTCGTCGGTCGCGGTGAGCGCGACCCGTACGAAATCTCCACCACCTTCACCATAGAACATCCCGGGGGCCACCAGGATGCCGTGGTCGGCGAGGCGTTCGACACTGGTCATCGCCTCCTCACCGAAGGTGGTCCACAGGTACAGCCCTGCCTGGGAGCCGTGGATCGTGCCGCCGGCGGCGCGCAGCGCGGGCTCCAGCAGCGCGCGGCGGGCGCGGTAGGTCTCACGCTGGGCGGCAGGGGCCGCGTCGTCGCCGAGTGCGGCGGTCATCGCGGCCTGGACCGGCCCGGGCAGCATCATCCCCGCCTGCTTCCGCACCGCCACCAGCTCACCCACCAGCGAGGGGTCCCCGGCGACGAACGCGGCCCGGTACCCGGCGAGGTTCGACTGCTTGGACAGCGAGTACACGCACAGCAGCCCCTCCAGCGAGCCGCCGTTCACGCGCCCATCGAGCACGGAGGGGACGTCGTCGACGGTCCAGGGCAGCAGGGCGTAGCACTCGTCGGAGGCGACGACGATCCCCCGCCGGCGAGCCCAGGCGACCACGGCCGCCAGCTGTGCGGCGTCGAGCACCGCGCCGGTGGGGTTCGACGGGGAGTTCAGCCACAGCAGCCGGATCCGCTGCGCGGCCGACGGGTCCGGCAGGGCGGCGTCCCCGTGCGCGGCGAGGGCGGTGACGTCCACCGGGACAGGCTCGGCGCCGACGAAGCGGGCGCCCATGTCGTAGGTGGGGTAGGCGATGTGCGGGAACGCGACGGCGTCCCCGGGTCCGAGGCCCAGCTGGAACGGGAGGTGGGCGACGAGCTCCTTGGAGCCGACGGTCGGGACCACGCCCTGGACGTCGAGCGTCTCCGGGGCGCGGCGGTGCCGCCGCACGAACTCGACCAGCGCCTCGCGCAGCGCCGGGGTGCCGATCGTGGTCGGGTAGCCGGGGCTGTCGGCGGCGGCGGCCAGCGCCGACTGCACGGAGGCGGGCGTCGGGTCCACGGGGGTGCCGACGGAGAGGTCCGCGATGCCGTCGGGGTGGGCGGCCGCCCGGTGCTTCGCGGGCAGCAGGGAGTCCCAGGGGAAGGCGGGAAGGCGCCCGGCGAGGCCGGTGCGGGTCGGGCCGGGGCCGGGGCCGGGTACGGAGGCCGCCATGCTCAGGCCAGCGGGTTGGGCTGCGGCGGGAGGGCTTCGACGATCGGGTGGTCCTTGTCGATCACGCCCATCTTCGCGGCGCCGCCGGGCGCCCCGAGATCGTCGAAGAACTCGACGTTGGCCCGGTAGTACTCGGCCCACTGGTCCGGGGTGTCGTCCTCGTAGTAGATCGCCTCGACGGGGCAGACGGGTTCGCAGGCGCCGCAGTCCACGCATTCGTCGGGCTGGATGTAGAGCATCCGGTTGCCCTCGTAGATGCAGTCCACCGGGCACTCGTCGACGCAGGCACGATCCTTCACGTCGACGCAGGGCAGGGCGATGACGTAGGTCATGGGCGCTTCCTTCCGTCGGAGACGACCTCCATCATCTCATCCCGCCCGCCCGGTCCCGGGCACGGCGGGGCGGTGGGGCGAGGAGGTGACAGGTCGCACACGCGGGGCCCACGGCCGGCCCGATCCGCACGGGGATAGCCTCGGAGGATGACGACGCACGACGGTCCTCGGCCCCGCGCCGGTTGGGCGCCCTTCCTCACCGAGGGGCGCCGCGTGGTGCTGCGCTACGCGATCGATGCGGAGCGCTCCCCGCACGGGGAGTCGATGACCGACGCCCTGGGCACCATCGCCGGGAGCGACGAGACCAGCGTGGAGGTGATGACGCGCCGCGGCCACGTGCGGGTGCCGCGGGCGCTGGTCATCGCGGCGAAGGAGGTCCCTCCCCCGCCGGTGCGGCGGCGGGGGCCCGCCGCGCCCTGATGATGTAGTCGATCCCGGAGACGGTGTGGAGCACCACCCCGAGCCAGATCAGCGCCTGCGCTGCCGGGACCAGGGCCGGCCACCAGGCGGCGGCCGCGACCAGCAGGAACACGGCGGTCATCAGCACGAAGGTGCGGATCTTGCCGAGCCAGGAGACGGAGATCCGTCCGCCGAGCGCCGCTCCGGTCGCGAGCACCACCATCGCCACGTCCAGCACCACGATGAGCACCAGCGCGGTCCAGGGCAGCAGGCCCGCCAGCGCGAGGGACAGCACGATCGCGGCCAGGCCGATGCGGTCCGCGATCGGGTCGATGATCGCGCCGGTCCGGCTGGCCTGGCCCAACGCCCGGGCGAGCAGCCCGTCCACCCAGTCGGTGGAGGCCCAGACCAGCAGCAGCACGACCGCGAGGGTGTCGGGGCCGTCCACCAGCAGCACGCACACCGGGGCCAGCATCACGAACCGCACCAGGGTGACGAGGTTCGGGACGGTCGCCCAGTCGGGACGGGTCGCGGTGCTCACGGGGTCAGCGCGTCCTCGAGCGCCTACGGCCGGCCACGGTGATCACGGCCGCCAGCAGGAACGGGATCACCAGGCCCAGACCCTGGACGATCCACCCGGTGACCTGCGGGACGCCGCCGATCACCGCCGGCAGCAGCACCCCGCCGCCGACGCTCTCGCCCAGGAACGGGGTGGCCAGCATCCCCCACAGGCAGCCGAGCACCAGCAGGGGGAACCGCGATCCCGTCGCCGCCCACAGGAACACACAGGTGACCACCTGGAACACGGCACCGAAGACCAGACCCACCGGGAGGTCCACACCGAACAGCTCGAGCTCCATGCGGTGCGTGGTGAGCATCAGGAGCACCGAGATGATCGCCAGCACGATCGCCATCGCGGCCTGCGCGGAGCGGGCCGCGAAGGAGGTGGTGTCGACCGTGCGGGACGACCCCGTCGGCGACGGCGCGGAGGTCACGATCTCACTTCCCCGACTTCGCCCTGGACTGCGCGCGCCGACGCTCGGTCGCATCGAGGATCACCTTGCGGATCCGCACGATCTCGGGCGTGACCTCGACGCACTCGTCCTCGGCGGAGAACTCGAGGGACTCCTCGAGGGTCAGCCGACGCGGCGGCACCAGGTTCTCGAACGAGTCCGAGGACGCGGCGCGCATGTTCGTCAGCTTCTTCTCCTTGGTGATGTTGACGTCCATGTCCTCGCCCCGGGAGTTCTCCCCCACGATCTGGCCGGCGTACACCTCGGAGGTGGGCTCGACGAAGAAGGAGCCGCGCTCCTGGAGGTTGATCATCGCGAAGGGCGTGACCGTGCCCGGGCGGTCGGCGACCAGGGAGCCGGTGGAGCGGAACTCGATCTCCCCCATCCACGGCTCGTGGCCGTCGGAGTAGGAGGAGGCGATGCCGTTGCCGCGGGTCTCGGTCATGAACCGGGTGCGGAACCCGATCAGGCCGCGGGCGGGGACGACGAACTCCATGCGCACCCAGCCGGAGCCGTGGTTGCTCATCGTCTCCATGCGGCCCTTGCGGGAGGCCATCAGCTGGGTGACGGTGCCGAGGTACTCCTCGGGCACGTCGATCGTCATGCGCTCGACGGGCTCATGGACCTTCCCGTCGATCTCGCGGGTGAGGACCTTCGGCTTGCCGACGGTGAGCTCGAAGCCCTCGCGGCGCATCTGCTCGACCAGGATGGACAGCGCGAGCTCGCCGCGGCCCTGGACCTCCCAGGCGTCGGGGCGCTCGGTGGGCAGCACCTTCAGGGACACGTTGCCGAC
>DATGUQ010000054.1:0-2121 GCA_035301145.1 Brachybacterium sp. | reverse complement strand
GCCTTCAGCGCCGACGGCAAGCACCTGGCGCTGCTGAGCCTGCGCACCTTCGAGACCGTGTACGACGACATGGTCTTCGACCTCGGCTTCGTCAACGCCGAGCGCCCGTTCCTGCTGCCGCTCGAGCGCACCACACCCGACCCCTTCGGCCCGCACCCCGACGGCTGGGGTGCCGACGCGGCCGGGGACGCGAAGGACGGCGGCGGGGGCAAGGAGACGGCCCGCACCGACGCGGACGGCGGCTCGGTCGCCGCGCCGCATGCGGGCGGTGCCGCGCAGGCGGCCTCCGAGCAGCCGGCCACCTCGCACAGCGCCGCCGGCGCCGACGAGGCGCAGCGCCCGCCCGCCACCCGGATCGATCTCGACTCCGTGGAGTCGCGCCTGGTGCCGTTCCCGGTGGTCTCGGGCTACTACTCGCACCTGACCGCCGTCAGCGGGGGCTTCGTCTGGCTGCGGCACCCGCAGCAGGGGGTGCTGGGCAGCGCCCGCGCCGGCGTGGAGGACGAAGCACCGAAGCCGACGCTCGAGCACTGGAGGCTCGCGGACCGCACGCTCACCGTGCTCGCCGAGGGCGTCACCGACCTCTCCGCCTCCGGTGACGGCGAGACGCTCGTGGTCAGACAGGGCGAGCAGTGGGTGCAGATCCCCGCCGCCCGCAAGGTCGAGGACGAGGACCCGGCCAGGATCGTCATCGACACTTCCCGGATGCGGCTGACCGTCGACCCGGTGAAGGAGCGCCGCGGCATGCTCTGGGACAACTACCGGATCATGGCGCAGCAGTACTGGCGCGCGGACATGGACGGCATGGACTGGCACGCGATGACCTCCTGGTACGATCCGGTCGTCGAGCGCCTGGTCACCGACGACGACTTCCAGGACATGATGTGGGAGGTCCAGGGCGAGCTCGGCACCTCGCACGCCTACGTGCAGGGAAAGGTGTACCAGGCCGATCCGCCGATGCTGCCCGCCCACCTGGGCGCCGATCTGGAGCTGCGCGACGGGCGCTGGGTGATCACCCGGATCCTGCCCGGCGACTCCTCCGATCCCGACGCCCGCTCCCCGCTGCTCGCTCCCGGTGTGGGCGCGCAGGTGGGCGATGCGGTGATCCGGGTGGACGGCCGGCCGGTGCACCGCGAGGGCGTCGAGGCCGCGCTCGTGGGCGCCGCGGACAAGCCCACCGAACTGGTGCTGCTGCGCGACGGCGCCGAGCACCGGGCGGCGGTCACGCCGCTGGCCGACGACTCCGCCCTGCGCTACCAGGCCTGGGTCGCCGCGCGCCGCGAGCTGGTCGACGAGCTCTCGGGCGGCCGGCTCGGCTACCTGCACATCCCCGACATGGTCTCCTCCGGCTGGGCGCAGATGCACCGCGACCTGCGGGAGGCCTCCACGAAGGAGGGCCTGGTGGTGGACGTGCGCTACAACAGCGGCGGCCACACCTCGCAGCTGGTCACCGATCGGATCGCCCGGCGGGTGCTCTCCTGGGACTACCCCCGCCACGAGCGCCCCGGCACCTACCCGGCGTTCGCACCGCGCGGCGCGGTGGTGCTGGTGACCAACCAGGAGGCGGGCTCCGACGGCGACATCGTGAACGCCGTCTCCCGGGCCCTGGAGGTGGGGCCGATCATCGGCACCCGCACCTGGGGCGGCGTGATCGGCATCGACGGCCGCTACGACCTGGTGGACGGCACCGGCGTCACCCAGCCGAAGTACGCCAGCTGGTTCGAGGGCGAGGACTGGGCGATCGAGAACTACGGCGTGGAGCCGGACATCGAGGTGCCGCTGCCGCCGGACGCCTGGGTCGCGGGCGAGGACCCGCAGCTCTCGCGCGGGGTCACCGAGGCGCTCGCCCTGCTGGAGGAGCAGCCCGCCGCCGTCGCTCCCCCGCTGCCGGCGCCGCGCTTCGGTCCCACGCAGGGCTGACGGGCGCCTGCGGGCCGAGGGTCCCTCGTGCCGCACCGGGCCGGGTGGACAATGGCGGTGTCCGTTCGCCGCACCCCGGCCCGCCGGCGACGCCCTGGAAGGAGCGCCCATGACCGCATCCGACATCGACCGCCGCATCGCCGACCTGCCCGTCGCCGTCGACCTCACCGAGGACGCCGTGATCCTCGAGGTGGACCTCTC
>DATGUQ010000053.1:0-5203 GCA_035301145.1 Brachybacterium sp. | reverse complement strand
CGGGAGCGGTAGGTGTCCTCCACCTCGCGCATCTTCTCCATGAAGTCGGTGCCGCCCACCATCAGCGAGCACTCCATCTGCAGCAGGAACGAGCGCATGTCCATGTTGGAGGAGCCGATCACGCTGACCGAGTCGTCGATCGTGACGTGCTTGGCGTGCAGGATCGTCGGGGCGCGGTAGAGCCAGATCTTCACCCCCGCGTCCAGCAGCGTCGAGTAGTAGGAGCGCTGGGCGTGGAAGACCAGGAACTGGTCTCCGATCTCGGAGACGAACAGCTCGACCTCGACGCCGCGCCGGGCGGCGGTGACCAGGGCCGCGAGCATCGACTCGTCGGGCACGAAATACGGTGAGACGGCGACGATGCGCCGCGTGGCCGAGTAGAACAGCTGGTTGAACAGCACGAGGTTGTTCTCCGCGACGAAACCGGGGCCGCTGGGCACCAGCTGGCACTCGTAGGTGCCCGAGGTGTCCGGGGACCGTTTGACCACGGTCTCCTCGGGCAGCATCTGCTCGGACTCGTAGTACCAGTCGGTGGCGAACAGCAGGTTCAGCTCGGAGACGATGGGGCCGCGGAACCGCGCCATCGTCTCCTGCCAGTGGAGCCCGCGGCGGATGTTCGAGCGCTTGTTGTAGTGGGCGGCGATCATGTTCTGGCTGCCCATCCACGCGAGCTCGCCGTCGACGATCACCATCTTTCGGTGGTTGCGCAGGTCGGGCCGCTGGAAGGCGCCGTCGCGGATGGGCTGGATCGGGTTCATCGGGTAGTGCTCGATGCCGTGCGCATCGAGCGCGCGGCGCATCGCCCGGTACTGGGTGCCGTGGCTGAGGGCGCCCCAGTGGTCGTAGAGGACGCGCACAGTGACCCCGGCATCGGCCCGCTCCCCGAGCGCTGCGAAGAAGTCCTCCGTGCTCTCGTCGAGGCCCATGATGTAGAAGAGCACGTGCACGCTCTCGCGCGCGGAGCGCACGTCGGCGGCCATCGCCGCGATCGAGGTGTCGTAGTCGATCTCGAGGTCCGCGGAGTTGTTGCCGGTCAGCGGGAAGGCGCCGAGCTCACGGTTCAGCCGCACCGCGGACTGCATCCAGCTGGGCACGTCCGGATCCAGTTCGCTGTCGGGGATGTTCTGCGCCCGCACCCGCATCAGACGGTTGATGACCCGCTGCTTCTCGCGCCGGGCGCGGGGGAGCTGGGCCTTGCCCAGCATCAGGTACAGCGGGAAGCCCACCAGCGGCAGCACCATGATGGCCAGCAGCCAGGCGATCGCCGAGCCGGGGCGGCGGTTGCGCGGCACCACGATCAGGCTCACCAGGCGCAACGCGACGTCGACGGTCCAGTAGACGTACGGGAGCATGAGGACTCCGTGGTCCAGCGCCCACTGCCAGGCCTCGCTCATCGACCATCCTCTCCCGGGTGTGCACGACGGCGGGCCCCCGGAAGGACCCGCCGTCAAGCATACGGGGAGGGACCGCGCCGCGGCCCGGCCGGCTCAGTCGCCGCGCAGGATCGCGAGGATCCGCAGGATCTCGATGTACATCCAGATCAGGGTGACCGCGAGGCCGAAGGCGATGCGCCAGGCGTACTTCCGCGGGACCCCGGCCTCGGTGGCGTGCTGGACGTCCTCGAAGTCCATCACGAGCGAATAGGAGGCCATCACCACGGCGATGCCGCCGATGACCAGGCCCAGCCAGCCCTCGCGCATGTTCTGGCCCAGCAGCAGCATCGAGCCGATGTTGACCAGCAGGAAGATGCCGTAGGCGATCATCGCGACGAGGAAGATCTTGTTCAGGCGCGGCGAGGTGCGCAGCACCCCGAGGCGGAACAGCACCAGCACGGTGCCGGCGACGGCGAGGGTGCCGCCCACGGCCTGCAGCACGATGCCGGGGTAGGCGGCCTCCATGGTCGCGCTGATGCCGCCGACGAACATGCCCTGCAGCAGGGCGTAGGCGAGCACCAGGACCGGCGAGGGCTGCTTCGAGAAGGCGCCGATCAGCCCGGTGACGAGACCGCCGAGCGCGCCGACCACCAGGGCGATCATGGCGATGAAGAGGCCCGCCTGGGCGCCGGCCGGTCCGGCGACGAGCAGCAGCGCGTACGGCAGGAGCGCGATGGCGCCCCCGACCACGACCACCGTGCCGAGCGTGGCGGTGATCGCGTTCAGCGCGTCGCGGAAGGTCATCCGGCCGGTGTCGTGACCGGTCGCGGAGGGACGGGCGTACATCGCCTCGAGGGAGTCGCTCTGCTGAGCTCCCGTCGGGGCGAAGCCCGAGGACCACTGGGTGTCCGGGGCGGGGGCGTTCTGGGCGGTCTGTCCGAAGCGGGGGGCGCTGTGGTTCGCGCCGCCGCGCACGGCCGGGTCGCGGCCGAAGACGACGTTGTGGCGTGCCATGTGACTCCTCACGTGGGATCGGGGGTCCGCGACGGACGCGGTGGGGCGACTGCGGACCGACCCGCTCATCGTACCGTCGGTTCCCGAGATCCCGCTGGATGCGCGCTCCGCCCGGGGCGGAGCGCACGGCGGCCCGGGGTCAGCGTGCGGCGGCGAGCGCCTGGTCGAGGTCGTCGAGCAGATCGGCCACGTCCTCGATGCCCACGCTCAGGCGCAGCAGTCCGTCGGAGATCCCCGCCGCCCGACGCGCCTGCTCGGTCATGGCCTCGTGCGTCATCGTGGCGGGCCGGCAGATCAGCGTCTCGACGCCGCCGAGGCTGACGGCGTAGGCGGGCAGGTGCAGCGCTCGGAGGAAGGCGACGCTGTCGAGGCCGGCCTCGAGCTCGAAGGACAGCACCGCCCCGTTGCCGCGGGCCTGCGACGCGTGGATCCGTGCCTCCTCCTCGCTGTGCGAGCCCGGGTACCGCACCTGCCGGACGGCCTCGTGCTCGCGCAGGTGCTCGACGATCGCCTCGGCGTTCGCCTGCTGCCGTTCGAGCCGCAGCGGGAGGGTCTTGATCGACTGGATCAGACGGAAGCAGTCCTGCGGCGCGAGCACCCCGCCCTGCGCCTTCTGCGCGAGCGCGAACGCCTCGGCGAGCGCGTCGTCGTTCGTGGTGACGGCGCCGGCGAGCAGGTCGGAGTGCCCGGCGAGGTACTTCGTGGCGGACTGCACGACGATGTCCGCGCCGAGCGCGAGGGGCTTCTGCAGCACCGGGGTCATGAAGGTGTTGTCGACGATGACCAGGGCGTCGTGGCGGTGCGCGAGCTCGATGATGCGGCGCAGGTCCGTGATCCGCAGGGTCGGGTTGGCGGGTGTCTCGACGAAGACCGCGCGGGTGCTGGGCGTGAAGTCCGCATCGGTGAGTGCGCCGAGATCGTCCACGAAGCGTCCGGTGATCCCGCGCCCGGGCAGGACGAGGTCCACGAAGCGGTAGGTCCCGCCGTAGACGCTGGCCGGCAGCAGCACCTCGTCACCAACCGTGAGGGTGGACAGCGCGGCGGCCGTCGCGGCCATGCCGGAGGCGAAGGCGAAGCCGTGCTCCGCATCGTCGAGGGCGGCCAGCACCGTCTCGAGCTGCGCACGGGTCGGGTTCGAGCCGCGCTGGTAGGCGTAGGCGCCGTCCTCGGTGGCGGGGTCGAGCTCGAAGGTCGAGGCGAGGTGGACGGGCGGCACCACCGCCCCGTGCTCGAAATCCCTCAGGGCATGCACGGCGGCGGTCTGGATGTGCACGGCGGCTCCTCGTTCCTCGGGTCGGTGGTGCTCGGGTCGATGTCCCCTGCCACCGTAGGCCCCGGCGGCGCCGAGCCCCGGCGTCCGTGACCGTGTGTGACGGCGGGCCCGACACCCGGCGCAGGGTCCGGGCGCCGGGTCGGCAGCTCAGGCGCCCGCCGTCACCGGCACCCTCCCGGAGGTGGTCTCCGGCTCGGCGGTCTCCTCCGACGCGTCGTCCTGCGCGATCACCGGGATCGGGCCGGTGTAGGTGCGCTCGTGCTCGCGCAGCACGGCCAGGGTGCGGCGGGAGCGCACCCGCAGCGCCGCCAGGGTGGTGAGCACCAGGACGAGGCCGGTGCTCGCCAGCAGGATCGCCACGACCATCGGGGCCCGGAAGCCGAGCCCGCCCGCGATCACCGCGCCGCCGAGGGCGGCGCCGAGCGCGTTGGCGACGTTGAACGCGGCGTGGTTGAGGGAGGCGCCGAGCACCTCGGAGCGGTGCGCGACCCGGATCAGCCAGGTCTGCAGCGCGGGGTTCAGCACGGAGTTCGCGGCGTTGACCGCGAAGAGGCCGATGATCAGCCCGGCCAGCGAGCCCGGCGCGGCGAGGAACAGCCCGACCAGCGCGGCGATGTAGACCGGGAATCCGAGCAGCAGGGTGCCGCGCAGCGAGCGGTCGGTGGTCATGCCGCCCAGCACGTTGCCCAGCGTCATGCCGAGACCGGCGGCTGCGAGCACCCACGGAACCATGCCCGCCGACGCGCCGGAGACCCGGGTGGTGATGTCCGCGACGTAGCTGAACACGGCGAACCCGCCGGCAAAGCCCACGGCCGCGATGCCCATGACGACCCACAGCTGCACGCGGCGCAGCGCGAGGAGCTCGTCGACCGCGCGGCGCCCCGGCACGACCGGCTGCGCCGGCACGGCCCAGCGCAGGGCGAGCACGGTGGCCGCGAAGATCCCGGCGATCACCAGGTAGACGGTGCGCCATCCGGCGACCTGGCCGAGGGCCGTCATCAGCGGTACGCCGGCGAGGTTCGCGAAGGTCAGGCCGGACAGCGCCACCGCGACACCCTTGCCCTGGCTGCCCGGGCCCATGAGCGAGGCGGCCAGCAGCGAGGCGACCCCGAAGTAGGCCCCGTGCGGGATCCCGGCGGCGAAGCGGGCCAGCAGCGTGAGCTCGAAGGTGGGCATGAGCGCGGAGACCACGGTCGTGGCGGCGAGGGCGACGGCCAGGGCGGTGATCATCGAGGTGCGGCTCCAGCGCACCGACAGCAGCGCGAGCACCGGGGCGCCGACGACCACCCCCAGCGCGTAGGCGGTGATCAGGTGGCCGGCGCGGGCGATGCCCGCGTCCGGGTCGGAGGCCATCTGGGCGCCGAGGAGTCCGTCGGCGATCCCGGGCAGGAGGCCCATGGTCGCGAACTCGGAGGCGCCGATGCCCACCCCGCCGAGGGCGAGGGCGAGCAGGGCGAAGCTGCGGCGGCGTGCGGGGATCTCGTGCGGGGCGGGGGTGCGCGTGTCGTCGGGCGGCACGGTCTGGTCGGGAGCGGCGGTGAGG
>DATGUQ010000052.1:0-10944 GCA_035301145.1 Brachybacterium sp. | reverse complement strand
TCCGTGATCGTCGGTGCCCCGCACACCTCGAACTGGGACTTCGTGCTCATGCTCGCCATCGCGTGGCGGCTGAGGGTGCCGCTGCACTGGCTGGGCAAGCACAGCCTGTTCACCTCCTGGCGCGGCCCGCTGATGCGCGCGCTCGGCGGGATCCCGGTGGACCGCTCCGCACCGTCACGCGTGGTCGAGGAGGTGGTCGCCCGGGCGCACGCGGGCGAGGTGTTCGGCCTGGTGGTCACGCCCGACGGCACGCGCGGCCCCCACACCCGCTGGAGATCCGGCTTCCACCGCATCGCCCGCGCCACCGGCATGCCGGTGGTGCTCGGGTACGTGGACCGCACCACCATGACCACGGGACTGGGCCCGACGCTCGACCCCACCGACGACCTCCGTGCGGACATGGACCGCATCCGCGCCTTCTACGCGGACAAGTCCGGGTACCGGCCCTCACAGCGGGTCGAGCCGCGTCTGCGCGAGGAGGGCGGCGGGCCCTCCGGCCCCGACGGAACGCCCGGCACCGGGGACTGACCCGGGCGCCTGCGCCCGTTCAGGCGGACTGGCCCGGGGAACGCGTTCCGGGCAGCCGGACCCGTCCCTCCTGCCGGGCGAGCTCCTCAGGAGCGGACGGGATGCGGCTCCTCACCGGTCTCCGCGGCCCGTCGCCGGGACCGGATATCCCAGTCCACGATCAGCCGCAGGAACACCCCGCCCGCGAGGAGGCCGCCGACCAGGTCGCTCACCCAGTGCCAGCCGATGAGGAAGGAGACCATCACCGAGTTGACGGCGATCGCCACGACCACCCATCTCAGGATCCGCACCAGGCGGTCCGAGGCACCGGTGTAATGCGCGATCAGGTACACGGCGGCGCCGTAGATCAGCACCGCCTCGGCCGCGTGGCCCGAGGGGAAGCTGATCCCCTTGGCCCCCATCTCGAACAGACCGCCCTCGAGGAAGCGCGGGTCCCGCTCATAGGTCACCCCTCGCGCGAGCAGCACCTTCATCGAGCCGACGCCGGCGAGGAAGCCCAGCTCGGCCAATCCGGCGATGAGCAGCGGGCGCCAGGAGCGCCGTCGCCGGGCGATGACCGCCGCGACGGCCAGCAGGACGGGCAGGCAGATGGCCTGCCCGGCGATGGGGTCCAGCACGTTCTGGGCGAAGGGCAGCAGGCTCGGTTCGATCCGGTACAGCCAGCGCTTGGCCAGGAACAGGTCGGTGTCCTGGAACGGGCCTGCGGCGATGACGATCACCAGCACCAGGGTGACGGCGAGGACCGGCGCAGAGGTCAGCCGGTCCCACCAGGTCCGTTCACGTGCCACAGGGAGACTCCCTTCGAGACCGGAGTCGAGGAGAGCCTCGCGGCGTGAATGCTTGTCGGCGACCATCGATGGGAAAGTCTAGAAGGCCACCGGCCGGGAGCATGCACCCGAGCGGTCAACCTCTCATTCCCGCCCCTGCGCAGCCACGGCGACTCCCTGGGACCGGCGTGCTCACGGTCAGCGCGTCTCGAGCTCCTCGAGCTCGCGCTGCCGGCGCCGGGTGTCGGACAGCACGACCGTGCTGAGCACGCTGGCGCCGATCAGGGCCACGGCGATCAGCACCCAGATGCCGATCGCGGGGTCGATGATCTCGATGACGAAGACGAGCACCACGGCCGCGATGAGGGCGGCGCCCTCCACGAGGGCGAACCGGACGAAGAACCGCTGCATGCGCGCGGCCTGGGTGCGGCGCAGCTCGTCGACCGCGGGCGTGGTGGAGGAATCGGCGTCGCTCATGCGCCCATCGTACGGAACCGCTCCGGACTGCACCGAGCTCCCGGGGCCTCCGCCGATTCCTGGGTAGACTGATCTACCTAGTCAGTGGAGCGACGCGATGGAACGGGACAGCGATGAGCGGTGCACGGAGGACGGGGCCCGCGCGTGAGCGCCTGCTCGCGGCGGCCTCGCGGCTGTTCTACGCGCACGGGATGACGGCCACCGGCATCGATGCGGTGACGGCCGAGGCCGGGGTCGCGAAGATGAGCCTGTACAACAACTTCTCCTCGAAGGAGGAGCTGATGCGCGCCTACATCGAGGCGCGCCACCGGGAGTGGGTCACGCTGTTCCGCTCCCGGGCGGAGGAGGCCGACTCCCCTACCGCACGGGTGCTGGCCGTGTTCGACGCCTACCTCGACCACGCGTCCCTCGCCTACGAGCACGGCTTCCGCGGCTGCGGGCTGCTGAACGCGGCGGCGGAGCTGCCGGCCGGCTCCGCCGGGCGCGAGACGGTGCGGCACCACAAGGAGCAGGTCGAGCAGATCCTCGCCGAGGAGCTGACCCACGCGGGCGCGGAGGACCCCGCCGGGACGGCCGAGCACCTCTCGTTCCTGCTGGAGGGCGCGATGAGCCGGGCAGGTCTCGAGGGCACACCGGATCGTCTGCGCGCCGCCCGCCGGCTGGCCGTCGCGATCATGGACCGCGCATGAGCCGCGCCCGGCTGGGCGGCCTCGCCGCGATCACGCTCACGTCGATCCTCTGGGGCACCACGGGGACGGCGGCGACCTTCGCACCGGGCGTCGGACCGCTCGCGATCGGTGCGGCCGCCCTGGGCATCGGCGGGCTGCTGCAGGCCGCGATCGCCCTCCCCGCGATGCGCCGGGCCGGGCCGAGCCTGCGCAGGCACCGGGCGGTGGTGCTGCTCGGCGCGCTCGCCGTCGCCCTCTACCCGCTCGCGTTCTACAGCTCCATGCACCTCGCGGGCGTCGCCGTCGGCTCCGCGATCTCGCTGGCCTCCGCACCGCTGGCCTCAGGCCTGCTGGAACGATGGATCGACAGGGCGCCGCTGAGCCGGTGGTGGATGCTCGCCGCGGGCCTCGGCATCGCCGGGAGCCTCGCGCTGTGCGCCTCGACGCTCGGTGCCCGGCCGGCAGCCGCAGCGCCCACCCCGCTCGGCATCGGGCTCGGCCTGGTCGCGGGCGCCACCTATGCCACCTTCTCGTGGTCCGTGCACCGTCTCCTGACGGCGGGGATCGCCCGGCCGGCTGCGATGGGTTCCGTGTTCGGCGCAGGTGGTGCGCTGCTGCTGCCGGTGCTGCTGCTGACCGGCGCGCCCCTGGTCGCGTCGGCCCAGAACCTCGTGGTGGCCGGATACATGGCGCTGGTGCCGATGTTCCTGGGGTACGTGCTGTTCGGCATCGGGCTGACCACGGTGCCGGCGAGCACCGCGACCACCGTCACCCTCACGGAGCCGGCGGTCGCGACCGTCCTCGCGGTCGTGATCGTCGGCGAGCGCCTGGGCCCGGCCGGATGGGCGGGCCTGTGCCTGATCGGGCTGGTGCTGATCGTGCTCGCGCTCGCGCCGACTAACCTCGCGCCCGCCGAGCCGACCGCTCCGGGCACGCCCGTGCGAGGCACGCCCTCGTCGGCGCGGCGGCATGCACCCTCGACGGCGCCCCAGCGCTGAGGTGTGGGGACGGATCGGGAGTCGGGATCGGCACCTGCGGGAATCCTCCCCCGGGGACGGAGGGAATCCCCGGTGCGGCGGGTCCCGATCCTGCGTACCGTCGATGCTATGGACACCATCTTCGACAGCCTCCGCTCCACCGGGATCCGCCGCGGCCCCGAGCGCCTCGCCGGCGGGATCGGCGGCGGCCTCGCCCGTCGGTTCGGCCTGAACGTCTGGCTCACCCGCGCGCTGGTGCTGGCGTCCTTCCTGCTGCCCGTGCTGGGTGTCGGGGCGTACCTCGTGGTGTGGGTGCTGACGCCTTGGCAGGACGGCAGCATCCCGCTGGAGCGCCTGATGGGCGGCGGGCGCGGCGCCCTGTGAGCCGGAGCTGCGGGCTCAGTCCCTGAGCACGTAACGCAGGGTCTCGACGACCTGCTCGGTGGTCGTGCACCAGGCCTGCGCCTCGGCATCGACCTCCTTGAGCGGGTGGACGAGGTCCTCGTCGTGGAGGGTCACGTAGGGCGTGCCGAGCGCAGCGCAGTATCCGGCGTCGAAGGCGGCGTTCCACTGCTTGTACTTGTCACCGAAGCGCACCACCACCAGGTCCGCCTGCCCGATCAGGGTGCGGGTGCGGATGGCGTTGACCTTCGCGGACTGGTGATCGCGCCAGAACGGGCTGGAGTTCTCCCCCAGGTGGTCGCCGGCGGCGTCGCTGGCGGGATGATCGGTCACCGGCGCGGTGAAGACCACGTCGAGCCCGGCGGCCTGGGCGCCGCGCCGGATCTCCTCCCTCCACTCGGTGTGGATCTCGCCGGAGAGGTAGACGGTGAAGCTCATGGCAGGACCTCCTCAGGTCAGGACGGACTGTCGTGCGCTCTCACCATCGCATCATCCGCTGCCCATGCGTGGGTCGCCGTCGAGAGCGCGGTGCTGCGTCTCATCCGGCTGCGGCCGCTCCGGGCCGCGGCGGACGCGGCTCGGAGGTGAGGTCCTTGAAGTAGCGGGCAACCGGCCAGCGCTGGTAGCCGGCCCCCTCGTACAGCTGCCGGGCGGGCTCGTGCCCCGGATCGTCGCCGGTCTCCACCATGACCATCCGCATCCCGGCATCCCGCGCCCGCGCCTGGGCGTGGTCCATCAGCGCCCGCCCCACTCCACTGCCCTGGTGGTCCGGATCGACGACGACCACATGGACCTCCCCCATCGAGTCCTCGGCGTGGATCCGGGTGCAGACCCAGCCGACGACGGTTCCGGCGATCACGGCGACGTCGACGTCCCCGGGGGTCTCGTCGAGCAGCCGCGCCAGGTCGTCCCGCTGCCGGGCCTGCCAGCCGTCCGGCCAGAAGCTGTCGTACACGAACTGCGGCACGGCCCCGCGCAGGCGGGCGAAGACCGGCGTCCAGGCGCGGATCGCCAGGTCGAGCGCCGCCGAGCGGTGCGCCGGCCGGTACGGCTCGATCCTCAGGTCATCGGCGGGGCCATCGCGGCGCTCCTGCGATGCATCGTTCATGCACCCGAGCCTACGGAGGCGAGAGGGGCCGCATGATGCCGCTCCCGACGGGGTTCCGATGCACACCGGCCGCCGTTGCCCACGCCCACCTGACAGACCGGACACCCGATGGCACGATAGATGGCGATCGATGAGTTCAGGACAGGCGGAGGTGGATCCGGTGCGGATTGCGATCTACGTCTTCGACGGCATCTCGATGTTCCACCTCGCGATTCCGCAGATGGTGTTCGGGGAGGTCACGCGTCAACAGCTGGCCTCCTGGTCCACCGTGCTCTTCACCGACCGCGCGGGATCGGTGACGACGGCGGAGGGTCAGGAGATCTCCCCGATCGCCGGGCCAGAACCCGCGCTCACGGCGGACGTCGTCGTGGTGCCGTCCTGGTTCGAGGACGGGCGCGTGGCAGGGCGCCGACTGCAGGAGCTCCTGCTCGAGGCCCATCAGCGCGGAGCAGTCGTCGCCGGGCTCTGCCTGGGCGCACTCCCCGTCGCCGACACCGGCATGCTCGACGGCCGCAGCGCGGTCACGCATTGGCATGCGGCCGGCCTTCTCGCCGAACGCCAGGCGGACGTCGAGGTCGACACCTCCGTGCTGTACGTCGACCACGGAGACGTGATCACGTCGGCCGGCACGGCATCGGGCATCGACGCATGCCTGCACCTGGTGCGCACGCAGCTGGGATCCGCAGCGGCCAACAGCGTCGCCCGGTCCCTCATCGTCGCTCCTCATCGAGAAGGCGGGCAGGCCCAGTACGTCGAGCGCCCGCTTCCGCCGCGCAGCAGCGACGACCCGATGTCCCAGGTCCTCGACTGGGCGATCGAGCACCTGGACGAACCGTTGACCGTCGATGATCTGGCCCGGCGCGCGCGCATGAGCAGGCGCACCTTCGTGCGAGCGTTCCGGGACAGCACCGGGACCACACCCGCGTCGTGGGTCACGTCCAGGCGCCTCGACGAAGCCCGCCGCCTGCTCGAGCAGACAGACCTGCCGATCGAACGCGTCGCCGAGGCCGTCGGCTACTCCAGCGCGATCACCTTCCGGCAGAACTTCTCGCGGGCCTTCGCCACGACCCCGACGTCGTATCGCCGACGCTTCGGCACCGCCTGACGCCGGACGAGAGCGCCCGGAGGCGACCCGCCTCCAGCGCCAGGATCAGGTCCCCGAAGACGTCGTAGTGAGATCGCTCCGGCTCAGAAGGCGAGGGTTTCCCCGTCGGCCGGTGTGAGGACACGGTCGGCGTAGCCCCCGGACTCCGCGGTGCGCCGCACGTCCTCGCGGGTGACCACGCAGTGGTTCAGCGCCTCCATGTGCACGGCGACGATCTGCGCCTCCGGAGCCGCGTTGTGCACCTCGGCGACGTCGACCGCCCCCATGATGATCTTGCTTCCGTCCGCCCAACGAGCCTCGCCCGTATTCAGCACCGTGACGTCCGGACAATGCGTGCGCAGCTCGTCGGCGATCTCCGCCGTCCAGACGGCGTCACCCACGATGTAGACGGTCGGCTCACCCTCAGCCGCCAGGACGTAGCCGCTGACCTGCCCCATCGCCTCACCCCAGCGGGCGAGGACCGCGTCGGAGCCGTGCTGGGCACGAGTTCGGGTGATCGTCACGTCGCCGAAGGCGAGCGAGTCGTCGACGATGCGGACATCGGTGAAACCCACCTGCGCGAACACCTCGGCGTCGCCGTCGTTCTGCGCGAAGATCGGCAGCCCGCGGTCCAGGAGGGCGGCCGCGGCCCCGTCCCAATGATCGGGGTGTGTGTGGGTCACGAGAACGGCATCCACGTCGAGCAGGTCCTCCAACGGGGTGACCAGGTCCACGAGGGGGTTGCGGGAGTGGTCATCGACGGTCGTCGGGGCGGGGCCCGATGATCCCTTGGCACCGAGCATGGGATCGATGAGGATCCGCGTGCCGCCGATGGTGAGCACGGCAGTGGCATTGCGGACATGGGTGAACTTCACGAGTGCTCCTTGCGGTGGTGGCCGGACGAGGGGCTCAGGCGGTGGCCCGCTGGGCACCGCTGACTGCGGAGGCTCCGAGATCACTGCCGGCGAGCGCCACCCCGGAGTCGACTGCCCCGGCCCAGTCGGACGTGGCGGCGACCGCGGCCCAGTTGGAGTTCAGCAGGGTCATCAGCGTGGTGTGCACGGTCTCGGCGTCGGCGGATCCGGCCGCGTTCGCGAGATGGATCGCGCCGGTGGCATCGGCGAGCACCTCGGTCCGGAAGCCGAGCCCCTCCCCCTCGACAGCGGAGGCGAGAACGCAGTTGTTGGTCATGTAGCCGACGAGCGTCACGGTGTCCACGCCCTGCTCACGCAGATATTCGGCCACGTCCGTACCGGCGTAGATGGAACCGTACTGCTTCACGACCGACTTCCATGCGTCGGTTCGGCGGCTGTCGATCTCGGGGTGCAGCTGGAAACCCGACTGCTCCGGATCGAAGACCGGAGCGCCGACACCCATCGTGTGCTGCACGACCACGACGGGAAGTCCCCCGCCTTCGGCGACGTCGGTCGCCGACGCGATCTTCGGCAGGGACTCGGCGTGCGGCGGGTACTGGATCTCCAGCGGGCCACCGAAGTACTCCTGCTGGACATCGATGAGCACAAGGGCGCGACGAGGCGTGGTCATGGAGTTCTCCTCTGCTGATCGGGCACAGCCATCGCCTGTCGATGACTGTCCCTCGATCATCGCGTGGGAGGACCCGGCGCACGAGTGGCACAGATGCACACTTCCGATGGATTCGCGCCATCCGCGATGGGTCGCCCGGGACTCGACCCTGCATGGGGGGCTTAGGACGAGATCTCACCGACCTTCGCCGCGAATCCAGCGCACAGCACGTGAGCTTGCTCGAGAGGAATCCACTGGCATGTCCACCGCTGAGCGGAACCACCATCGGAAGGGTCACCCTCGCCGGCGCTCCATCGCTCGCCGTGACCGTCGTTCAGCGGTTCGAGCTGGAAGAAATGCCGCTCATGCACCTCCGGCTCGGACGGCCAGACGTCATACCGTTCGACGCCCAGAGAGCCGACGATGCGAGCATTGACGCCAGTCTCCTCCAGAACTTCCCGGACAACGGCGGCCTCAGCCTGGATCCGCCGGCTCTATGGTCCTGGCGGGCACCCGGACACCGCCGATCTCGAGCGGGACGTCGTCGTGCGTGAACACCGGAATCTGCCGATCGCGGACGACGTACCCGACGACCTTACGAACGAGCCGACGCTCCGGCCCTGCGCTCACGCGACGCTCAGCGGTGTGATCGCCGCGATCTGCTCACCCGCGACGTCTTCCGCGCGGTCGAGCTCATAGCGGCTCTGCAGGTTGATCCAGAACTCGGCCGACGTGCCGAAGTACCTCGCCAGCCGCAGCGCGGTGTCCGCCGTGATGCCTCGCTTGCCGTGCACGATCTCGTTGATCCGACGCGGCGGCACACCGATGGACACCGCGAGCTTGTTCTGAGTGATCCCGAAGCCTTCGATGAAGTCCTCCATGAGAACCTCACCCGGGTGGATCCGGGCGATCTTGTCAGTGGTAGTCAGCGATCTGCACCTCCTCCGGTCCGGCGTCGGTCCACACGAAGCAGACGCGCCATTGGTCGTCGATCCTGATGCTGTGCTGTCCGGCCCGATCACCCTTGAGCGCCTCGAGACGGTTGCCGGGCGGGACTCGGAGGTCTTCGAGAGACTCTGCGGACCCCACCTGACGCAGCGTGCGCAGCGCGACCCGACGGGTCCTCGGATCGATCGACCACCTGCGCTCACGACGCCACAGCCGTTCCGTCTCGTCGTAGCCGCACTCCTGGGATAGGGAGCGGGCATGATGCACATCTTTCCAGGCCACCCGTCGGCAAGCCAGATCAGATGTCACCTGATCGTGCGGCAGTCCCGATGTTGCGGAAGCCCCGGATCTGCGGCCAGGGAACCTCCGGGTGCGCACCAGTGATGCCCTCGGGAAGATGGTTCACAGCTTCGCCGATGATCTGCAGATTGCGCTCGATCGCGCCCTCTGCCATCTCCACAACGTCTGCATCACCGCCGAGTGCGGCGACATAACGCTGGCATCGCTCGATGGCCTCGAGAACGTCAGCGATGCGCTGAGCAGGATCACGGCTCATAGCGCGACCGCGTCGGCGAGAGCCGAGGTCGAGATCGGACGCTTGAGCAGCTGGACAGGGAAGATGTCGATATCGTCCCGGTCGAACAGGGCTCGCGTCTCCTCCATCAGTCCGGACGCCCGCATGAGCAGGTTCCCGTCCGACGGATCCATCTCGACGAGGATGTCGATGCCGGAGCTCGAGTGCGCGGTTCCGCGAGCGACAGAGCCGAACAGTCTCGGATTCGTCGCACCGTACCGGTCGAGGAGTTTCTGGAACTCATCACGACGCGCGACGAGGAGCTCGCGCACGGCGAGCGTCTCGGGCGTCAGGAGGTCCTCGGGCATACCTCCAAGATACCGGCCCGGGTCCGAGCACGGGCCGATGCCCGGCCCGCAGCCTCTGCCGGTTGCGCCAAGCACGGCCTTCCGTCCTGTGGCATGACATCCACGACGACGCCCGGCAGGTCAGGTCAAACCGTCACCGAAGCGTGCAGCAGTCCCGTGCGTCCATCCGCACCTCTCCATAGTTCAGCACGATTCGACGACGCCAGCATCGACCGTAGCGCTCAATGCTGGAGTGCATCCTACTCGTGACCTAAGACGTTGAACCGGAACTGTACGGCACCAGCGTGCTGCGCCTGAAACCGAACTTGACCAGCGCTTTTGCACGTTAAACCGGAACTCCACCACGTTCAGGCACGTTCCAACCTCTGTCACCGGATCCGCACAGCTGGTTGCCCGGTGATGTGCGTGTGTACGTTCACGCCTCCGCAGATGTTCGCTGGATCAGCGTGATCAACGACTGCGCCAGAGACGACACCTGACTCGATTCACGATCCCAGTCGACCTGCCCCTCGCCTAGGTACTCGCGAGCGGCAGCAAGAAGCAGATCCGCCCCAGCGGGATCGACGCGCCTCGCCGCAACAGCTGCCGCCTGATCCTTGGCGACTATCGCTCCGGTCTCCACGGTATGAAGCGCACGCGCCAGCGTCAGAAGAACATTGCGCGGCTCGCCATCCAGATCGTCGACGAGCGCCGGCAGTGCAGCCAGTTGCGCGTCCTTCAGGAGCGCGAAGGGCACATCAGTGACCAGAGTGTCCAGCGCCGCCCCGTGCAGCACCCGGTGCGATGCCAAAGCTGTCGCCAGCAGGATCACCACATCCGGATCGCGCTCCGGCTCGGACACATAGCCCTGGACGAAGTCGCCCCTGAGCCACTCCCCGAACTGGAAGTCACGCCACGGCGCAGCGACCAACGGCTTGAGGTCAGCCGTGACCAAGCTCGTCACCTCAAGCGGGCGACGGTTCGCGACCTCCGGAAATACGTCGGCATGCCCCTTCCACCCCGAAAGCCCGAGCAAAGTGGATACCAACGATGCCCGCTCCTGAGACGTCAGTGCCCTGCGAGTCACCAGCAGCAGGTCGACATCACTGTCCGGGCCGAGCCCCGTCGTCGTACTGGAGCCATAGAGGTAGACCCCGACGATCCCACCGGGATCGGCCGTGAGCACTCGGTCGAGTACCGTCTGGATCAGATCGTCCACATCAATGGAGACTACGCACCCGAAGCCCCGCGAGGCAACGCTTGTATTGTCCAACCGCGCACGCGGATCGCACAGGTTGAATCGAAGCTCACCCGCACGAGAGTTCGATCCAAACACCCTTCTGACCAGGGCCTTTATACATTGAACCTAAACTCAACCACGTCCCCGTCGCGCATCACGTACTCCTTGCCCTCCATGCGCACCTGGCCCCTGGCCTTCGCCTCGGCCATCGAGCCGGCATCCATGAGCTGGTCGAAGGAGACGATCTCCGCCTTGATGAAGCCGCGCTCGAAGTCGGTGTGGATGACGCCGGCGGCCTGCGGGGCGGTGGCTCCCTTGGGGATGGTCCAGGCGCGGGATTCCTTGGGGCCGGCGGTGAGG
>DATGUQ010000051.1:0-16333 GCA_035301145.1 Brachybacterium sp. | reverse complement strand
CCTGGAGGCGATGAACATCCAGGTCGAGTTCTCCCACCACGAGAACGGCCCCGGCCAGAACGAGATCGACCTGCGCTACGCCGACGCGCTGACCACGGCCGACAACATCCTCACCCTGCGCACCGTGGTCAAGGAGGTCGCACTGTCCATGGGACAGGTCGCCACCTTCATGCCGAAGCCGATGATCGACCAGCCGGGCTCGGGGATGCACACCCACCTGTCGCTGTTCCAGGGCGGGAAGAACGCCTTCCACGCGCCGGGCGCCGAGTACGGCCTGTCGAGGATGGGCCGGCAGTTCATCGCCGGCCTGCTGCGCCACGCCCCCGAGTACAGCGCCGTGACCAACCAGTGGGTGAACTCCTACAAGCGACTCTGGGGCGCGCAGGAGGCGCCGAGCTACATCTGCTGGGGCCACAACAACCGCTCCGCGCTGGTGCGGGTGCCGTTCCACAAGCCGACCAAGGGCACCAGCTCGCGCGTCGAGTTCCGCGGCCTGGACTCCTCCGCCAACCCCTACCTCGCCTTCTCGGTGCTGCTGGCCGCCGGGATGGCCGGGATCGAGGGGGAGTACGAGCTGCCGGAGGGCGCGGAGGACGCGGTCTGGGACCTCACCGAACGGGAGCGGCGCGCGATGGGCATCGAACCGCTGCCCACCGACCTGTTCCGTGCGCTCGAGGCCTTCGAGGGGTCGGAGCTGATGGCGAGCACGCTGGGGGAGCAGGTCTTCGAGTTCTTCCTGCGGGACAAGCGCCAGGAATGGCAGCGCTACCGCGAGCAGGTGACCGATCACGAGCTCCGCTCGACCTTCTCGCGCGTCTGAGGAGGTGACCGCCGTGAGCACCGAGCCGTCCACGACCACCGGAGCCCTCGCCCGCCTGGGGTTCAGCAGCACCGACCGGGTGCGCCGCTTCCTGGCCGAGCCCGCCCTGGCCGGGCTCGCCGACGGCGCGGCCGCGGCGCTGGGCCGGACCGCGGACGGCGACGACGCCGTGCTGGGCCTGCTGCGACTGGCGGAAGCGGCCCGGGAGGCCGGGCGCGACGCTCTGCTGACGGAGTTCCTCGAGGGCGTCGGGAAGGAGGGCTCCGCCGGTCAGCGCCTGATCACGCTGCTGGGCACCTCGGTGGCCCTGGGGGACTTCCTGACCCGCCATCCGGAGCACCTCGCACTGCTGCGTGAGGGGGACGACGAGCTCGCCGTCACCGCCGAGGCGGTGCGGCGGGACCTGCTCGAGGCGGTCGGCGCGGATCCCGACGCCGAGGTGCCGGTGGCCGGCGACAGCGGCCGCGAGGCGCGCGACGCATTGCGCATCGCCTACCACGGCCGGCTTACGCAGATCGCCGCGGCCGACGTCTGTTCGAGCGACCCCACGGCGCTCCAGCCCAGGGTCTCCGGCGCCCTCAGCGACCTCGCCGATGCGGCGCTCGAAGCGGCCTCCGCGATCGCCCGCGCCACCGTCGAGGGCCACGAGAGGGTGCGCTGGGCCGTGATCGCGCTGGGGAAGACCGGCGCTCGCGAGCTCAACTACCTCTCCGACGTCGACGTCATGCACGTCGTCGCCCCCGCCGCCCACCTGGTGGGCGAGGACGGTGAGTTCTCCGCCGAGGTCGAGGAGGACATGGTCGCCGTCGGCGCCGCCCTCGCCCGCGAGCTCGCCCGCGCCTGCTCCGAACGGACCGGCGAGGGCTCCCTGTGGCAGGTCGACGCGAACCTGCGCCCCGAGGGCAAGGACGGCCCGCTGGTGCGCACCCTGGCCTCCTACCGGCGCTACTACACCGAATGGGCGAAGTCCTGGGAGTTCCAGGCGCTGCTGAAGGCGCGCGCCGCCGCCGGCGACCGGGAACTCGGGGGCGGCTTCGAGACCATGGTCGAGCCCTGGGTGTGGCAGGCCTCCACACGCGAGGGCTTCGTCGAGGACGCCCGTGCGATGCGCCGCCGCGTGGTGGCCCACATCCCCCGCGCCGAGGTGGAGCGCAACCTCAAGCTCGGCCCCGGCGGGCTGCGGGACGTCGAGTTCACCGTCCAGCTGCTGCAGATGGTGCACGGCCGAGCCGACGAGGGCCTGCAGGGCCGTTCCACCCTCGACTCCCTGGCCCGGCTCGGCGAGGGCGGCTACATCTCCCGCGACCACGTCGCCGAGATGGACGCCGCTTACCGCTTCCTGCGCTGCGTCGAGCACCGGCTGCAGCTGCACCGGCTGCGCCGCACCCAGGTGCTGCCCACCGCCGCCTCGGACCTGCGACGCCTGGCGAGGAGCGTGAGGCTCACGCCCGACGAGTTCCACCAGCGGTACCAGCGCACCCGCCGGCGGGTGCGGCAGCTGCACGAGGAGATCTTCTACCGTCCGCTGCTGCTGACCGCCTCCCAGCTCAGCGACGGCCAGATCCGGCTGAGCACCGAGGACGCCTCCGCCCGCCTGGCAGCGATCGGCTACCGCGACCCGGCGCGGGCGCTGGGACACATCTCCGCCCTCACCCAGGGCATCTCCCGCCGCGCGAAGATCCAGCGCCAGCTGCTGCCGGCCATGCTCGAATGGTTCGCCGACGGCGTCGACCCGGATCTGGGGCTGCTGGCGTTCCGGCGGCTCTCGGACACCATCGGCTCCGCCCACTGGTATCTGGGCCTGCTGCGCGATTCCGGGCTCGCCGCCAAACGGCTCACCCGTGTGCTGGCCGCGGGCCGCTACGTCGGCGAACAGCTCGAGCAGATCCCGGAGGGCGTGCGCTGGCTCGCTCGCGACGCCCAGCTGCGCCCCCTCGCCCGCGACGTGCTGGGACGTGAGTTCCTCGCAGTGATCTCGCGGGTCGACGAGGTCGAGGAGGCCCGGGACGTGCTGCGCCGCACCCGCAACCGGGAGCTGCTGCGCATCTCGCTGGCGCATCTGACGGGGCTCGCCACCCCGCTGGAGGTAGCCCGCGCCCTCACCGACCTCGCCGAAGCGGTGCTCGAGGCGGGGATGCTGGTGGCCCTGCACGTCGTGGCACGGGAGCGGAACGCCGTCGGGGAGGACGCCGAGACCCTCGACAGCGAACCCGAGATCGATGTCGAGACCGCGCTGCGCCTGCGCGAGAAGCGCTCCGATCCCGCCCGGGCGCTCCGCATCGAGATGGCGATCATCGCCCTGGGCAGCTTCGGCGCCCGGGAGATGGGGTACTCCTCGGACGCCGACGTCCAGTTCGTGGTCGTCGACCGCGGCGCCGGCAGGGCCGCCGTGGAGATCGCCGGCCAGGTCGCCGCACAGATCCAGAAGATCCTCAATGCCCCCACCGCCCGCTCCGACATGCGCGTGAGCGCGGATCTGCGCCCCGAGGGGAAGGTGGGGCCGCTCGCGCGGAGCCTGGAGTCCTGGACCGACTACTACCGGCGCGACGCCGAGACCTGGGAGAAGCAGGCCCTGCTGCGGGCCAGGCCGGTGGTCGCCTCCGAGGCGATCGCCGAACAGCTGCGCGAGGAGATGGACCGTCACCGCTACCCCGTCGGCGGCCTGTCGACCTCGGCGCGGCGCGAGATCACCCGGATGAAGGCACGGGTCGAGTCGGAACGGCTGCCGCGCAACGCGGAGCCCTCCCGCCACATGAAGCTCGGCCGCGGCGGTATGACCGACGTGGAGTGGACTGCTCAGATCCTCGCCCTCGAGCACGGCCACGAGATCGAGGGGCTGCGCACCCCGTGCACCCTCGACCAGCTCGAGGCGGCGGAGGAGGCCGGTCTGCTGCCGGCGCGGGAGGTCGCCGAGCTCACGGACGCCTGGACCCTGGCGTGGCAGATCCGGCGCTGCCTGTTCCTGTGGAAGGGCAGGGAGGGTGACGTGCTGCCCAGCGACCGGCATGACCTCCGGGCGCTGGCACTGCTGATCGACGGCGACGACGGCTCCGCCTCCGACCTCGAGGAGCGCTACCTGCGTGCGACCCGTCGTGCGCGGAGCATCGCCGAGGAGATGATCTTCGGCCCGAAGGCGTGAGGCGGGCCGTGCCGCGATGTGATCCGCGGTCCCCGCACGGCGCGTCCCGGCGGCGTGCCGCCCCTGTCGTCCGCGACCCGGCGTACCGTGTTCGTCGATCGACCGACGACGCCCGCCACCGTGAGGACCCATGACCACGCCCTCCCTCAGCGCCGACACCCCGCGCGGCCGCATGTACCGCCTCGAACCCGACGGTCCGCTGATGTACCCCTCGATCACCACCGTCGCGGGGATGCGCGCCAAGGACTTCCTGCAGGGCTGGTACGCGACCATGGCGTCCAAGCGGGCGCTGGAGATGTACTCCTGGCTGGACCGCAACCCGCACCGGGCCCCGGCCGAGATCTCCCGCGTCACCCGGGACCGCTGGGGCACCCAGAAGCGCATCGCGGCCGCCGCCGAGGAGTACACCCGCTCCGCCGCGGACTTCGGCACCCTCGTGCACGCCGTCTGCGAGGAGTGGGGGACCAGCGGCTCGCGACCGGACGCGGACGTGATCGGCGAGATCGTGGAGCGGATGCGCGCCGAGCAGGGCTGCTTCGCCTCCGAGAAGGACCCGCAGGCGCTGCTGAGCCGGGTCGCGGTGCGACTGGACGGCTATGCCCGTTTCCTGGACGACTTCCAGCCCGAGTTCCTCGAGGTCGAGCAGACCGTCGTCAACCACACCGTCGGCTACGCGGGCACCACCGATGCGATCGTGAAGATCGGGAATACGCAGCTCAGCGCCGACATCAAGACCTCGAAGAAGGTGCGCGGGGACTACGCGCTGCAGGGCGTGGCGGTGTGCCGGGCGGAGATGCTGCTGGACGAGGACGGCACCACCCGGCCGATGCCCGAGCTGACGGGTGCCTTCGTCATCCACCTGCCGGAGGCCGGTGGCTACCGGGCGGTGCCGCTGCGCACCGGGGACGCCGAGTTCGAGGTGTTCCGCTCGCTGCGCGCCAGCTGGTCCTTCGATCCGGAGGCGTGCGCGCTGGAGCCCGCCGCCGACCCCAAGGACCTTCTGCTGTCGCTGCTGAAGAGCAAGGGCGGCATCGACGCGCTGGGCTGAGCCCTCCGCCGGCGTGCCCGCCACCTCCCGCCGCGACGCGGATCGTGCTCGCCGAGCGCGCCCTTGCCACCGGTTGAACACGCGTATAGTCTGCTGAACGTCAGTTCAACAGCTCGGGAGGTGCCCCATGGACACCACGCCGCCGGCCGAGGAACGCATCCTCCGGACGGCCCTGCAGCGCTTCGCAGTGGAGGGCCTCGCCGCCCCGCTGCGAGCCGTCGCCCAGGACGCCGGTGTCAGTGCAGGGCTGATCATCCACCACTTCGGCTCACGCGAGCAGCTGCTGACCGCCTGCGACCGCAGGGCGCTGGAGGTCACGCGGGAGACCAAGCTCGAGGTGATGACCGGCGGCACCGGTGTGATGCTCGCCCAGCTCGCCGAGGTGGAGCGCTACGCACCGGTGGTGGGCTACGTGCTGCGCCGCCTGCAGGCGGGAGGGCCCATGGCGCGTCAGCTGATCGACGGCTTCGTCGCCGATGCCGCCGTCTACTTCGCGCAGGGCGAGGCGAACGGCGTGATCACCCCGAGCCGCGATCCCGCCGCGCGGGCGCGCGCACTGACCGAGATGGCCCTCGGCGCCCTGCTGCTGCAGCTGCCGGCGCAGCGCGAGCCGCTCGACCTCGCGCAGCTCCCCGTCTGGCTGCGCTCCCACTACGACGCCCTGGCGCTCCCCATGCTCGAGCTCTACACCACGCCCCTGCTCGCCGACAGCTCGCTGTTGGACGCCTATCTCGCCGCCGAACACGGCGGTGCGACCCCACCGACCACCGAGGGGAACCACCGATGACCGCTGCGCAGACCGCCCCCGAGACCGCCTCCGCCCCCACCGACGCCGCGATCGTGGTGCGGGGCCTGACCAAGACCTTCGGCGCCACCCGCGCGCTCGACGGCTTCGACCTCACCGTGCCGCGCGGCGAGGTCACCGGCTTCCTGGGGCCGAACGGCGCCGGCAAGTCCACCACCATCCGCATCCTGCTGGGTCTGCTGCGGGCCACGTCCGGCCGCGCGGACGTGCTCGGGATGGATCCGTGGGCGCAGGCGGTGCAGATCCACCACCGTCTCGCCTACGTGCCGGGGGACACGAACCTCTGGCCCAACCTCACCGGGGGAGAGGCGATCGACGTGCTGACCCGCGGTGAGAGGGGCGCGGACCATCGGCGCCGTCGCGAGGAGCTCATCGAGCGGTTCGAGCTGGACCCCACCAAGCGGGCCCGCACCTACTCCAAGGGCAACCGGCAGAAGGTCGCGCTGGTCGCCGCGCTCTCCCGGGACGTGGATCTGTACATCATGGACGAGCCCACCTCGGGGCTGGACCCGCTGATGGAGGCGATCTTCACCGACGAGGTCGCGCGCCTGAGGGCCGACGGGAGGACGGTGCTGCTGTCCAGCCACATCCTGGCCGAGGTCGAGAAGCTGTGCGACACGGTGACCATCATCCGCGCCGGCCAGGACGTCGAGTCCGGCACCCTCGCCCAGCTGCGCCACCTCACGCGCTCCACCGTCGCCGCCACCACGAGCGCGGACACCGCACCGCTGGCCGCGATGGACGGCGTGCACGACCTGGTGGCCGAGGGCGGTCGAGTGCGCTTCGACGTCGACGACGCCGCGGTCCACGACGTGCTGCCGGTGCTCGCCCGCATGCAGGCCACCGGCCTCACCATCACGCCCCCGTCCCTCGAGGACCTCTTCCTGCGTCACTACGGGGACGAGCTGGAGCCCGCCGCGCAGTCCGATGACGGGGTCGAGCGATGACCGGCACCGCCTCTCGCGCCGCCGCCCGCACGCACCGGCTGGACGTGCGCCCCGCCTCACCGCTGACCGGCCTCGCAGCCCTGGTGCGGCTGTTCGGGAGGATCTCCCGGCGGCAGATCCTGATCTGGGCCGTGGCCATGGTCGTCACCGTCGCCGCCTCGGTGGTCGCGCTGAAGGAGGCCTATCCGGACCAGCAGGCCCTCGACGCGCGCGCCGCGCTCCTGGGGAACCCTTCGGCGGTGCTGATGACCGGCCCCGCCTTCGGGCGCGATCACTACACCCTGTGGGCCGCCGTAGCCAACGAGCTCTTCCTCTACGTGCTGCTGGCCGGCGCGATCATGAGCATCCTGCTCACGGTGCGGCACACGCGCGCAGAGGAGGAGGCGGGACGGCTGGAGATGCTGCGCGCCCTGCCCACCGGGCGTCTCGCGCCGGCCGCCGCCGCCCTGGTCGTGGTGGCGGTGGCGAACCTCGCCCTCGGCGCTGCCGTGAGCCTCGGTGTGCTGAGCACCGGTGCGCCGGGAGCCGACGGGATCGCCCTGGGGCTCGCGACCGCGCTGACCGGACTGGTGTTCTGCGCGATCGCCGCCGTCGCTGCCCAGCTGACCGAGCACGCCGGCACCGCTTCCGGCTTCTCCCTCGGCGTCCTCGCGGTGACCTTCCTGGCGCGCGGCGTGGGCGACGTGATCGAGGCCGAGGGCTCCTGGCTGTCGTGGTTCTCCCCGCTGGCATGGGCCCAGCAGACGATGGTGTTCGTGGACCTGCGCTGGTGGCCGCTGGCGCTGTCCCTCGGTGCGATCGTGCTGCTGCTGGCCCTGGCAGCTCAGCTCTCCCGTCGCCGGGATCTGGGCTCGGGCCTGCGCCCGGCAGCGCCCGGTCCCGCGACCGCCTCCGCGGCCCTGCGCGCACCGGGAGGTCCCGCCCGCCGCCTGGTGACCCCGATGATGCTCGCCTGGGCCATCGGCCTGTTCCTGTTCGCGATCGCGTTCGGCTCGCTCGCGTCGTCGCTCGAGGACATGGTCGATCAGATCCCCACCATCGGCGACTTCGCCCCGATCGACGTCGATGACCTGACCACGTCGTTCACCGCGTACATCCTGCTGATGCTGGCACTGGGTCCGGTGGGGCTGATCGTGGCCGGGGTGCTGCGCCTGCGCACCGAGGAGCAGGCGGGGCGCCTGGCCGGGCTGCTGATCGCCGGGACCGGGCGGGTCTCCCTGACGCTGCGCTGGATCGCCGTGGTGGCGTTCGAGGTGTGCGCAGCGCAGGTGCTGCTGGGTCTCGGTACGGGGATCGGGGTCTGGGCGGCCACCGGGGAGAGTTCCTGGATCGGGGAGACGTTGCTCGCCTCCCTCGTCTACCTGCCGGCGATCGCCGTCACGGGAGCGCTGACCCTCGCGCTGTACGGGCTGCGGGTGCGCCTGGCGGGCCTCGCCTGGCTGGTGGTGATCTGGGCGGCGCTGGACACCTTCCTCGGCGACCTGCTGCAGCTGCCCGACTGGGCGCGCGCCCTCTCGGTGCTCCACCACGTGCCCTTCGTGCCCGGGGACGACGTCGAGGCGATGCCGCTGGTGATCACGGGCGCGGCGGCCGTGCTGCTCACCGTGCTCGGTCTCCTGTCCCTGCGCCGCCGCGACCTGGCCGCGGGGTAGCGCCCCGCGCCGGTGGCGGCGCGGAGGCCCCGGGGATCAGAACGGACCGATCCGCACCACTGCGCCCTCGAGGTCCTCGTCCCACGGCACCTGGCAGGTCAGCCGCGAGGTGGGCTCACGTTCGTCCTCGGTGAGGGAGTCCAGCACATCGGCCTCGTCCTCGTCGATCTCGCCGGCGGTCTCGAAGGAGACCTGGTCGAGGTAGGAATGGCAGGTGGAGCAGGAGGCGTTGCCGCCGCAGGTGGCGAGGATGGGGAAGCTGTTGCGGACGAGGCACTCCATGAGCGACTCGTCCTCCTCCCAGTCCACACCCGTGTTCTCGGTGCCTTCGCGGTCGATGACGGTGATCGTGATGGTGCTCATGGCCCTATTCCATACCGTCGAGGCGCTTCGGGCCAACCAGGACCGGGATCTGGCGCGCCGCAGTGGTGCGCGTCCCATCCACGGGGAAGACCCCCGCCCCCAGCAGCGCTGGACGCAGGGGCCTTCGTCGACGGGCGGCTGGGTGGCTCAGATGTCGTAGTAGAGCTCGAACTCGTGCGGGTGCGGGCGGAAGCGGAACGGATCGATCTCCGTGGTGCGCTTGAGCTCGATCCAGGTCATGATCAGGTCCTCGGGGAAGACATCGCCCTCGGTGAGGTAGTCGTGATCGGTCTCGAGGGCGTCCAGCGCGGCGCCGAGGGACTCCGGCAGCTGCCTGATCTGCCTGTGCTCCTCGGGCGGGAGCTCGTAGAGGTCCTTGTCGATCGGCTCCGGCGGCTCGATGCGGTTGCGGATGCCGTCCAGGCCGGCCATGAGCTGCGCCGCGAAGGCGAGGTACGGGTTCGCCGAGGGATCCGGTGCACGGAACTCGACGCGCTTGGCCTTGGCCGAGGCGCCGGTGACCGGGATGCGGATCGCCGCGGAGCGGTTGCGGGCCGAGTAGACCATGTTCACCGGGGCCTCGAAGCCGGGCACCAGGCGCTTGAAGGAGTTCACCGTGGGATTGGTGAAGGCCGTCAGCGACGGCGAGTGCTCGATGATCCCGCCGATGTACCAGCGCGCGATGTCGGAGAGGCCGCCGTAGCCGCGCTCGTCGTAGAACAGCGGTTCGCCGTCCTTCCACAGCGACTGGTGGGTGTGCATGCCGGAGCCGTTGTCGCCGAACAGCGGCTTGGGCATGAAGGTCGCGGTCCGGCCCGCGTCCCACACGGTGTTCTTCACGACGTACTTGAACTTCATGACGTCGTCCGCAGCCTGCAGCAGCGTGTTGAAGCGGTAGTTGATCTCCTGCTGGCCCGCGGTGCCGACCTCGTGGTGGGCGCGCTCGATCTGCAGGCCGGTCTCCTCCAGCACGGCACAGATCTCGTCGCGCAGATCCGCCATCTGGTCGTTCGGCGGCACGGGGAAGTAGCCGCCCTTCAGGCGGGTCTTGTACCCCTGGTTCCCGCCGTACTCGGACTCGTCGCGGTCGGTGTTCCACACGGCCTCGTCGGAGTCGATGCTGTAGAAGCCCGAGTTCACGCCGGTCTTGAAACGCACGTCGTCGAAGATGTAGAACTCGGCCTCGGCGGCGAAGATCGCGGTGTCGGCGATGCCGGTGGTCTTCAGGTACTCCTCGGCCTTGGTCGCGACGGTGCGCGGGTCGCGGGAGTAGGGCTCATCCGTGAACGGGTCCACGATCGAGAAGTTGATGATGAGCGTCTTGCGCTCGCGGAACGGGTCCAGATAGGCCGTCTCCAGGTCCGGGATCAGCTTCATGTCCGATTCGTGGATGGCCTGGAAACCGCGGATCGAGGAGCCGTCGAAGAGCTGGCCGGTCTCGATCGCCTCTTCGTCGAAGGTGCTCGCGGGGATGTTGAAGTGCTGCATCACGCCGGGAAGATCGCAGAACCGGATGTCGATGAACTCGACGTCCTCCTCCTCGATGTACTTCACGACCTCGCTGGGACTGTTGAACACATCTCCTCCATCCGCGCCCTGCGGCGCGTGTTGTGCTGTCTGACCCCGAGGGGCATCACCTGGCGAGCTCCGGCGACCCGCTGGGGGCCCGAACTCGGGTGCACCCAGCTTATGCGCTGTGGCACGGGGCACCTCCGCAGCGGCACCGGACGTCCAGGCGCGGGAACTATGGTTCGGGGTGTGATCGATCGCAAGGACCTCGGCTCCTGGATGGACGGCGCCCCGGTCGAGGAGGGGTACGTCAAGGGCTCCTCCCTCGGCCTGCCCGCGGAGGGCACGGGCTCCGTCGCGCCGTTCTGGCGCCGGCCCCTCTCGCTGGTGGTCGACTGGGGGCTGTGCCTGCTCGTCTCCGCGCTGGTGTTCTCCGGGGACCCGCTGGCGAACCTGATCCTGTTCGTCGTGGTGAACGTGCTGTTCCTGAGCCTCTTCGGGGCGACGCCGGGACAGTTCGCGCTGAGGCTGCGGGTGATGCCGGTGTCCGGTCGTTCGCCGATGATCCTGCGCGCGGCGGTGCGCACCGCGCTGATGCTCCTGCTGCTGCCCGCCGTGGTCTGGAACCGGGATTCCCAGCCTCTGCACGACGTGGCCGCCGGCACCGCCGTCGTCACGGTCTGACCGCCGCCGGATCCAGCCCGACGGACCGCTCGGAGCATCGACGCGCTCTCGTCGCAGCGGCTCCGCGTGGCCTCTCCCCGCTGTCCATGATGTGCTCTGACCTGCACCGATGCTCTGTGTCACGAAACAGTAACAAACGTCACGAGAAGATCACGGCACAGCCGACAGCCCCCTCCGCACGCGGCGGGAGAGGGCTGTCGGCGGGGACCGGACGGCTCAGCGGCCGCGCATCGCCTTGCGGTTCGGGCGGGCGCGCATCGGATCCACGCCCTTGGGGACCGACTGGCGCAACGAGCGACGGAGCGCGTTCAGACGCTTGGTCACCTGGGCTGCCTCGTCCTTGGTCAGATGCTTCTTCATGCGCTGCATGTAGGTGGGCAGCTTGTGCAGCGGCACCTCGCCGTCGCCGTCGCCGACGACGATCTGGTGGACCGGCACGTTGTCGTGCTGGAGCACGCGGCGGATGCTGCGGCGCTCCTTCTCCAGCAGCTTCATCGAGACCCCGGACGAGTCCTCCGCCACCACCGCGATGCCCGCCCGGCCCGAGGCGCGGAAGAGCATCTTCTGGCTGCGCGGGTCGATCTGGACCGGCTCGTCGTCCACGTTCCAGCCGCGGCGGATGGACTGCATCGCCGCGAGCGCCGCGCCGGGCTGCCCCTTGATCCGGCCGAAGGCCGCCCGCTCGGCCTTGCGGGCGAGGATCATCATCGCGACCAGGATGCCGATCGCGAGACCCATGAAGATGCCGTACCAGGGGCTGTTCAGCACCAGTGCGCTCACCAGGACCCCGAGGACGATCGCGGCCGCGATGGCGCCGATCATCCACGGCAGCGTGGTGCGGTCGACCTCCTGGGTGTACTTGTACACCTCGATGATCTGCTTGATGCGGCCCTTCTTCGGGGTGCCGTCCGGGTTCAGCTTCTGCTTCTTCTTCGAGCCCTTCTCGGGCTTGGTCTCGGGGGTGCGAGCCATGTGGGATGGGGTCCTCTCGGGGGCGGGCGTCAGCTCGCGGCGGGCTGCTGGATGCGGGCGACGACGCTCGCGGCTTCCTGACGGGCGGGCTGATTCGAATCGAGGTGGAGGAGGTTCTCCGGGATCTCACGGCCGAGCTTGCGCATCGCCTGAGCCCAGAGCTTGCCGGCGCGGTAGGAGGAGCGGACCATCGGCCCGGCCATGACGGCGAGGAAGCCCATCTCCTCGGCGGCGGTGGAGAGCGCCACGAACTGCTGGGGCTTGACCCAGCGGTCGATCGGGTGATGCAGCTTCGACGGGCGCATGTACTGGGTGATCGTGAGGATGTCGCAGCCCGCATCCCGCAGGCGCTGCATCGACTCGAGGATCTCGTCGTCGGTCTCGCCCATCCCGAGGATGAGGTTGGACTTGGTGATCATGCCCGCGTCCTTGCCCATCGAGATCACGTCCAGCGAGCGCTCGTAGCGGAATGCGGGACGGATCTGCTTGAAGATCCGCGGGACCGTCTCGAGGTTGTGGGCGAACACCTCCGGCCGCGCGTCGAACACCTGCTGGAGGTGCTCGCCGCTGCCCTTGATGTCGTCGATCAGAAGCTCGACCCCGGTGCCGGGGTTCATCGTGTGGATCTGCTCACAGGTGCGGGCGAACAGGCCCGCCGCACCGTCCTCGAGATCGTCGCGGGCCACGCCGGTGATGGTCGAGTAGCGCAGCCCCATCTCCTTGACGGACTTCGCGACCTTGAAGGGTTCCATCGGGTCCACGGCCATCGGCTTGCCGGTGGCGATGTTGCAGAAGTCGCAGCGCCGGGTGCACGTGTCGCCGCCGATGAGGAAGGTCGCCTCGCGATCCTCCCAGCACTCGAAGATGTTGGGGCAACCGGCCTCCTCGCACACCGTGTGCAGGCCCTGGCCGTGCACCCGCTTCTTCATCGCGGTGTACTCCGGGCCCATCACGGCGCGGGTCTTGATCCATTCCGGTTTGCGCTCGATCGGGACTTCGGCATTTCGTGCCTCGATGCGCAGCAGGCGCCGGCCCTCGGGAGCGGTTGTCACCCTGATGCCTCCTCATCTCGACGTTCCATGGAGTCTATCGATCCGCAGCGCACGGCGTTCACCTCATGCCGTACGGGCCGAGGTGCGGTGCGCCACGAGCTCCTGCATCGCCTCGGCGGCGAGGTCGACGACGTCGGCCACGGCGATACGTCGGCCCGCCTCGCGGCTCAGGCTCGTCACACCGGCGTCGTCGATGCCGCACGGGATCACGTTGCGCGCCCATGACAGGTCGTTCGCACAGTTCAAGGCGAACCCGTGCATCGTCGCACGCTTCGATACCCGCATCCCGATGGCGCACACCTTCCGCGCCTCCTCGTCCTCGGGGGTCACCCAGACCCCGCTGCGGCCCTCGACCGGCACGGTCGGGACGCCGACCGCGGCGCAGACCCCCATGATCGTGCGCTCGAGATCCCGCACGAAGCCGACGACGTCGATCGGGATCGGCAGCTTCACCAGCGGATATCCGACGAGCTGCTGCGGGCCGTGCCACGTGATCTTCCCGCCCCGGTCGATGTCGATCACCTCGGCGCCGTCCCGGGGGCGCTCGTGGTCCTCGGTGAGCTTCCCGGCGGTGTAGACGCTCCGGTGCTCGAGCAGCAGCAGCGTGTCCGGACGGGTGCCGGCGACCACCTCGGCGTGCAGCTCGCGCTGCAGCGCCCAGGCGGCTCGGAAGTCGACGGGCCCGGGGGGCAGGCCGAACTCCTCGTGCCGGTCCCCACCGGGCAGGGGTTCGCTGAATCCGAGGCGTATCACGTCGAGCACCGCACCAGGCTACTCCGCCTCTCACCTGGACGTTGTGGACAGACTCGGTCCGGAGCTCGAGCGATGGGGTTCACTGCACGTATGGACGACGTCGATGGTGAGAGGTTCTCGCGGGCGGCCCTGTCCTCGGCGCCGCCGGCGCGGCGGGTGAGGACCCCCGTGCCGCGGCGCGAGGCGGCCGGGCGCGGGCACGTCGCGGGCAGCCGTCAGGAGCAGCCGCTGGGATCCTCCACCGGCGTGCATGCCGTGCGTGTGCGGGGCCTGGACGCGGCCGAGCGGAGGAGGCTCCAGCAGGAGGCTCAGCTGCTCGCGGCACTCGAGGTCGCCGGGGTGGGCGCCGCGCCGACAGTGCTCGAGCTCGAGGACGACGGGTACGTGCGGGAGACGGGCCCGGAACTGGGCCGACGGAGCGGGCGGCACGTCGCGGAGGCGGTGACTCCGCCGACGGGGGAGCGTCACGCCATGTCACACGCGCGCGAGGCGCTGGACGAGCTGATCGACGCCCTCCATGCGCGCGGCTGGGTGCTCGGCGCGCCTCACGGAGGCGGGGTGGGGGCACGGGCCGACGGCTCGGTGCTGGTGCTGGCGCTGAGCGGGCTGCGTCGTGAGGAGAGCCTCTCCGCTCGGCAGGCCGACCGGCGCTGGGTCGATTCAGTGCTCGGGGATCAGGACCGCACCCTGCGGCGGCGCGTGCACGTGGCGCGGTCGCGAACGGTGTCGGACCGGTTGCGTCCGGTCGCCGAGCGCCCCACGAAGACGGCCGGGGGTGCTCGCGGGACGCCCGTCGACGAGAACCCCGCAGCGCGGCACGAGGGGAGGACCGCACCGGCACGCGCACGCGGCACGGTGCTCTCCTCCCTCCGGGACGTGCTGGCACAGCGGCGCCTGCGCCGGATCGCGGTGCTCAGCGGCGCACTGGTGCTCCTGGTGGGCGGCGTGGCGGCGCTGGGGGCGGGGTGGGTGCACGTCCCGGCTCGGCCCGGCACGGAGGGCGAGCCGCCCGTGACCGCCGCCGGCTCCACGCCGCCCGGATCCGTGCCCGCACCGGACATCGAGCAGCCGCAGGTCCTCGTGGCGGAGCTCGCCGGTGCCCGGCACGCCTACGTGACGGGCCTGACCGACCGGCCGGCCTCGGCCCCCGGCAGCGTCGCACGCGAGGACGACGAACGCGTCCGCGATGCGTACGACGGCATCTCGGTCGGTGCGGGCGGTCCCGTCGTCCACTCCGCCGAGCTCGTCGAGCAGTCCGAGTCCGAGGGCACCGCCGTGCTGCATGCCGTCACCTCGATGGAGGAGCTCCACCTCGAGGAGGCCGACGGCACGACCACCGCTGTGCCCGCGACGGCTCCCGTGACGGTGCGTCTCGTCCTGGAGTGGAACGGCGAGGAATGGCTCATCACCGCCGTCGCACAGCTCTCGGCAGAGGGGGCACCGCAGGAGGGCCCCTGACGCGGGAGGCCCCGACACCTCGTCCAGGTGTCGGGGCCTCCCGTCGGCGTCGCTCAGCGACTCATCAGCGGGTCACAGACCCAGCTCGCCCTCGAACGCGCCCTCCTCGAGCCGCTTCTTCATGAAGGTGAGGAAGCGGGCGGCGTCGCCGCCGTCGACCATGCGGTGGTCGTAGGAGAGGAACAGGTACATCATCTGACGGATGGCGATGGTGTCGTCGCCCTCGGCGTTCTGCACGACCACCGGACGCTTGGTGATGGTGCCGGTGCCGAGGATGCCCACCTGCGGTGCGGGCACGATCGGGGTGTCCCACAGGGCGCCGCCGGAACCGGTGTTGGTGATGGTGAAGGTGGCACCGGCGAGATCGTCCGGGGTGAGCTTGTTGGCCTTCGCCCGCCCGCCGAGGTCCCCGATCTGGCGCGCCAGGCCCGCCAGGTTCAGGTCGCCGGCGTTCTTGATCACCGGGACCACGAGACCGCGCTCGGTGTCCGCGGCCATACCGATGTTCTCCGAGCCGTGGTAGACGACCTTGTCGCCGTCGATGGTGGAGTTCAGCTGCGGGTAGGTCTTCAGACCCTCGATCGCGGCCATCATCAGGAACGGCAGGTAGGTGAGCTTCGCCCCCTCCCGGGCGGCGAAGTCGTCCTTGGCGCGAGCACGCAGCTTCGCGATGCGGGTCAGATCGACCTCCACCGCAGTGGTGAGCTGCGCCATCTCGTGCAGCGACTCCATCATCCGCTGGCCGATGACCTTGCGGATGCGCGGCATCTTCTCCTCGGTGCCGCGCTTCGAGGAGACCTCGACCTTGGGTGCGGCCGGAGCGGCCGCCGGGGCCGCAGCGGCGGGTGCCGAGGCCGCGGACTTCTGCGCCTCGATGGCCTGCTGGACGTCCTGCTTGCGGATGCGACCGCCCAGCCCGGAGCCCTTCACGGCGGACAGGTCCACGCCCGCCTCGGACGCCATCTTCCGCACCAGCGGGGTGACGTAGCCGGAGGACTCGGCACCGGAGACCGCGTCGGAGGCCTTGGGAGCCGGAGCGGCCGGTGCCTCATCCTTCTTCTCCTCCGCCTTCGGGGCCTCTGCCTTCTTCTCCTCGGCCTTCGTGGCCTCGGCGGGCGTCTCCTCGGCCTT
>DATGUQ010000050.1:0-4424 GCA_035301145.1 Brachybacterium sp. | reverse complement strand
GACCATGGGCCACGCCGGCGCGATCGTCTCCGGCTCCGCCGGCACCGCGCAGGCGAAGAAGGAGGCCCTCGAGGCCGCCGGCGTCAAGGTGGGCAAGACCCCCACCGAGACCGCCGATCTCATGCGCGAGATCATCAAGGGACTCTCCTGAGCGTCCCGCTCCCACCGGTCCACCGGTGAGCGCGCCCCGGGCCCTACGCGGGTCCGGGGCGCGCTGCGTCCCGGGGGAGCGGCCCCGACGGGGCGATCTCGTCCGAGTGGAGGAGGCGCGAGCCGGCGCGTGCCGGGAGGATCGTGCCATGAGCATCGTCCCCACCCGCGCCGCCCCCGGCGGGCCCCTCGACGGGGAGCGCCCCGCAGCCCCGGATCGGCCGTTCCTGGTCGCGTTACTGGGCGCAGTGTTCCTCCTCGCGATCGTGACCACCCTCCTGCACAGACCTGACGGGGTGGTCATCTCCTCCGATCCCGGCTACGCGCCGCGTCCGGTGCCCCTGCTGCTGGTGCCCACCCTCGCCGCCGCGCTGCTGACCGTGCTCCTGCCCCGGGGGACCGGCCGGGCCCAGGCGGCGGTCCGCCGTCCCCGCGCCGTGCGCGCCGAGACCGCGCTCCTGCTCGCCCTGGTGCTCGCCTTCCCGCTGCTCGTCCCGCTGCTGCCGCTGCCCGAGGACTACGTGCTGCTCAAGGCCGTGATGTTCCTGCTCGTCCCGGTGGCGGTGCTCGCGCTCTCGGCACGGCACGTCGGCCCCTCCGTCGCCGTCGGCCGTCCCGCCGTGGCGCGGTGGCAGCTGCTGCTGCCGCCGCTCGTGTTCGCGGGCCTCGCGACCGTCGGACCCTTCTCCTCCGGGATGCCCTCGGTCTGGCCGCCCCCGGCGCTGCTCGCGGTCTCCGCCGTCGCCACCGCGATCACCGCAGGGTTCGGCGAGGAGCTGGTGTACCGATCCTTCCTGCAGACCCGGCTCGAGGCCCTGCTGGGCCCATGGAGCGGGCTGCTGCTCGCCTCGCTGCTGTTCGGCCTGATGCACACACCGAGCCACGGCGAGGGCCCGTTGTGGGCGGATGCCGCCCAGGTGATCGCGCTCCAGGGCACGTCGGGGATCGCGCTGGGCATGATGTGGCGGCGCTGGCGGCGGCTGTGGGTGTGCGTCCTCGCCCATGTGCTGCTCAACGGGCTCGGCGTGCTGCTGCACCTGATCGGGATGCTCGCCTGACGCGCCCCTGCCCCAGCCGCGGCCGGCACGGAGCCCGCGCCGCCGCGCACCGCGCCCTGCCTGCCCGCCGGTCCGCCCCGGGCGAAAGGTGCTCCCCGCGGCGCAGTGCCGACTAAGCTGTCCGGAACCCGCTGTGCGCCCGACCAAGGAGGGGACCCTGTGTCCGGAGATCTCATCGACACCACGGAGATGTACCTGAAGACGGTGTTCGAGCTCCACGAGGCCGGCATCGCTCCGATGCGGGCCCGGATCGCCGAGCGACTCGGCCACTCGGGGCCCACGGTCTCCCAGACGGTCGCTCGGATGGAGCGCGACGGTCTGCTGTACCTCGACGACCAGCGACGCATCCGGCTCACGGCCGAGGGCTCCGAGGTCGCGACCGACGTGATGCGCAAGCACCGCCTGGCCGAGCGGCACCTCCTGGACGTGATCGGGCTGGACTACGCGCACGTCCACGAGGAGGCCTGCCGCTGGGAGCACGTGATGAGCCTCGAGGTCGAGAAGCGCATCGCGCACCAGGTCGCGCCCCCGTACCTGGACCCCTACGGCAACCCGATCCCGGGCCTCACGGCTCTCGGGATCGAGGAGACCCAGGCCACTGCAGCGGGTAAAGAGACGTCCAGCCCGGCACGGGAGCTGAGCGAGAGCGTCGCCGACGGCCAGAGCCTCCGCGTACGCCTGGAGCGGATCGGTGAGCGAGTGCAGAGCGATGTCGAACTGCTCGGTGAACTCGCACGTCACGGCATTCTTCCGGGAGTCGATCTGGGCGTCGAGCGAGTGGGCGGCAGCATCGTCCTCACGGGGCCCGACGGGGGAGAGGTCGCAGTCGCCGAGGTCGTCGCCGACCAGCTGCACGTGACCCCGTCCACGGCCGGGTAAAGGCTCCGTCAAGGTCTCCCCAGAACCTTCCAGTCATCCTGACGATCGCGGCGCCGGGCCCCTAGTCTCGAGGGCGTGCCGCGGCGGGAAGAGCCGTGGCACTCCCCCCGGAGAGCCCCATCGCGCACCGGGTCGGGAGGCGAGACGTCCATACGCGCGAGGGCAGCGTCCCGGGGCTGGGAGCCATACGTGTCGAAGACTGCGAACCACACCCACCGTCGCACCATGCGTGCCGTGACCCCTGTCGATCGTGCGGGTCGGGCCGGCGCCGGCGCGGCGATGGCCGCCGCGATGCTGTTCGGCGGCGCCTCCGCCGCCACCGCTGAGACCCAGGCCGACGCCCCCCAGGCCGATGCGGCCCCGTCGCTGATCGCCCCCGTCACCGCCCCCGCCGTCGGGATCCCGGCCGCCGAGGCCGCCACCGAGGACGCCGAGCCCGCGCTCGCCCCCGTCGCCGGTTCCATCTCGATCGAGGTCGGACCGACGGAGGAGGAGATCGCTGCCGCCGAGGCCGCCGAGCGCGAGGCCGCGGAGCGCGCCGCCGAGCGCGAGGCCGCGGAGCAGCAGGAGCAGCAGCAGGCCGATCAGAGCTCCGAGTCCCGCGAGGACGACGACAGCTCCTCCCGCTCCGAGGAGCGCTCCAGCCGGGACGGCTCCTCGACCTCCGAGCAGTCCTCGTCCTCCGAGGGGTCCTCGTCCTCCGAGGAGTCCTCGTCCTCCGAGGGATCCTCCTCCCAGGGATCCTCCTCCGAGGAGCAGGAGGAGAGCTCCGCACCGGCGCCGTCCGCCGCCAAGGGCAGCTCGATCCTCGCCACCGCCCGCTCCGGCATCGGCACCCCCTACGTCTTCGGCGGGACGTCCACGTCGGGCTGGGACTGCTCCGGCTTCGTGCAGTGGGTGTACGCCCAGCACGGCATCGACCTCCCGCGCGGCGCCAATGCCCAGGCCGCTGCCGGCACCGTGATCCCGCGCTCCGAGGCCAAGCCCGGCGACCTGGTCTACAAGCCCGGACACATCGGCATCTACGCGGGCGGCAACAAGTTCGTGGACGCCGGCAACTCCCGTGTGGACACCTCCGAGCGCAACATCTACTCCGGCAGCTGGACCTTCATCCGCGTCGGCTGAGCGCGTACGCCTCTCCGGCCCCGTCCCACCGCTCGGTGGGGCGGGGCCGCTCCCATACCGGGCCGCCGCCCTGCCGGTCCGGTCGGGGACGTGCGGGCAGCACCGCGCCGGACCTCACACGCCGACGAGGCCTGCGGCGGAGGTCGACGGGGCGCCGTCCCGGTAGCGTGGCCGGGTGACCACCGCCCGTGACCTCCTGGCCCTCGCCCTGCTGCTGGGCGCCACCGTGCTCGGCGCGCTCTGGCTGCCCGCGACCTGGCTGCACGACAACGTCGTGGATCGCGACGGCTTCCTGGCCGTCACCGCGCCGCTCGCCGACGACCCCGAGTTCCAGCGCACCATGAGCGACAGCGCCGTCGACGAGATCCTCGGCGGCGACCGGGTCCCCGGCTGGCTCCAGGACCGGCTGACGCCCCTGGCCGAGGAGCAGGCCGCGAAGCTGACCGGCACCGACGTGTACGGGACGCTCTGGGAGGACTCGATGTCCGAGCTGCACCACGCCCTGTTCACCCCGGGCGCCTCCCCGCTCGAGGTCGACATGGCCCCCGCGATCGATCGGATCCTCGAACCGGTGGAGCAGAACCTCCCGGTCGAGATCCCCCGGCCGGAGGACCCCACCGTCACCCTGGCCACCGTGCCCGATGCGCCACTTCTGACGGGGCTGTCCGCCGTCAGCCCGTGGGCGCAGTGGGCCGGGCCCGTGGCGCTCGGGCTCCTGGTCCTCGCGCTGCTGATCGGCGCGCACCGACGCACCCTCCTGGCCCTCGCCGGGCTCGGCGGGATCCTGGCCGGGGCGGCGGTGTGGGGACTCGGCGCGCGTATCGAGGCGGTCGTGCCCGACACCGTGGACCGGGCGGTCTTCCTGGGACCGATCGTCCAGGAGTTCGAGGTCCGCTTCCAGGCCGCGATGACGCCGCAGGGGGTGGTCCTGCTCGGCGCCGGGGCACTCGTGACCGCGGCCGGAGTGGTGCTGATGGGCCTGCACCGACGCTGAGAGGTGCACCGCTGCGCCGATGCCGGGCTCGTGATCCCCGCTCGGCGACGGGGAGCGGCTCAGAGCATCCCGAGCTGCGCGAAGGCGGTGACGACGCCGTGGTCCTGCGGTCCCGGGACGCTCACCCCGCCGGCCGCCTCGAGGACCGCATCCGGCGCACCGTCGACGGCGATCGCGGTGCCGGTGGCGCGCAGCATCCCCAGATCGTTCATGCCGTC
>DATGUQ010000049.1:0-2239 GCA_035301145.1 Brachybacterium sp. | reverse complement strand
CTCCGGCAGCCAGCGCCTCTACGGCTTCCGCGACATCCTGGTGCTGAAGGTCGTCAAGCGCCTGCTGGACACCGGCGTCTCCCTCCAGCAGATCCGGGTCGCCGTCGGCGCCCTGCGCGAGCGCGGGATCGACGACCTCGCAGGCATCACCCTCATGAGCGACGGCGCCTCGGTGTACGAGTGCACCTCCGCCGAGGACGTCTTCGATCTGGTCCAGGGCGGCCAGGGCGTGTTCGGCATCGCCGTGGGCCGCGTCTGGCGCGAGGTCGAGAACGACCTGTCCGTGCTGCCGGGCGTGGATCCGGCCGATGACGCCGCCCTCGCTCTGCAGGACGAGCTGGCGGCGCGGCGTCGCTCCCGTCAGGCCGGCTGACCGCCGCGCCACGCACCGCACGACGACACGGCGAGCCCTGGGAAGGGGCTCGCCGTGTCGTCGTATCGGGGTCGTCGTGTCGGGGCAGGCGGTCCCGCCGGAGGGCGGGCCCGGGTCAGGAGTTCTGCCGGGAGTCCATCACGGTGCGCAGCAGGGCGTCGAAGTCCTCGGTGAGGCGCTTGCCGGAGGCGCCCTCGTACCTGTGCAGCGGCACGGCACCGCCCTGCGCCTGCTGCAGGCCCACGCGCTCCTCGATGACGGGCTCGAGGACGGCATCGCCGAACAGCTCCCGCAGCTCCGCCAGGCGGTACTGGTGCTCGACCGAGCGGGGCCGGTAGCGGTTCACTGCCAGCCCCAGGGGCTGCAGGCGCGGGGCGACGCCCTCCTCGTGCATCTCGGCGGCGAGCTTGAGCGCACGGTCCGCCGCGGTGACGGCGAAGAAGCCCGGCTCGGCGACGACCAGCGCACGGTCCGAGGCGGCCAGCGCCATCTGCGTGAGGCCGTTGAGCGAGGGCGGGCAGTCGATGAGCACCAGGTCGTACTGGTGCGTGCGCTTCTCCAGCGCCTGGTGGAGGCGCCGCACGTCCTTGGCGCTCTGCGAGGGGGAGTCCATGACCGCCGACCGGCTCGACCCGGGGATGATGTCCAGGTGCGAGGCCGCGTCGGCGGCCCAGGGAGTGGGGATGATCGCCCGGTCGATCGTCTCGGTGCGCGGGGAGCTGACCACCTCGGCGATGTCCAGTGTGCTGGCCGGTTCGCCGAGCAGGCCGAGAGTGGAGTCGCCCTGCGGATCGAAGTCGATCACGAGCGTGTTCACCCCCTGGTGGAGGGCCGCGGATGCCAGGCCGAGGGTCACGGACGTCTTGCCGACGCCGCCCTTGAGGGAACACACACTCACGATGAACACATCCGGCAGTCTACCGACCGAGGAGGACGCACCGGCGCTGCGACGGGCGGGTAGCCTGCGTGGATCGTCCGGAACACGACTGACAGGGGAGAGCGGATGTCGAGGATCACGCACGATCTCGTGCTCGAGGTGCTCGAGGGCTGCGGCGACAGCGCGCTGCAGGAGGCGCGCGAGCTCGGCGCCGTCCGCCGGGTCGGGCCCACCGAGCTCGTGCTGCGCTGCGAGGACCTCGACGCGGTGCGGTCGCTGCGGCGCGTGGTCGCGGCCTCGACGAGCCTCACCGTCCCCGCACGTCGGCCCCGCGAGCTGCTCGAGACCTCCGTCCAGCAGCACCTCGGGGAGCTGCTCGAGGAGATCCGCCGCCAGCGCCCCCGGCAGCGGTTCCGCGCCCTGCGGCTCGAGGCGGCCGGCGCCGGCACCCCGGACATGCGCCGCCTGGCGGACGCCCTCGCCGAGCAGGCGGGGCTGCCGGTGGACGGCGACGGCGACCTGGTGGTGCGCGTGCGCAAGGGCGCGGCGCCGGTGACCTGGCAGGTGCTGCTGCGCACCACCCCGCGGCCCCTGGCCACCCGGGCCTGGCGCACCGAGAACTATCCGGGAGCGGTGGGCGCCACCATCGCCGCGACCGTGCTCGACCTGCTGCGCGTGGGGGAGGAGGACTCGCTGCTGGACATGACCTGCGGCTCCGGCACGTTCCTGGTCGAGCAGCTGCATGCGGCCGTGCCCGCACGGGCGGTGGGCGTGGACTTGGACCCGGCCGCGCTCGACGCCGCCCGCGCCCACCAGCGCGCGGCACGGCGCAAGGGCCGCATCGAGTGGGTCGAGGGGGACGTCCGCTCGGTGCCGCTCGAACCGGGCTTCACCAGGATCGTGACGAACCCGCCCTGGGGCACCCTGCACGGCGAGCACGCGACCAACGAGGAGCTGCTGGCGCAGCTGCTGGCCCGGGCCGCCGAGCT
>DATGUQ010000048.1:0-5973 GCA_035301145.1 Brachybacterium sp. | reverse complement strand
CGTCGGTGGGAGTGCCGCATGCGGAGAGCGCGAGCGCGCCCGCGCCGAGGAGGGCGACCGCACGCCGCTTCGTGACAATGGTTCTCATCAGTTGCATGGCGGGAGCCTATCAGCTGACGAGAACGCTTCTCAACTAGGCGGGGATGGGCCGGGGGCGGGTGCGGCGCGGCCGGACCTGGCGGGATGCGGGGCGTGGGCTGGGGCGGCGCGGCCGGGCCCGGCGGGGCGCGGGCAGGCTGGGGCGGTCGGCGACGGGCTCATGGCGGCAACAGCTGGCGATATCGCCACCGCGTGCCGCTATTCGCCGACGCCCGACACCAGCTCACGCCGAACCGCCCCCGGCCACCCCCGCACGGCGCCACCCCGCCCGACACCAGCTCGCACAGAACGGGCCCCGCGCGGCACCGGCGCACACGGAACCGGCCCCCGCACCGTCGGGGACGGGGCGGGGGCCGGTGGGGCCAGGCCCGGCGGGGCTCAGACGCTATGTGGGTGGGCGGGGTTACTGCTTGGGTCTTGAGGCCCGGGGCCCCGCTTATGCAGAGTTCGTGGATCACCCTGACCGGTCGGGGTCGGGGTGCCGACATGCATAGGAGGCCCCGGTGTTTACCGAGCGTACAAGCCTGGGATTGGATGTTCATGCCCGTAGCGTGATCGCGGCCGCGATCGACTGCTCCACGGGCGAGTTGATCGAGAAGGCTCTTCCGAATGACCTGGTCATGATCAGCGAGTTCGTCGAGGGCCTCGCTCGTGATCATGGCCCGTTGCGGATCACGTACGAGGCTGGCCCCACCGGCTTCGGACTTGCCCGCTTCCTGGCAGAGGCGGGTCATGCGGTCCAGGTCGCAGCCCCCTCGAAATTGCTGCGGCCAGCGGGCGAGAGGGTCAAGACCGATCGCCGCGACGCGGTACTGCTGGCCCGACTGGCTCGCAATGACGACATCACTCCCGTGCGGATCCCGACTCTCGGCGAGGAGTCCGTCCGCGATCTGGTCCGTTCGCGTGACGATGCCCGACGGGACCTGATGAGCGCCCGCCACCGGCTGGGGAAACTGCTGCTGCGCCGCGGCTACGCGTTCCCCGGCAAGACCACCTGGGGCCGGGAACACGAAAGGTGGCTTCGTGCGGTCCGCCGCGAGGAACTGACCACCTGTGGGGTCGGCACCGTCACCGCGTTCGATGACGCTTACGACGCCGTCACCCACACCCTCTCCCGCCGGGACCGTCTCGACGCAGCGATCTTCGACCTCGCGGAGAACAGCGAGTTCACCCAGACCACGCAGCGCCTGGCCTGCCTGCGAGGAGTCTCCACCCTGACCGCCTTCGCACTGGCAGTGGAGATCGGTGACTGGGACCGGTTCACCGGGTCCACCATCGCCGCCTACCTCGGGTTGGTCCCCTCCGAGCACTCTTCCGGACAGACGAGAGCGCTGGGAGGGATCACCAAGACCGGCAACTCCCACGCCCGACGCCTGCTGGTCGAGTCGGCCTGGCACCACAAGCCCCGCTACGCCCCCGGACCGGTCCTGCGCCAGGACTGGGCGAAGGTTCCTGCAGTCATCGCGGAACGCGCGGACCTCGGCAACCGACGCCTTCACCACCGTTGGATGGTGCTCGAAGAGCACCACAAGCGACACGCGGTCGCGAACACCGCGATCGCTCGGGAACTGGCCGGCTGGTGCTGGTCGCTGGCCACGATGGAGGCATAACCCCATAGACCGCGCTCACGGGCGATCCCAGAGCTTCTCGGGACGCAGCGTGAGGAGGAGACCAGCGCCTGCTCTGTGAGCAGCCCTGACGGGCCACGCTCGAGCTCAGACAAGCTCCGCCCCTCCCACCGAAACAGCGTCCTGCGGTAACCAACCCGCGCATATCAGACTGACCACGCGTCGACCAGACACGCGGCACCCGAGAAGCACCCCGTGAACGCCGAAGCGGGGGCACCCACCGGCCAGTGGATGCCCCCGCTTCACTCTGCCCGCTTGACAGAAACACCTACATATCAGATCACGCCGAAGGCGATCATCGCGTCGGCCACCTTGCGGAAGCCCGCCACATTGGCGCCCACCACGTAGTCGCCGGGGCGACCCACCTCCTCGGCGGTCTCCAGGCAGCTCGCGTGGATGCCCTTCATGATCTCGGTGAGGCGCTGCTCGGTGTGCTCGAAGCTCCAGGCGTCGCGGCTGGCGTTCTGCTGCATCTCGAGCGCGCTGGTCGCCACGCCGCCGGCGTTCGCGGCCTTGCCCGGCCCGAACGCGACGTCGGCCTCGCGGAACACGGAGACGGCCTCCGGGGTGCAGGGCATGTTCGCCCCCTCGGACACGGCCTGCACGCCGTTCTTGACCAGGGTGCGTGCGGCCTCGATGTCGAGCTCGTTCTGAGTGGCGCCGGGCAGGGCGATGTCCGCCGGGACGTCCCAGACGCTGCCGCCCCGGACGAAGCGGGCCCCGCTGCCGCGGCGCTCGGCGTACTCGTGGATGCGGCCGCGCTCGACCTCCTTGATCTGCTGCAGCAGCTCGAGGTCGATGCCGTTCTCGTCGACGACGTATCCCGAGGAGTCCGATGCGGTCACGGGCACTCCGCCGAGCTGGGTGACCTTCTCGATGGCGTACAGGGCGACGTTCCCCGAGCCGGAGACGACCACACGGCGACCGTCCACGGAGGAGCCGCGGGCCCTCAGCATCTCGTCGGCGAAGATCGCCGCGCCGTAACCGGTGGCCTCCTTGCGCACGAGGGAGCCGCCCCAGTCCAGGCCCTTGCCGGTGAGCACCCCCGCCTCGTAGCGATTGGTCAGGCGCTTGTACTGGCCGAACAGGAAGCCGATCTCGCGAGCGCCCACGCCGATGTCACCGGCGGGGACGTCCGTGTACTCGCCCATGTGGCGGTGCAGCTCGGTCATGAACGACTGGCAGAACCGCATCACCTCGCCGTCGCTGCGGCCGTGCGGATCGAAGTCGGAGCCGCCCTTGCCGCCGCCGATGGGCAGGCCGGTCAGCGAGTTCTTGAAGATCTGCTCGAAGCCGAGGAACTTCACGATGCCGAGGTTCACCGAGGGATGGAACCGCAGGCCGCCCTTGTACGGGCCGAGCGCGGAGTTGTACTCGACGCGGAAGCCGCGGTTGACCTGCACGGTGCCCTGGTCATCGACCCAGGGGACACGGAAGATGATCTGCCGCTCCGGCTCGCTCAGCCGCATCAGGATGCTGTGGTCCTGGTACTCGGGGTGCCGGGACTGGACGACCTCGAGCGACTCGAACACCTCCCGGACAGCCTGATGGAACTCGGGTTCTCCGGGGTTGCGGTGGAGAACCTGGTCGTAGGTCGCCTGGAGCGTCGAGTCGAGCATCGCGGTCCTTTCAGGGGGCCCGGGGCCCCCGAGTCACGGGGGTCTCCGCGGCGGCGGAGGTCACGGCGCGGCCCAGGGTACGCGGACACCCGACGAGAAGGCACCGAGCGTTCGACGAGTGAACATGCAGACCCCTGTCGTGCCGATACACAGTGGTTTTGCGCGGAGGAGGACTGTCGCGCAGGTCACGCCGCGTCGGCCCGAGGGGTTCCGCCCCAGCTACCGGGACACCATCCGTCAGGGGTGCATGGAACCGCGCCCCCGGCGACGAGCGCACCGACCGAGGAGGACGCCCCGATCGCGACTGGCCGATCGGGGCGCCCGTGGTGCCGGGGCGGGCGGACCGAGGGCGTTCAGTCCACCTCGTCCTGGTCCGGGGTGAAGATCTCCTCGATGGAGCATCCGAAGAGGGCGGCGATCCGGAAGGCGAGCGGGAGGGACGGGTCGTACTTGTCGTTCTCGAGGGCGATCACCGTCTGCCGGGAGACGCCGAGGGCCTTGCCGAGCTCCGCCTGGGACCAGCGCCGCTCGGCGCGGCGGGCCTTGATGTCGTTGCGCATGGCTCCCCCTCACCGGTACCGGACGGTGGAGACGACGGTGCCCGCCAGCCACGAGAGCATGAGGATCGAGAAGGCGAAGATCCAGTTCATCGCGGGCAGCAGGAAGAACTGCAGGAAGCCGACGGCGAGGATCAGCGCGGTGGACAGCACGAAGGCCAGCAGCACCGCCTCGGCGATCTTGCGCCGCTGGAACTCGTCCCCGCTGCGGTACATGTCAACGTTCGCCCAGGCCAGCAGGATCACGGCGGGCACGATCAGCAGGGCGGGGATCCAGGCCGGGAACCCGGTCCCGTCGGCGAGCGTGGCGAGGGCGAGGCCCACGCCGTACAGGACGATGCCGGTGGCGAAGCGGACGGCGAAGGTGCGGTTGGCGCGGGTGCGGGCGGAGGGGGCCATCGGGAACTCCTCTGGTCGAGACGACTGTGCGATGGACACACCTCAAATGTAAGGGGCGCTTGACATCGGAGTCAAGGAGCCTTGACAGAAAAGGTCAACTCTCCTTGACTCCGATCCGGGCGGCCCCCGGGAGGATCACCCCAGGCGCACGTCGAGCTCGCGCTGCACCCAGGCCGGATCGTCGGTGGTGATCGTGTCGGCACCACAGGCCAGGGCCACCTCGAGCTGGGCGACGGTGTTGACGGTCCAGGGGTTGACCGCCATCCCGGCCTCGTGCACGGCCTCGGCCGCGCGCAGGCTGAGCCCCTTGATCGAAGGGCCGATCCCGGCGGCGCCGAGCTCACGCGCGACCGCGATCGCCTGTTCGTCGACCTGCTCGACCAGAGAGGAGACGGGCACCTCCGCGCCGCGCCGGATCTCGGCCAGCGCATCGGCATGGAACGAGATGACCGTGGAGGCGGCAGCCGGGGAACCGCTCGGCAGCGCCCGCAGCAGCTCGGTCACCGCCTTCGCCGCAGAGGCGACCTTGACCTCGATGAACAGCGGGACCGTGGTCATCTCGAGCAGGTCGGCGAGCGCGGGGACGCGCTCCCCGTTCGCCAGCAGCACGGTGTCGAGCTGGGCGCGGGTGAGGTCGCTGATCGCCCCGGTCCGCAGCGGGGAGTCCGCCTGCGCGGTGCGGTCGACGGTCTCGTCGTGCATGACGACCACCTGCCCGTCGGCGCTGAGGTGCACGTCGCACTCCAGCAGCTGCGCGCCGTCCTCGATCGCCCGGCGGAAGGCGGCGAGGGTGTTCTCCGGCGCCTGGGCGGAGGCGCCGCGATGAGCGACGATCGCGGGACGCTGCGGGGTGGACGGGCGGGACTGCTGGGTCATGGTTCTCCTGGGTTGCGGGGTGGACGGGCAGTGCGGCACGGATCGAGAGAGAGACGGGGGACGGGCTGAGCGGCGCGGGGTCGGGACGGAGGGCGGCACGAGCAGGGACGGCGCGGGGCGGTGCTCCGACGGCAGCCGGTCGGTCGACACCCCTGGACCCTCAGCATGACCTAGAACACACTGGTGTGCAGAACTCCGACACGAACGCGCTGTGCCGGCCCCGCCCGGGGCGGGCACCGACCGGGCCGCGGGCCCGCGAAGGGGAGAGCGATGAGCGACGGCGGACGACACCACGGCCCGGAGGGCACCCGGGTCGGGAGACGATACGGCGGTGAGGGCCGGCGAGCCCTCGCCCCGCTCGCAGGGGCGGCCCTCGCGCTCGCGCTCCTCGCCGGGTGCGATGACGGCGCCCAGGAGGCCCCCGAGCAGGAGCCTCCCGCCGAGACCACGACGCAGGACGAGGCCGACGGCACCGCCTCCGAGGAGGAGACCGACAGCGGCGGGGAGACCGACAGCGGCGCGGAGACCGACCCCACCGACGAGAGCACCGCCCCGGAGGAGGACTCCCCCACGGACCCTCCCACCAGCGAGGACCCTCCCGAGGAGGAGCCGACCGACGACTCCCCCTCCGGCGAGAACCTCTTCGAGGGCACGTGGGGCTTCGGCCACGACTCCAAGGTGCTCAGCGCCGAGGAGCTCTCGGCCCTGCTCGAGCAGGAGGCCGAGGCCCGCGGTCCCGAGGAGATGAGCCTCTCGGTGGAGTGCGGGGACGGGGTCGACACCGGGGCGGGGGAC
>DATGUQ010000047.1:0-5758 GCA_035301145.1 Brachybacterium sp. | reverse complement strand
TACGATTCGTTGCTCGCCGACGCCTGCACGATGGCCGGGGTGGAGGTGCACACCGCCGCGGCGGGCCCGAAGGCGGACGCCGAACGTCAACGCAGGGAACTGGAGTTGTACGGCCGCGGCTGGACCTGGTGAGGCCCCTGTAGGCGACGGGGAGCGGCCGACGGCGGGGGTCGCGTGCGGCGGGCAACGTCCCACGGCGAAACGCGCCCACGGCCGACGGCGCAGGTCGCCGCGCGTGGCAGGTCCGACGACGGCGCAGGCCGCCCGGCGTCGCCGGTGTCAGCCGGTGAGGTTCTCCAGGGCGATGGGGTCGGACTGTTCGGCCTGTCCGGCGCGGCTGGCTTCGTCCTGTTCGGCGACTGCCTGCACGGCTTTGGCCACCGTGGTGTGCAGTGTGCTGTGGAAGACGCTGGGCACGATGTAGGTGGCGTTGAGTTCCTCGGGGGTCACCACATCGGCCACGGCGTGGGCGGCGGCGATGAGCATGTCATTGGTGATCCGCGAGGAGCGGGCATCGAGGAGTCCGCGGAACACCCCGGGGAAGGCCAGCACGTTGTTGATCTGGTTGGCGAAGTCGCTGCGCCCGGTGGCGACCACCTCGGCATGCTTGACCGCCTCGGCGGGGTCGATCTCCGGGACCGGGTTGGCCATCGCGAACACGACGGAGCGGTCCGCCATGGTGGCGACGTCCTCGGCGGTCAGGACGTTCCCCGCGCTGACCCCGATGAACACGTCCGCTCCCGCGACCGCATCGGCCAGGCTGCCGGTGAGACCGTGCGGATTGGTGACCTCCGCGATCCAGGGCAGGCGCCCCTCGAGCTGCTCACGGTGCTGATGGATGACGCCGTCGATGTCGGTGACGACCACGTCCCGGGCACCTGCGGCGCGCAGCAGGCGCAGGATCGCGGTGCCGGCGGCCCCCGCGCCGGACAGCACGATGCGAGCGGTGGAGATCTCCTTCTCGACCACGCGCAGAGCATTGCGCAGCGCGGCGACGACCACGATCGCGGTGCCGTGCTGATCGTCGTGGAAGACGGGGATGTCGAGCTCGGCGCGCAGGCGGTCCTCGATCTCGAAGCAGCGCGGCGCGGAGATGTCCTCGAGGTTGATGCCGGCGAACACCGGCGCCATCGCCTTGACGTGGGCGACGATGTCGTCCACCGAGTGTGCATCCAGGCAGAGCGGGAACGCGTCGATGTTCGCGAATCGCTTGAACAGGGCGGCCTTGCCCTCCATCACCGGCATCGCGGCCAGCGGGCCGAGGTCGCCCAGACCGAGGATCGCGGAGCCGTCCGAGACCACGGCGACCGTGTTGCGCTTTATGGTCAGGCGGCGGGCGTCCTCCGGGTTCTCGGCGATCGCCTTGACCACCCGGGCCACGCCCGGGGTGTAGATCATCGAGAGGTCGTCGCGGTGGCGGATCGGGAGCTTCGACTCGACGGTGAGCTTGCCCCCCAGGTGCGCGAGGAAGGTGCGGTCCGAGACCTTGCCGAGCTCGACGCCGTCGAGACCGCGCAGATCGTCGACGACCTCCATCGCATGGTCGTGACCCGCGGTGAGGACCGTGATGTCCGCCCGCATCCTCTCCGGCCCGGAGGCGGAGACGTCGAGCGCGGTGACCGTGGCACCGTGGCTCTCGATGCGAGCGGTGATGTCGCTGACTGCGGCGGAGCGCGCGGCGAACTCGAGTCGGATCGTGATGGAGTAGCTCACGGATGGCATCGGTGACATACCCCACAGCCTACGACGCCGGAGCGCCCGCGGGAGCAGGACGCGGCAGGTGGTGTCGTCCGGGGACGACACCGCCGCTGAGGACGGCGAGCGCCGCGCCGGCGCGCTCAGGCGGTGTACGGCTCGACGTCGTCCGCGAAGCGGTCCCAGATCTCGCGCGCCGCACCGACCTGCTCCGCGTAGCGCTCGGGGTGCGCCGAGGCCTGCACGGCCTGCGCGGCGGCGCCGGGCTCCCACGAGGCGACGTCGGGGACGACCTGCAGCAGGCCGGGGGCCGAGGAATGCTCGCCGAGGCCGAGGAACGCGTCGAGTGCGTGCTTCTTGTGCCGGACCTGGTCGTAGGTGCCCCAGCCCATCGACGGGCGCTGCTGGAACAGGCCGCCGGAGTCCGCGTCCACGGCCGGTTCGTAGTTGTACAGCCACGCCTCGACGATCGCGGTGATCAGCGCGATCACGGCGACGTCCTCGCCGAGGTCGTGGCCCTTGATCACGGCGATGAGGAACTTCGCGTTCTCCTCCTGCCAGTCGTCCATCGCCTCCAGCAGGAAGCCCTCGCGGTTCTCGGGACGGGTCAGGAACTCCTCGGTCCACTCGCGGGTCCCGGTCTCCGCGCCGCGCGGAGCGGCGGCCGCCGGTGCGACGGAGCCGGCGGTCGCTGCGGCGGCGAGGCCGAGAGCGCCGGTGACCAGCAGGCGGCGGCGGGTGAACGGGGAGAGCGTGCGGGCGGCGGGAATGGAGGCCATGAGGCGAGATCCTTCGGGTCCGGTGCGGTGGGCGCTGCCCGGTCACCCCGGGCCGTGCCAAGGTAACGACGCGATCACGGTCCGGGAAGGGTGCAGGTCACTGCGGGGCCGGCGCGAGCCCCAGGGCCGGTGCGCCGCTTTTCCCGAGCATTACCCGGCCATGCCCGAGGGACGGTCCGCCCGGCCACGGCGTCATCGCCGGTCGTCGTTCCATGGCGTGCCCGCACCGCACCTCCCGGGCGCGCCCGGTCCGCGGCTCCGTCGGCCGGAGGTAAAAGTTCCTCCTCGTGACCGCGCAGACACCGCATCCGTGCCGTACGCCACGACGGGGACTGCGACCGGAGCGCGGCTACAGCGCGGCGATCGCCGAGCGGATCCGCTTGTCCGAGACGGTCTGCTTCGTGCCCAGGGTCTGAGCGAACAGGCTCACCCGGAACTCCTCGATCAGCCAGTCGATCTCGCGCACGTCGGGATCCGCGCGACGGCGGGCGGAGAGCTTCGCCCGCTGCGTCTCCCAGTGCTGAGTGATCTCCCCGATCTGCCAGGCGAGCCGTTCGTCGCGGCGCGGATCGGCCGGGAGCTTGTCCAGGCGGATCGCATCGGCCTCGAGGTAGCGGCGGAGGTCGGGCAGGTGCGCGATGCCGGTGCGGGAGATGAACCCGTCGCCCAGCAGCGAGTTCGCGTGCTCGCGGATCTGCGTGAGATGGGAGAGCACGGACAGCGAGGGGGCACGGGAGAGCTCCTTGTGGAGCGTCGCGGAGGCGGCGAGCGCCGCCGCGGCGTCCTTCACGGCCTGCGCCGCGACAGCATCGTGACGGCTGCGCACCTGGTCCAGCAGCGCCTCGTACTCCGCGGCCGTGCGCACCTCGGCGGTGCCCGCCAGGTGCACGGTCGCCGTCCGGGAGGCGTCGGCGAGCAGCGCCGCGGTCGAGGCATAGCCGGATCCCGCGACGGCGAGCTTGGTGGGGTTGGGCAGCGCGTTCAGCACCGCCCCCAGATCGGCGTCGAGGTCCCGGTCCAGCAGGGCGATCACGCCCTCGCGGTGTGCGAGTGACTGCTCGTCCGCGGTCGCGAGCACGGCCAGGTCCACCCGCTGGAGCCGGCCGTCGTCACCGCGACGGGCGACCAGGGCCGGGTATCCGGTGACCTTCAGCCCGCCGACGGTGGACTCGTGCACGGGCGGCACGCCCTGGGCGGGGAAGCCGGGGAGATCCTTCTGCGCGAGGTCGTCGGCCCGGGTGGAGACCGTGGCGTCCACCCGCTTCTTCAACCGGTCCTTGAGCTTCTCGAGGTCGTCACCCGCGCCGATCTGTCGGCCCTCGTCGTCGACCACGCGGAAATGCATCCGCAGGTGGGCGGGCAGCTTCGCGAGGTCGAACTCGGGGCCGTACAGCGGCAGGTCCTCGGGCACGCCCGGCAGGGCCACCAGCTCGTCGGCGACGGCTTCGAGGAACGGCTCGCCGGCGTCGGGATCGTCGTCGTGCAGCGTCGCGGCGACGGCCTTCGCCCGTTCGGGGGCGGGCACCAGGTGCCGACGGATCGGTTTGGGCAGCGAACGGATCAGTTCGGTGACCAGCTCCTCGCGCATGCCCGGAACGAGCCAGTCGAACCCGCGCGCGGTCAGGCGGTTGAGCACGGCCAGGGGCACCGTGGCGGTGACCCCGTCGGCGCCCTTCGCCCCGACCTGCCCGAAGGAGTAGCTCAGCGGCAGGGTGATGTCACCCTGCACCCAGGTGTCCGGGTACTCGGCGGCGATCGCCTCGGCGACCCCCTCGTCCGCCGCCAGCAGGTCCTTCTCGGTGAGGGTGAGCAGATCCGGGGTCTCGTGGCGCTGCCTCTTCCACCAGGAGTCGAAGTGCCGGCCGGAGACGACGGAGTCGGGGATCCGTGCGTCGTAGAAGCGGAACAGCTGCTCGTCGGAGATCAGCAGGTCGCGTCGGCGGGTCTTGGCCTCGAGCTCCTCGAGCTCCGCGATCAGCGCCCGGTTGTCGCGGAAGAAGTGGTGGCGGGTGCGCCAGTCCCCCTCGATCAGGGCGTGCTGGATGAAGATCTCGCGGGCGGCCTCGGGATCGATGCGGCCGTAGCCGACGACGCGGTCGGCCACGAGCGGCACCCCGTACAGGGTGACCTTCTGGTGCGCCATCGCGGAGGCCCGCTTCGAGGACCAGTGCGGGGCGGAGTGGGAGCGCTTGACGACGTGGGAGCCGGTCTCCTCCGCCCAGGCCGGGTCGATCCGGGCGGCGGTGCGGCCCCACAGTCGAGAGGTCTCGACCAGTTCGGCGACCATCACGTAGTCGGGGCGCTTCTTGGCCAGCGCCGAACCGGGCCACAGCGCGAAGCGGGCGCCACGGGCACCGGCGTACTCCCGGGTGCGGTCGTCCTGCAGGCCCACGTGGGAGAGGAGCCCGGCCAGCAGCGCCTGGTGGATCGCCTGGGGGGAGGCGTCGTTGTCGTTCCGGGAGAGGTCCGCGTCCTTGGCCATGTCCCGCAGCTGGGCGTGCAGGTCCCACCACTCCCGGATGCGCAGGTAGTGGAGATGCTCGGAGCGCACCTCGCGACGGAACGCAGAATTGGACAGCGCCTTGCGGCGGACCTGGAGGTGGTTCCACAGGTTGAGGTAGGCGAGGAAGTCGCTGCTCTCGTCGTCGAAGCGCTTGTGCTTCTCCTTGGCCTGCTGCTCCTGGCCCAGCGGGCGTTCGCGCGGGTCCTGGATCGACATCGCCGCGACGATGATCAGCACCTCCCGCAGGGCGCCCAGGCGATGGGCCTCGATGAGCATCCGCGCCATCCGCGGATCCAGCGGGAAGCGGGCCAGGGTGCGGCCGACGCGGGTGAGCCGGCGCCCACCGGGCTCGCGCGGCGCGTCCTCGATCGCGCCGAGCTCGTCCAGCAGGCGCACCCCGTCGGTGATCGCGCGGTTGGCGGGCGGTTCGACGAAGGGGAAGGACTCCACGTCGCCCAGGCCGAGCGAGGTCATCAGCAGCACCACGGAGGCGAGCGAGGTGCGCAGGATCTCCGGTTCGGTGAACTCGGGCCGCCCTTCGAAGTCCTCCTCGGAGAACAGGCGGATCGCGATGCCCGGTGCGGTGCGGCCTGAGCGGCCGGAGCGCTGGTTCGCGCTGGCCTGCGAGATGGGTTCGATGGGCAGGCGCTGCACCTTGGTGCGCTGGGAGTAGCGGGAGATGCGCGCCAGCCCGGAGTCGATGACGTAGGTGATCCCGGGGACGGTCAGCGAGGTCTCGGCGACGTTCGTGGACAGGATGATGCGGCGGTAGGTGCCGGCC
>DATGUQ010000046.1:0-2735 GCA_035301145.1 Brachybacterium sp. | reverse complement strand
CAGCAGGCCCTCGCGCGCATAGGTGCGCGAGAGGCCCTTGGACAGCGCGAGCAGCCCGGCCTTGGAGGCGCAGTAGGGCAGCTCGTCGTCGTAGGGCTGCACGGCATCCTCCGAGGTGAGGAACACCAGGCGGCCCCAGCCGCCGCGCCGCAGCGCCGGCAGGAACTGCCGAGTGATGCGCACGGCGCCGAGCAGGTCCGTGGTGAGCGTGTCCACCCAGCCCTCGTCGTCGATCTCGTGGAACAGCCCCTGCGCGCCGGTGACCCCGGCGGCGTGGACGAGGATGTCGATGTCGCCGACAGCCTCCTGGACCGCCGCGCCGAGCGCCTCGATCTCCTCGAGGCGGGTCACGTCGGCGGCATGGTGCTGCACGCGGCCCTCGGGGGCGTCGAGGGCGTCCGCGGCGCGGGCGAGCTCGTCGGGGTCGCGGTCGGTGAGGAACACCGTCGCCCCTTCGCGCAGCAGCTCCTGCGCGGTGTGCCAGCCGATCCCGGAGTCCCCTCCGGTGATCAGCGCTGTCCTCCCGGTGATGCGCAGGTCCATGTCAGCCGATGCTCCCTCGCAGCAGATCCCGGTCGGTGATCCCGTCGGCGATGACCGTGCGGGCGGCGTCCCGCGCGCCCTCGATCTGCCACATGAGCACCCCGACGGGCCGGCCCCGGTCGTCGAGGTAGTGGACGACGCTGCGCTGGGTGTCGTGGTGGACCTCGAGCATCTCCAGGGACGGGTCGAGCGTGCCGACGGCCTCCCAGCGCACGCCGTAGACCATCGAGTAGAAGTACGGGGTGTGGTCGTAGGGGGCGTCGGAGCCGGCCATCGCCCGCCCGGCGGCGGCACCGGATTCGCGGGCGTGGTCGACGTGCTCGATGCGGGTGCGGCCGAGGATCGCATCGGGGTACTCGATGATGTCGCCGGCCGCCCAGATCGCGGGGTCCGAGGTGCGCAGGTGCTCGTCGACCACGACGCCCTCGGAGACCTCGAGGCCCGCCTGGCGGGCCAGGTCGAGGCGGGGTTCGGCGCCCAGGCCGATCACCACGACGTCGCCGCCCACGGCGGTGCCGTCGTCGAGGGTGACGCCCACGTCCGCATCGTCCTGCACGGTGACCTGTGCGGCGCGGCGGCCGGGCAGCAGCTCGACGCCGTGGTCGGTGAACAGCTTCTGGTACCGCTGGGCGATGCTCGGCGGGAACTGGGAGGCGCCGAGCACGTCGTCGGGGAACACGAGGGTGACGTGGGCGCCGTTCTGCGACAGCGCCGCGGCGATCTCGGCGCCGATGTAGCCGCCGCCGGCCACCACGGCGCGCGTCCCGTCGGTCACCAGGTGCCGCAGGGTGCGGTAGTCCGCGAAGCTGCGGAAGTGGATGACGCGCTCGTCCTCGGGGCCCTCGAGGCGGCGCGGCTCGGAGCCGGTGGCCAGCAGCAGCGTGCCGTAGCCGATGCGCTCCCCGCCCTCGAGCTCGACCTGCTTCGCCTCGCGGTCGATCGCGGTGACCACGGTGCGCACGCGCAGCTCGGCGCCGGTGTCCTCCGCGGTGCCGAGCGGCACGGCGTCCTCGCCGAACTCGGGATCGATCCACAGCTTCTTGGTCAGGGCGGGGCGGGTGTAGGGGGCGTCCTCGTCGGAGCTGAGGATGCCGATGCTGCCCGTCGCTCCGTGGTCGCGCAGCGCGCGGGCGGCGTCGTCGGCGACCTGCCCGCCCCCGATGATCAGATGGTCGTACGAGGTCATCTCGGAGATCTCCTTCGTCACGGCGTCGGGATACTCCGAGTAGACCCGCTGGAGAGGAGGACGTCGAGGCCTGGGCGGTATTCCGACCGTTCGGTCCTGCCCTGCGGCCCGCGTGTGAGTTTCGCGAAGACGCCTGCTCCCCCTGCCCGCACCCGCCGTACCGTGTCATAGGCACAAGAAGCCTCCCGCCGTCCCTCCTCCGGAGCACCACCCCACGATGAGCACCAGCACGCAGCCCTCCTCCGCCCCCGCGGCGTCCCGTCGCCGGCCCGGTCTGAAGGCCCGTCACCTGCACTTCATCGCCCTGGGCTCCGCGATCGGGACGGGCCTGTTCTACGGTTCGGCCGGCGCGATCCAGGCCGCAGGCCCCTCCGTGCTGCTGGTGTACCTGCTGGGCGGCGCGGTCGTGTACTTCATGCTGCGCGCGCTCGGGGAGATGGCGGTGCGGATGCCGATCTCGGGCTCCTTCGCCGAGTACACCCGCCGCTTCCTGGGTCCCTGGGCCGGGTACATCACCGGGTGGATGTTCGCCTTCGAGATGCTGATCGTGTGCCTGGCGGACCTCACCGCGATCGCGATCTACATGCGCTTCTGGTTCCCGGACACCGCCCAGTGGGTCTGGGTGGCGGCCACGCTGCTGATCGTGGGCGCCGCGAACCTCGCCTCCGTGCGCTGGTTCGGGGAGCTGGAGTTCGCGTTCACGATCGTGAAGGTCGGTGCGGTGGTCGCGATGATCGCGGGCGGCGCGGCGATCCTCGCCTTCGGCCTCGGCGACGCCGGGACGCCGACGGGCCTTTCGAATCTCACGGCCGACGGCGGCTTCTTCCCGAACGGTCCCGGCGGGTTGATCAGCGCGTTCATCCTGGTGCTCTTCGCCTTCGGCGGCACCGAGATCATCGGCGTGGCCGGCACCGAGGCGGAGGATCCGGCGCAGGCGATCCCGAGGGCCGTGAACACGGTCCCGGTGCGGATCCTGCTGTTCTACGTGCTCGCGATCGGGGTGATC
>DATGUQ010000045.1:0-2821 GCA_035301145.1 Brachybacterium sp. | reverse complement strand
ACGGGGCTATGGCGCAGTTGGTAGCGCGCTTCCATGGCATGGAAGAGGTCAGGGGTTCGAATCCCCTTAGCTCCACTCGAGAAACCGTGAGACAGTGACTCGTCAGAAGGGCCCCGCCGAGAGGCGGGGCCCTTCTGCTGTGCGGCTCAGGCGCCCTCCGCGAGATGCCGGATGACGTCGGCCGCCGGGCCCTCGGGGGCGCTGCGCCAGCCGGTGCCCGCCCACAGGTGCAGGCGCTGCGGGTCGCCCGCGGCCCCCGCCGCGCGCCGCAGCGCGCGGGTCAGATGGTGGACCTGCGGATAGCCCGTCGGCGCCGTGGCGTGATGGCGGTCGACGAAGTCGTTGCGCAGGGACCGCGCGGGTCGGCCGGTGAAGGCGCGGGTCAGCGCCGTCTCGGTGAAGGCGGGATCGGCGAGGGCGGCGCGATGCGTGGGGGAGGTGCCCGCCTCGTCGGTGCGCAGCAGCATCGTCCCCGTCACCGCACCCTCGGCGCCGGCTGCGAGGACCTCCCGCACCGCGCCCGGGCCGTCCACTCCGCCCGCCCCCAGCAGCGGAAGGTCCACCGCAGCGCGCACCTGGCGCACGAGCTCCTCGGTGCGGATCATGCCCGGTGTGCGGGAGGGGTCGTGGACCGCGCTGTGTCCGCCGGCGGCCGGGCCCTGCACCACGAGCGCGTCGACGCTGCGCCCCGCCGCCGCGCGGGCCTCCTGCGGATCGGTGACGGACGCCAGCACGGTGCTGCCCGCCGCCTGCAGTGCGGCGACGTCCACGGCCGGCGGCAGGCCGAAGGTGAACGAGACCACCGGCACCGGTTCCTCGCTCAGCAGGGCGAGCTTCGCGGCGTAGTGGTCGTCGTCCCGGCGGGGCGACGGGTCCAGCGTGAGGCCGTGGCGGGCCGCGTCCTCACCGAGCTCCCGGGCGTAGGCGGCGAAGGCCTCCTCGTCGATCTCCCACGGCGGCAGCACGAAGAGGTTGACCCCGAAGGCGGTGTTGAGCCGTCGCGCCTCCGCGATGTCCGCGGCGAGCGCGTCGGGCGTCAGGTTCCCGCCCGCCAGGAAGGGGAACGCCCCGGCCGCAGCGACGGCACGGGCCAGGGCGGGTGTGGACGGTCCGCCGGCCATCGGGGCGGCGATCAGCGGGAGGCGGGAGTCCAGAACGGTCATGCACCGATCCTCGCAGTCCTGCGACCAGGCTGCGGGACCTGATCGCCGCTCGGGCGACCGCTCGGTACCTCGGGCTGCGCCCCGGGCCGGCGGTGCGTTCAGCGGGCTCTGAGCTTCCCCTCCTCGACGATCAGACCGTGCAGCTCGGCGAGCTCGGCCACCGTCAGGGAGCTCGGGCCAGGGCCGGGTCGAGAGCGCGACGGAAGGAGCGGTAGCTCGCGGGGACCGCGGCACCGCGATCGCTCAGCACCCGGCGTGCGTACTCGTCGCACAGGAACGCGCGCCGGAAGAAGCAGTACAGCGAGATCGCGTCCGCCGTCTCCTCGCCGACCCCCTCGATGCCCAGCAGCTCGGCGCGCAGCGCCGCATCGTCCAGGGCGCGGGAGCGGTCCGCGCGCTCCGTCCACCATCGGGCCAGCGCACGGACCCGGCGGGGCTTGGTGCGCGGGAAGCCCGCCGGCCGCACCAGCTCGCGGACGCTCTCCTCCTCGGCGCCCGCGAGGGCGGCGGGGGAGAGCAGGCCGGCGGCGCGCAGCGCCGCGATCGCGGCGGCGGCCTGCTCCCAGCGGCAGCGCTGGACGAGCACCGCGCCGACGGCGATCTCGAAGGGGCCCTCGCCCGGCCACCACCAGCCCTGCGGGCCGTGCCGTGCACGCAGCTCGCGGTGCAGGGAGCGCAGATCGATCATGCCCGATACGTTGTCACGGAATCGGCGGGCACCTCCAGGCGCACCGGCGACCCCGTCCCGAGGCGCCGCGTTGCGACCTCCTGCGCCGGCAGGTCCGCGGCGATGTCCTCGGTGCGCACCCGCACCAGGTCCCCGCTCGGGACGACGGAGCGCACCGTGCGGGCCAGGCCGCCCTCGTCCACCACACGCACCTGCGAGGGTCGGAACGCGGCGTGCACCTCGCAGCCGGGCGGGAACCCGGCCCGGGCACGCAGTCGGCCCCCGCCCTCCGGTGCGACCGCGGCGCCGTCCCAGCGCCCGGTGACCAGGTTCAGCCCTGCGAAGCGGGCGGCGAATGCTGTGCGCGGGCGGCCGAGCACCTCCTCGGCGGGGCCGTGCTCGACCAGGCGGCCGTCCTCGAGCACCGCGATCCGGTCCGCGAGCGTGAGCGCGTCGAGGACGTCGTGGGTGACGATGAGCGCGGTGCGCTCGGCCAGGAAGCGCCCCAGCTGCTCGCGCAGCGCCGGGGCGACGTCGATGTCGAGCGCGGACATCGGCTCGTCCAGCAGCAGCAGGCGCGGGTCTGCGGCGAGCGCCCGAGCGATCGCGACCCGCTGCGCCTGCCCGCCGGAGAGCCGGGAGGGCCGGCGGTGCGCGAACTCGCTCAGCTCGAGCTCGCCCAGCCACTGCACCGCCTCCTCCCGAGCACGCGCCCGGGGCACCCCTTGGGAGCGGAGGGCGAAACGGATGTTCCCCAGGGCCGTGAGGTGCGGGAAGAGCACCGGGTCCTGGGCGAGGGTGGTGACGCTGCGCCGGTGCGGCGGGACCCAGTCGCGCTCGCCGGTGAGCACCCGCCCGTCGAGGACCACCTCGGCGCGGGCGGGTCGCAGCGCCCCGGAGACCAGGGACAGCACCGTGGACTTCCCGGCGCCGTTGGGACCGACGAGGGCGAGCGTCTCCCCGTCCTCGACGGCCAGCTCGAGCTCGACCC
>DATGUQ010000044.1:0-6970 GCA_035301145.1 Brachybacterium sp. | reverse complement strand
CTCGGGATCCAGCGAGGCGAGGGTGAGCCACAGGGGCCGGCCCTCGCGGCGGGCGCGCAGGTCCCACAGGGCGTTGACCACGGCGCCGATCGCCATGGTCATCACGCCCTTCTCGGGGCCCAGCCAGCGCAGCTGCGAGTCATAGGTGAGCTCGCGGTACATCCCGCCGAGATCGGCCAGGACCTCCTCGACGTCCCGCCCGATCAGGTGCGGGGCGAGCGCCGCGATGGCGGCGGACTGCACGTCGTTGCCGCGGCCGATGGTGAACACCAGCGCCGTGCCCTCGTCAGGGGCGTCGGTGCGCAGGGTCAGGTAAGCGGCCGAGTAGTCCGGATCCGGGTTCATCGCATCAGAGCCGTCGAGGCTGCGGCTGGTGGGGAAGCGGACGTCCTGGACGTCCAGGGCGGTGAAGGTGCTCATCGGGTCTCTCGCTGCTGGGTGGCCGGGATCTGGATCGGGGCCGGGACGAAGCGGGTGCGCTGGGAGCCGAGGTGCTCGATGCCGAGCTCGACCACGTCACCGGCGCGGACGTAGGGGAAGCGGCCGGAGAGGGCCACGCCCTGCGGGGTGCCCGTGTTGATCAGGTCACCGGGCGAGAGCACCATGAACTGCGAGAGGTGATGGACGATCTGCGCGACGGTGAAGATCATGTCCGCGGTGGTGGAGTCCTGGCGGGGCTCCCCGTTGACGGAGGAGGACAGGCGCAGCGCCTGGGGGTCGACCTCGTCGGCCGGGACCAGGGAGGGGCCCACCGGGTTGAAGCCGCGGCAGTTCTTGCCCTTGGACCACTGGCCGCCGGACTCGGCCAGCTGATAGTCCCGCTCGGAGAGGTCGTGGCTGGTCACGTACCCGGCGATGACGTCGAGCGCGGCCTGCTCGTCCGGCAGGTAGGCGGCCTCGGTGCCGATCACCACGCCCAGCTCGACCTCCCAGTCGACCTTCTGCGCGCCCGGCGGGATCTCGACGTCGTCGTGGGGGCCGACGACGGTGTTGGGGTGCTTGTGGAACAGGATCGGCACCGCGGGCGGCTCCGCCCCGGACTCGGCGGCGTGCGCGGCATAGTTCTGGCCGATGCACAGCACGGCCTGCGGGCGGGCGATCGGGGCGCCGATCCGCTCCGTCTCCGCCCCCTCCCAGACGGGAAGCTCACCGGCGGCGAGCGCCTCGCGCACCCGCGCGATGCCGCCGCCGGCGAGGAAATCGCCGTCGATCTCCTCGGTGAGGCCGCCGAGGCGATACGTCACCCCCTCGGAGACGACAGCCGGTTCTTCCTGGCCCACCGGGCCCAGACGTCGCAGTTCCACGGACACTCCGTTCATGATCGGGCGCGGGTTCCTTCGCCGCCGACGGGAACCCGAGCCCCGTCGACCCACGTATCATCCTATGTATCGCCGCGACTTCACAAGCCTGGCCCGCGATGTGTGCCACATCCATCGAGTTCGCTCGGGACATGGACGGATCGCGGGAGCACAGAGTTAGGATGACTGGGCAACGTCGCCCACTCCTGAGGAGTCCCCGTGTCCCGCACCCCTGCCTCCCCGCTGCCCTCCGCTCCGGAGCCCAGCGGCGAGTTCTCCGGCCTGCGCGCCCTGGTCACCGGCGGCGCCTCCGGGATCGGCGCCGCCACCGCGAGCGCCCTGCAGGATCGCGGCGCCCAGGTGGCGGTGCTGGACCTGCAGCCCGACGGCGCTCCTGCGGGCACCCTCGCGCTGCGCTGCGACGTGGCGGACTCCGCGAACGTCGAGGAGGCGGTGGCCGAGGCCGCGGCACGGCTCGGCGGGCTGGACATCGTGATCAACAACGCCGGGATCGGAGCGCAGGGCGACGTCACCGACAACGACGACGCCGAATGGGCTCGCGTGCTCGACGTCAACGTCACCTCGGTGGCCCGGGTGACCCGCGCCGCCCTGCCGCATCTGCGCCGCTCCGAGCACGCGGCGATCGTGAACACGGCCTCGATCGCCTCCGCGGTGGGCCTGCCGCAGCGGGTGCTGTACTCCGCGACCAAGGGCGCCGTGCAGTCGATGACGCTGGCCATGGCGGCGGACCTGGTCGGCGAGGGGATCCGGGTCAACGCCGTGCTCCCGGGCACGGCGGACACCCCCTGGATCGGCCGGCTGCTGGAGAAGGCCGACGACCCGGCCGCCGAGCGGGCCGCGCTCGAGGCCCGCCAGCCGCACGAGCGCCTGGTCGCCCCCGAGGAGGTCGCCGAGGCGCACTGCTACCTCGCCTCGCCCCGCAACCGCTCCACCGTGGGCGTGCTGCTGTCGATCGACGGCGGCGTGACCGGGGTGCGCACGAGAAGCTGAGGGCTGTCCGCCGGGAGGGGCTCCTCCTCGAACACGTCCAGTCCGGCACACTTCAGCCGGCCACTGCGCAGCGCCCTGCTGCTGGCCGGGAAGAGCTCCCGGGCCGTGCGCCGCATCGACGAGGGCCTCGCGACGGCCCGCTGACGCGCACGGCTCCGGATCCGCTCATCACCCTCGGGCCCGCCCGTCGGCGGTGGCCGCCTACTTACCGGCGCTGCTCAGGGCGTGAACTCCTCGGTGACGGCGGCGGGCTCGGGCTCGCGGTGCAGGCCGACCCCGTGCCAGGCCTCCGGGTAGTCGACGACGCTGCGGTCGAGGGCCGGGATGCTGGTGGCCCCGAGCTGGCCCATCGCCAGCTCCAGCTCCTCGTCGAGGATCTCCAGCACGCGCAGCACGCCCTTCTCGCCGGCCGCGGCGTTGCCGTAACCCCAGGCACGGCCGATGGAGACCAGGTCCGCCCCCACCGCGAGGGCCTTGACGATGTCGTCACCGGTGCGGACCCCGCCGTCGAAGACGACGGTGAGATCGTCGCCCACGGCGTCGACGATCGAGGGCAGCACGCTGATCGTGCTCGGCGAGGAGTCGAGCTGGCGGCCGCCGTGATTGGAGACGTAGATGCCCTGCACGCCGACCTTCCGGGCGCGCAGCGCGTCCTCCGGGGTGAGGATCCCCTTGAGGTAGATCGGGCCGTCCCACTGCCGCCGCACCTGGGCGATGCTGTCCCAGGTGAGCGAGAGATTCGCGAGGTGCTTCTTGACGAACTCCTGGTGGGAGACGGCGTTGTCGCCCTGGATCTCGTCCTCGAGGTTGCGGAACCCGATGGCCGGCGGCCGCATGATGGCGCGGGTCCAGCCGAGGTGCCGCAGCGCCTGCACGGCGTTGCGCGGGGTGATCCGCGGCGGGATCGACATCCCGTTGCGGTGGTCGCGGTAGCGCTTGCCGTTCAGCGGCACGTCGATCGTGACCACCAGCGCCTCGGCCCCGATCGCGCGGGCGCGCCGCAGCAGGGTGGAGACGATCTCCTCGCTCTTGTACATGTACAGCTGGAACCACAGCGGGCCCGTGGCCTCGGCCGCGAGCTCCTCCATCGTCCAGTTCGAGGCGGTGGAGACGGTGAAGGGCATGTTCGCCCTCCCCGCGGCGCGGACGGCGCCCAGCTCCCCCTCGCCGCCGATCATGCGCTGCAGGCCCAGCGGGCCCATCACGTACGGGCGGTCCAGCGCCATGCCGTCTACCGTGGTGGAGACGTCGATCGAGGTGATGTCGGTGAGCCAGCGGGGGCGGAACCGCACCTCGCGCAGGTCCCGGGTGTTCGCCTCGAGGGTGATCTCGTGGTTCGAGGCGCCGTCGATGATGTCGAAGGCCATGGTGGGCAGGCGCTTCTGCGCCAGGCGGCGCAGGTCCTCGATCGAGGGTGCGGACTCCACCGGGTCGAGGCGGAAGCCGCCCACGGCGAGCATCTTCGCGAATTCCAGGGCTCCCGAGAGGGGTGAGTCGGCCATGGTGCTGTCTCCTTCGACGGGGTGGTGCGTCGGTCCTGCGACGGGCGGCCGGTCAGGGGGCCGGGTCGTCACCCGCCTCGCGCAGCACCCGGTAGACGATCGAGTCGTCGCGGCGGTCCCAGCCCCGCTCGCTGCCCCGACGGTAGATCTGCTGTGCGGAGGTCGCCAGCGGCACCTGCTGGTCGACCTCCGCGGCGGCGTCGGCGACCAGGCCCATGTCCTTGACGAAGATGGTCAGCGCGGAGCGGACGTCGTCGAAGGCGCCGTCGACCATGCGTCGGCCGCGGTCGCCGAACATGAAGGAGGCGGCCGCTCCGGTGCCGAGCACCTCGTGGACCTGCTCCAGGTCCAGGCCCATCGAGTCGGCGAGCGCGAGCGCCTCCCCGGCGGCGGCGATGTGCACTCCGCACAGCAGCTGGTTGACGATCTTGAACCGCTGCCCGTCGCCGGGCCGCGGCCCCACCACGGGGGCGTTCGCGGCCAGGGCGTCGAGCAGGGGGCGCACGACGGCGACGTCGGCCTCCGCCCCGCCCACCATGATCAGCAGGTCGCCGGTCGCGGCACGGGCGGCTCCGCCGGAGACCGGGGCGTCCACCACGTGCGCGGTGACCCCCTCGAGCCGTGCCGCGGCGGCCTCGATCGCGGCGGGGCCGACGGTGGACATGACCAGCAGCGTCGTGGACGGCTTCAGCACTTCGACGATCCCGTCCTCGCCCGTCAGCACGGACTCGAGCTGTGCGGGGGTCGCGACCATGACCACCACGACGTCCGCAGCACCGGCCGCCTCGCGGGCGGAGGCGGCGGGGGCGGCGACGTCGGCGAGGGCGTCGCGGGCCGCCGGGTCCAGGTCGAAGACGGTGACGGGGAATCCGGCCTCGGCGGCGGTGCGGGCCATCGGCGCGCCGATCGCGCCCAGTCCGATCCAGGCGATCGAGGGGGTGGTGCCGGTGCTCATCAGGTGCTCTCCTTCGGAAGGTCTCAGCGGGCCGCGACGGCGGCGGTGAGGGTGTCGACGACATCGGCCAGGGACTGCGCCCCGCCGACGTTGCCGGGGAAGACGACGTAGGGCATGCCGAGGACCTCCTCGGGAGCCTCCTCGGCGGAGAACAGGGAGACCTGCCCGGCCCAGAACTGGCCCTCGACGCGGGCGCGGCGGATCCCGAGGCCGTGCGCGGCGACCTCGTGGGAGGTGATGCCGCCCTTGGCGACCACCCAGGCGGGCCGGGCGGTGCGCACCTGCTGGACGATCTCGACCACGGCGTCGGAGACGCTGCGGGCGATGTCGAGGGATTCGGCGGGGTCGTCGGTGCGCACCAGGTCGCGGCTTGTGTACAGCACGCAGTCGCTGCGGGTGAGGCTCTCCCGCACCATCCCGGCGACCTGCGCGAGATGCTCGGCGCGGCGCTCGTCGAGGACGGAGGGGACGTCGATCTCCACCTCGGCGAGGGTGCCGCGCTCCTGCACGGCCCGCAGCTGCGTGGTGGTCAGGCCCACGTGGGAGCCGACGACGACGAGCCCGTGCTCGAGCCGCCCCGCCGGGATCGTGAGGGACTCCGCCTCGATCACGCGGGCGCCGGACTGGCCGGCCAGGGGCCGCACGAAGGAGGGGGCGCAGCGGGTGACGAAGGTGCGCCCCTCGGACTCCAGCTCGGCCATCGCCGCGGCGACCACCTCCATGTCCGTGTACTCGGTGGCGTTGACGACCACCCAGGTGCGCTCGCGGGCCGCGGCGAGGATCTCCCGCACCCGGTGGGTCCCGCCGGAGCGGATGTCGCTCAGGGAGATGCTGAGCACGTCCGCAGCGGCGATCGCTCCGCCGGAGCGCTCGGCGAGGAACTCGCGCAGGTCGGAGTGGGAGTACCCGAAGGTGGCGTCGCGGGCGAAGTCGGTCCGTGCGACCTCGACGGCGCGGCCGTCGACGGTGGCGTAGTGGATGTCGTCCTCGGTGAAGCGCCCGGCCTCGATCATCGCCGGGCACAGCACGAAGGCGTCGACCTCCCGGCCGTGGGCGGCGAGCTCGTCCGCGATCGCGACCGGCTCGGCGATCACGTGCCCGCGCAGGGTGGAGTCGGAGCGGGAGACCACGTGCAGCCCGTCGGCGGGGACGCCTCCGGCGAGCACCCCGGCCACGATCCGCCGGTTCATCTCGACCGCCGCGCCCTCGTCGAGGGCGCGGGTGTTGGTCAGCACGAAGCAGGCGGAGCCGGGCTCGGAGAGCACGGCGACCGGGATCTGCGGGTCCTGGTCGAAGGCGACGGGGATGCCCGCGACGCACTGCGACCCGGTCGGGTCGTCGTCGAGGACGAGCAGGCGGCGGGTGGCTGTGGTGGTCACGGGAGCCTTCTTCCGGGGGACGAGTGGAGGGACGGCCGGGGGCCGATGCGCACACGCGCACCGGCCCCCACTGTGTCAGGTGCTGGTCATGCCGCGATGACGAACACCACGGCGGACAGCGCGAAGCCGAGCAGCGAGATCGTGGTGCCGATGACGGACCAGGTCTTGAAGGTGGTCACGGTGTCGAAGCCGCAGAACTTGCCGATCAGCCAGAAGCCGGAGTCGTTCACGTGCGACCAGCCGATCGAGGCGGCGCCGATCGCGATCACGACGGCGGAGACGGCCACGCCGTTGAAGTCGCCGGCGATGATCGCGGGCGCCATGATCGACGCGGCGGTGGTGGCGGCCACGGTGGCCGAGCCCTGGGCGATGCGCATCGCCATGGAGACCAGGTATGCCGCCACGATCAGCGGCAGGCCCATCGCGTCGAGGCCCTCCGCGACCTCGCCGCCGATGCCGGTCTCGGTGAGGATCGCGCCGAAGGCGCCGCCCGCACCGGTGATCAGGATGATCGAGCAGACGGGCGCGAGCGCGTCGTCCACCAGCTCCTCGAGGACACCGCCGATCTGCTGGCCGCGACGGCGCCGCGGGATCACGTACAGCAGCAGCATCGCCAGGAGGGCGGAGAGCGCGAGCGCGACCGGGGTGGCACCGATCAGCCGCGAGAGCTGGAACCCGACGTTCTCGTCCGTGACGGTGCCCTGGGCCTCCAGGGTGGAGAAGGCGGTGTTGAAGAAGATCAGCACCAGCGGCAGCAGCAGCACCAGGATGATGCCGGCGAAGCCGGGCCGCTCCTCGACCGGGACGTCGCGGGGCTCGCCGAGC
>DATGUQ010000043.1:0-2289 GCA_035301145.1 Brachybacterium sp. | reverse complement strand
CGGCCTGCTCGAGGTGGCCGCCCGCTCCTACCTGCTGGCCGACCACGAGAAGTTCCCCGGCTCGGGGTTCCTCGAGGTCGCGCCGCTGTCCCGCTTCACCGCCCTGATCACCGACCGCTCGCCCCTGCCCTTCGAGATCGCACTGCCCGAGGGGGAGGACGTGGAGGTCCTGGTGCCATGACCCTGCTGCTGCCATGAAGGAAGTGCTGCTGCCATGAAGCTCGCCATCCTGGGAGGCGGAGGGTTCCGCGTCCCGCTCGTGTACGAGGCGGTCGCCACCGCCGCCACCGGCCTGACCGTCGACGAGGTCACGCTGCACGACGTCGACCCCGCGCGCCTGCGCACCATCACCGCCGTGATCGAGGGGCTCGCCGAGCGCCTGCGGGCCGACGGGCACGGCGCGACCCTGCCCCGGCTGACCGCCACCACCGACCTGCGCGAGGCCGTCACCGGTGCGGACTTCGTGTTCTCCGCCGTGCGGGTGGGCGGCGCGGAGGCCCGCACGGTCGACGAGCGCGTGGCCCTGGACCTGGGGCTGCTGGGCCAGGAGACGATCGGTCCCGGCGGCCTCGCCTACGCGTTGCGGACGATCCCCGTCGCCCTCGACATCGCCCGCACGGTCGCGCAGGCCGCACCGGGGGCCTGGGTCATCAACTTCACCAACCCCGCCGGGATCGTCACCGAGGCGATGCGCACCGTGCTCGGCGATCGGGTGGTGGGCATCTGCGACACCCCGATCGGGCTGGTGCGCCGCGTGGGCCGACTGCTGGGCGTGGACCTGGTGGCCGGCGAGCGCGGCGCACGCTTCGACTACGTGGGGCTGAACCATCTGGGCTGGCTGCGCTCGGTGACCGTCGACGGCACCGACCGCCTGCCGGAGCTGCTGGCCGACGACGCCGCCCTCGAGGAGATCGAGGAGGCGCGGCTGATCGGGAAGGACTGGGTGCGCGCCGACGGTGCGCTGCCCAACGAGTACCTCTTCTACTACCTGCACACCTCCGCGGCGATCGAGCGGATCACGGGCGCCGCGACCACGCGGGGCGAGTTCCTCGCCAAGCAGCAGGGCGACTTCTACCTCGCCGCCGCGGAGGCCGACGGGGCGGGTGCGACGACCGGGTCGGGAGCGGATGCGGCCGACGGGCTGGGCGCGACCGACGGGCTGGGCGCGACCGACGGGCTGGGCGCGGCCGGCGGGGCGGATGCGGCGTCGGCGGCCGACGCCTGCTGCCCCTCCCCGCTGGACCTGTGGCGCGAGACGCTCCACGAGCGGGAGGCGACCTACATGGCCGAGTCCCGCGACGAGGAGCGGCGGGAGGAGGACGTGGCCGGCGGCGGGTACCAGGAGGTGGCGCTGCGGCTGATGACGGCCCTGGCCACCGGGCGCAGCGAGCGGATGATCCTCGACGTGGGCAACGCCCCCGCCGGCGCCGTGACCCCGCCCGCGCATCGGATCGTGCCCGAGCTCCCGGCCGACGCGGTGATCGAGGTGCTGTGCCTCGTCGACGGCGAGGGCGTGCACCCGCAGCCCGTCGCCCCGGTGGAGCTGGGCCGGCTCGGGATGATGAGCACCCTGCGCGCCGCCGAGCGGAAGATCCTCGAGGCCGCGACGACCGGGTCCCGCGCGGCGGCCTGGCAGGGCTTCTCGACGCATCCGCTGGTCAGCTCACCGACGATCGGCCGGACACTGCTCGAGGGGTACGAGGCCGGGCACCCGCAGATCGCGGCGCTGCTCCGGTAGCGCCGGGACACCTCGGCGTCGACGGGAGACAGCGACGTAAGACAGCGAGCCCGCGGCCGTCGTGCGGCCACGGGCCCTCGTCAGGCGTCCCCTCTGCGGGCGTCGTGGTCCCTCAGAACCCGGGATCCGCGGGATCGGGGCCGATCCGGCCGTCGGCGCGGTCCAGGCCGTCGATCTTCTCGATCTGCTCGTCCGTGAGCCGGAGATCGGCGGCGGCGAAGTTCGAGACGATCCGTTCGGGGGTGACCGTCTTCGGGATCACGACGTTGCCGATCGCGAGGTGCCAGGCGATGATCACCTGGCCGGCGTCGGCCCCGTGCGCCTCGGCGATCTCGGTGATCACCGGGTTCTTCAGGATGTCGCCGCCCTGGCCGAGCGGGGACCAGGCCTCGGTGAGGATGCCCTTGTCGGCGTGGTAGTCGCGCAGCTCGCGCTGCTGGAAGTCGGGGTGCAGCTCGATCTGGTGCATCACCGGCACCACGCCGGTCTCGGCGATGATCTCCTCGAGCTGCGCGATCGGGAAGTTGGAGACGCCGATCGACGTCGCCTTC
>DATGUQ010000042.1:0-3213 GCA_035301145.1 Brachybacterium sp. | reverse complement strand
CCGCCCCACTCCGCCTGCGGCAGGTAGGGGTGGAAGTCGTTGATCCAGATGGTGCCGTGGCGCAGGCGCCGCGAGACCCGGTTCGCGGTCCCGGAGTCCGAGGTCCACACCGCGCCGGCCAGGCCGTACTCGGTGTCGTTGGCGATCGCGATCGCCTCCTCCTCGGTGGAGAACGTCTCCACCGTGATCACCGGGCCGAAGCCCTCCTCGACCACGGCCGGGTTGTCCGCGGTGCACCGGTCCAGCACCGTCGGCGCGTAGAAGAAGCCCCGCTCGTGCTCGGGACCGCCCCAGTGACCGCCCGTGCGCAGCCGCGCCCCGGCCTCGATCCCGCGCTCGACGTAATCGGTGACCTTGTCGCGGTGCTCCTCCGAGATCAGCGGGCCGGTCTCGGCCTGCGGATCCAGCGGGCCGCCCATCACGATGCCCTCGGCGCGGGCCACCAGGTCATCCACGAACTGCTCGGCGATGCTGTCCTGGAGGATCAGGCGCGTGCCGGCGGAGCAGAGCAGGCCCGAGTCCATGAAAGCGGCGTTCAGCGCATTGTCGAGCGCGGCCTCGTAGTCGGCGTCGGCGAAGATCACGTTGGGGTTCTTCCCGCCCAGCTCGAGCGCCACCTTCTTGATGCCCGGCGCGGCGGACTGCGCGATCGTGCGACCGGTGACCAGGCCGCCGGTGAAGGAGATCAGATCGATCTCGGGATGGGAGGACAGCGGCGCCCCCGCCACGGCGCCGGCGCCGAGCACCAGGTTCGCCACGCCCGCGGGCAGGCCGAGCTCGTCCATCACCTCGACGATCAGCATCGTGGTGTGCGGGGTGAGCTCGGCGGGCTTGATGACGAAGGAGTTGCCCGCCGCCAGGGCGGGGGCGATCTTCCATGCCGCCTGCAGCAGCGGGAAGTTCCAGGGTGTGATCATGCCGCACACGCCGATCGGCTCGTGCACCACGCGGGAGATCACGCTCTCGTCCCCGGCATCGACCAGACGGCCCGGGTTCTGCCCCGCGACCTTCCCGAAGTAGCGGAAGCAGGCGGTGATGTCGTCCATGTCGCCCTCGGCCTCGACCAGGCGCTTGCCGGTGTCGAAGGCCTCGGCGCGGGCGAACTCGTCCTTGCGCTCCTGCAGCCTGTCGGCGACCTGCAGGAGGAAGTCGCCGCGTTCGGAGGCGGGACGGTCCGCCCAGACGCGGGACTCGAAGGCGCGGCGGGCCGCGAGGATCGCGCGCTCGACGTCCTCGGCGGTGGCCTCGGAGACCACGCCCACCTCGGACTGGTCCGCGGGGCAGATCACGGTGCGGGTCTCGCCCGAGGACGAGGGCACCCACTGCCCGTCGATGAACAGGGTGGCGACCGTGTCAGTCATTGCTCTCCTTCGTCGCGATCTCCTCGGAGACGCGGGCGGGGTCGGTGGGGTGGTCGTCGAGCGGATCGACGTGGTCGGTGTCGGTCCAGGTGTCCGGGGCCGTGACCGGTACGGTGCCGGTCGCGGTCCCGATGTCCTCACTCATCGTCAGGTACATGATGTGCGCGTCGTAGGCGTCCAGGACGTCGGTGATGACCTGGTCCTCCGTGTACCCCATGATGTCGCGTCCGCGCGAGCCGAGCATCGAGAAGATCTCGATCCGGTAGTAGACGTCCCTCACGGTGGCGAGATTGGCGGCGAAGCTGGGGACCGAGTAGGCGACGGGGTAGGCCTGGTACTTGAAGTCCTCCCCCTCGGGGAAGGTCACCACGAGATCCACGAACGGTACCGAGCAGTCCGGGTGCTCGCCGCGATGGCACGTGACGTCGGCACCGTGGGCGCGCAGTTCGGCGGCGACCTCCTCGATCGCGGGAGCGGCGACGCTCTCGACGAACGTCCGGGCCCGCTCCTCGTCGGCGTAGGTCATCCGGTGGGACAGGCGCTCGCGCCAGGTGAGACGGTCACCGTCGTCGCCCTCCCGGATCCGGCTGGTGAGCAGCCCGGGCAGGGTCGCCTGGCGGGAGACGAGGCCCATGTGCTCGGTGCGAAGCACCTTCCACAGGCTGAACATCACCAGGTAGATCAGGATCGACAGCGGCAGCCCCACCATGACGGTCGCCGCCTGCAGGGTGTAGACGCCGTCGATGAACAGCATCACCAGCGTCAGCGCACCGGTGATCGCCGCCCACACGATGCGCAGCCAGGGCGGGCCGTCGGAGTCGGTGGTGGTGGCCTTCGAGGTCATGTTCGCCATCACCAGCGAGCCGGAGTCCGCCGAGGTGACGTAGAAGAACAGCCCGGTCAGCAGCGCGACCGAGACGGTGAAGACGGCACCCGGGTACTGCTCGAGCAGGTTGAAGAACCCGGATTCGGGCTGGTTGACGGCGAGGTCGAGGAACTGCTCGTCGTCGAAGAAGCTCAGGGCGGCGTTGCCGAAGATCGACACCCACAGCAGGATGAACGAGAACGGGATCAGCAGCACGCCCACCACGAACTGACGCAGGGTGCGGCCGCGCGAGATGCGGGCCAGGAACAGGCTCACGAAGGGCGCCCAGGCGATCCACCAGGCCCAGAAGAACAGGGTCCAGTCCGCCATCCACTGGTCGGAGGGGTAGCCGAGGTCGGCGGCCCCGTCGGTGTACGCGAAGGTGTTCATCATCATCCCTGGGAAGCGGGAGAAGAAGTCGCCGATGTTCTGGACGAGGGCGTTGAGGAGCTGGTGGGTCTGGCCGGAGAAGAGCACCCACAGCATGAGCACCAGGGCCAGCAGCACGTTCATCTCGGAGAGACGGCGGATGCCCTTGTCCACGCCGGAGACGGTGGACAGCACTGTGATGAACACGGCCAGCGCCATCAGCGCGATCTGGACGGCGATCGAGTTGGGGACCCCGAACAGAGCCGAGAGCCCGAAGTTCAGGAAGACCACGCCGATACCGAGGGAGACGGAGATGCCGAAGATGGTGCCGATGGTCGCGCCGATCTCGGCGGCGTGGCCCACGGCGCCGTGGATCCGGCGGCCGAAGATCGGGGCCAGGGCCGAGCGGATCGACAGCGGCAGGTGGTAGCGGTAGGCGAACAGGCCGAACGCCATGCCCATCAGTGCGTACATGGCCCAGCCGGGGATGCCGTAGTGGAAGATCGTCCAGATCACGGCCATCCGGGCGGCCTCGTCGGAGCCTGCGGGGACGTCGGGCGGGGTGAGCACGTTCGTGGCGGGGCCGGAGATGCCGAAGAACATCAGGTCCACGCCGAT
>DATGUQ010000041.1:0-6663 GCA_035301145.1 Brachybacterium sp. | reverse complement strand
CGACGATCTTCTTCCCGATCTGATGGACGCCCCCGTCGAGCTCGCGGACGGTGCCCGACCCCTCGGGTCGGGTACGGGCCTTGTCGGTGAGCTCGGCGAACAGCGCCTCGAAATCCTTCACGCCCCCAGGGTACGCGTCCTGAACCGGGCCGCGTGCCGTCGACCGGTCGCCGGACGTCGGGACGGGGCGGTGCCGGTCAGTCCCGGCGCACGGTGGGATCCAGATGGGCGGTCTCGACGGTGACCCGCGCCTCCTCGCGGTCCCGACGATCGCGCACGCCCCACCAGATGAAGAAGCCCGCCAACGTGAACGCGCCGTAGAAGACGTACATGAAGGCGCTGGCGTAGTAGCCGGCGCTCAGCAGCAGCGGGACGCCCACGATGTCCACGGCCACCCAGATCAGCCAGAACTCGACCCAGCCCTTGGCCATGCCGAAGGTCGCCAGCAGGCTGCCCATGAAGATCCAGGCGTCGGCCCAGACCGGCTCGTAGGAGCCCAGTGCCCGGAACACCGGGGTCAGCGCGGCGGTGCCGCCGACGAGCACGACGCCCAGCAGGGCGCGGGTGCCCCAGGAGGCCCAGCGGGGCTCGACGGCGGTGCCGTCCTGGTCCCGGGCCTGATGCCAGCGGATCCAGCCGTAGACGGCAGTGGCGATGAACATCACCTGCCGGCCGGCTTGGCCGTAGAGGTCCACCGGGTTGGGGCTGCCGAACACGGTGCCCAGGAACACCGTCAGCAGCAGGAGGTTGCCGGCGATCCCGACGGGCCAGGCCCAGATCTTCCGCCGCATCCCGCCCAGCGCGCTGAGCAGTCCGAAGACGTTGCCGAGCACCTCTCTCAGCAGCAGGAACTGGCCGCCCTCGAACTCGATGCGCGCAGAGAAGAGCCACTGCAGAAGGTCCATCCGGTCCCTCCCGGGGTGTTCGCAGGGCGGGGGTCAGTGCGCGGTGTGGCGCTGGGCGAGTTCGCGCAGGGCGGAGATCTCCTCGGCCGCGTCCTGGGCGCGGTAGATGGCGGAACCGGCCACGAACACGTTCGCCCCGGCCTCCGCGCAGCGCTCGATGGTCTCCCGGCTGACGCCGCCGTCGACCTGGATCGACACCTCGAGGTTGGCCTCGCTGATCGCGGCGCGGGCGCGACGGATCTTCGGGAGCATCGTCTCCAGGAAGCTCTGCCCGCCGAAGCCGGGCTCCACCGTCATGATCAGCAGCATGTCGAACTCGCCGATGATGTCCAGCAGCGGCTCGACCGCGGTGGCGGGGCGCAGGGCCACCCCGGCCTGGGTGTTCTTGCGTCGCAGGTCGCGGGCCAGCTTCACCGGAGCACGGGCGGCCTCGAGATGGAAGGTCACCGAGGCGGCGCCGGCCTCGGCGTACGCCGGTGCCTCGGTGTCCGCCTCGTCGATCATCAGATGGGCGTCGACGGGCAGCGCGCTGCGCTCCACGATCTGCTCGACCATGGAGGGGCCGAAGGTGAGGTTGGGCACGAAGTGGTTGTCCATCACGTCCACGTGCACGCTGTCGGCGCTGGAGATCCTGTCCAGCTCCGTGCCGATGCTCATGAAGTCGGCGTCGAGGATGCTGGGGTGGATGTAGTGGCCGTCGGTCGAGTACGGGGTGGTCATGCCGTCGGGGCTCCTTCTGTCGAGCGGGAGGGCTGCTTGCGCAGCAGGTGGATGTACATGGCATCGGTGCCGTGGACGTGGGGCCACAGCTGCACCGCGGGACCCGCACCGAGGTCGATCTCCGCGCGGGCCTCGGGGAGGATGCCGGCGCGGACGGCCTCCCGGGCGTCGAGCTCCTCGACGTCGGTGCGTCCCTTCAGCACGTCGGCGACGATCAGGCGGGTCTCGGCCAGGTGCGGGGAGCAGGTCACGTAGGCGACCACCCCTCCGTCGGCCGCGGCGTCGAGGGCGGAGGCCAGCAGGTCGCGCTGGAGGCCGCCGAGCTGTCCGACGTCGGCGGGGGTGCGGCGCCAGCGGGCCTCGGGGCGGCGGCGCAGCGCCCCGAGCCCCGAGCAGGGGACGTCGGCGAGGATCCGGGAGAAGCGGCCGGGCAGCTCGGCGCCGATCGTGGTGCCGTCGGCGGTGCGGGTGGTGATCTCGCACCCGGCCTCCTGCAGCGGGGCGACGGCCCGGTCGACGAGCTCGGTGCGATGCTGCTGGAGCTCGACGGCCAGCAGGTCGGCGTCGTGGTCGACGGTCAGCCCGCCCAGCAGGGCGGTCTTCCCTCCCGGTCCGGCGCAGAGGTCCAGCCAGTGGGCGTCCTCGGCGAGGACCAGGTCGTCGGCGCCGAGGGCGAGGGCGAGGGCCGCGAGCTGGCTGCCCTCGTCCTGCACCCCGACGCGGCCCTGCAGCACCAGGTCCATGCCGCCGGGGTCGCCGGAGGGCCAGGAAGCGGCGAAGACGGACAAGCGGCCGCGGCTCGCGCCGTGGTCGATGAGCTCGTCGAGGTCGGTGAGTCCCGGGCGCATCACCAGCGAGACCGCCGGTGCGGCGTTCTGCGCCTCCAGCAGCTCAGGCAGCTCGTCCCGGGAGCGGCCGTGACCGGCCAGCGCGTCGCCGAGCGCGCGCACCACCCAGCGGGGATGGGAGTGGACGACGGCCAGGTGGCCGCTGGGGTCCGCGGCGGAATCGGGGGCGACCTCCTCGAGCCAGCCCTCGAGGTCCTTCTCCCCCACCCGGCGCAGGACGGCGTTGGCGAAGCTCGCCGCGCCGGCGCCCACCCGGGAGCGGGCCAGCGCCACCGTCTCGGAGGTCGCGGCGTGCGGGGCGACGCTCAGGTCCAGCAGCTGGTGGGCGCCCAGTCGCAGCACGTCCAGCAGAGCCGGGTCCACCTCCTCCAGCGGGCGGTCCACGCAGGCGGCGAGCACCGCGTCGAGGCGGCCCCGGGCCCGCAGCGTCCCGTAGAACAGCTCGGTGGCGAAGCCGGCGTCGCGGGTGGACAGGCGGTGGCTGCGCAGCAGGCGGGGCAGCACCAGGTTCGCGTAGGAGTCCTCCTCGCGCACCAGGCGCAGGCCCTCGTAGGCGACCTCCCGGGAGGAGGTGGTGCGGCGCGAGCGTTCGGCGGGGCGGGAGGCGGAGTAGCCGCGGCGGGGGCCGCCCCGGCCGCGGGACCCGGAGCGGGTGCGGCCCTGATGATCGCGGGAGCGGTCCTGTCCGCGGTGGTCGTCGCGGCGGTCGTCGCGCCGGGGGCGACCGGGACGGCTCTGCCCGCGGCCCTGGCCGCCTCGTCGGTCCTGGGTCATGCGGGGTCTCCGTCCTGCGGGGCGATGGTGAAGCGGGCGTCGGCGGCGAGGGAGGCACCGCGGGCCCAGTCCGCGGCGCGCATCGGCTTCTTCCCGGCCGGGGCAAGGGTGGAGAGCGCGATGGGCGCGGTGCCGGTGCCCACCAGCACCTGGCGCTTCCCGGCCTCGATCCGCCCGGGGGGCAGCGGGGCGTGCTCGGGGGCGGCCTCGATGCCGAGGATCTTGGTGCGGGCTCCGTCCAGCAGCGTCCAGGCGCCCGGCTGCGGGCTCATCCCGCGGATGTGGGCGCTGACCTGCTCGGCGGGGAGGCTCCAGTCGATCTGCGCCTCGGCCGTGGTGAGCTTCGCGGCGTGCGTGGCGGCGGCGTGGTCCTGCGGGGTGAGCTCGGCGGTGCCGTCGGCGAGGGCGTCCAGGGCCTGCAGCAGCAGGGACGCGCCGTCCTCGGCCATCCGCTCCAGCAGCTCGCCGGCGGTCTCGAACTCGCCGATGGTGGTCGGGGCGGTGGTGAGCACGTCCCCGGTGTCCAGGCCCTTCTCGATCCGGAACACGCTCATGCCGGTCCCACGCTGCCCGGCGAGCACGGCGCGCTGGGCCGGTGCGGCGCCCCGCCAGGCCGGCAGCAGGGAGAAGTGCAGGTTGATCCAGCCGTGGCGGGGGATGCCGAGCGCGGCCTGCGGGATCAGGTTCCCGTAGGCGACCACCGGGGCGGCGTCGGGGGCGAGATCGCGCAGCTGCTGCCGGACGGCGTCGTCCCGCAGCGTGGCGGGGGTCAGCACGGGGATCCCGGCCTCGAGCGCGAGGGTCTTGACCGGTGAGGGGCGGAGCTTGCGGCCGCGCCCGGTGCGGGCATCGGGCTGCGTGAGCACGCCGACCACCTCGTGGTGCGAATCGAGCAGGGTGCGCAGGGAGGGCAGGGCGGCCTCGGGGGTGCCGGCGAAGAGGAGACGCATGATGGGACCAGTCTACGGTCGCCCGTGACCGCACGAGGCGCACCGGGCACTCGCTCAGAACACGTCCGGCGGGTCCAGCCGCACGCGCAGGGAGCCCTTGGCCTTGCGGGCGCTGCGGGCGGCGACCCCGGCACGGAGGGCATCGGCGAGCTCGCGGGAGCGGGCCGGGTCCAGGCGCACCACCGCGCGGGCGCGGCCGGCGGCGTCGGCACCCTCGAGGTCGACGGGGCCGAACACCTCGGTGCCGTCCGGGAGCTCGGTGGTCTCGAGGAAGGTGCGGCAGGCCTCGCGGTCGCCGACGATCTCGGCGACGCGAGAGAAGGGCGGCAGGTCGAGCTCGTGGCGATCGGCGAGCACCCGGTCCAGGAAGAGGGAGGAACGGTGGGCGACCAGGTCGCGGATCGCGGGCACCGTGGAGGTGCCCACCACGAGCACCTCTCCCCCGTCGTCGGCGCTGCGTACCAGGGCGATGGCGTTGCGCCAGCGGCGCACCGCCTCGACGTCGGCGTCGAAGGCGGCGCGGCCCAGCAGCGCGTCCGCATCCAGCAGCAGACAGGCGGCGTAGCGACCCTGCGGGGCGGGCTCCGCACCGGGGGTGGCGACGATGATCGCGGAGTCGGGGACGGCGTCGTCCTCGAGGGCGCCGTGGGCGCCGCCGGCGACCTTGAGCGGCGTGTCGGGGAAGGCGCGGTGCAGCTCCTCGGCGGTGCGTGTGGAGCCGACGACCATGGCCCGCACCTGGGTGCGGTCGCACTCGGGGCAGCGGTAGCCGTCCTCCCTCCGGCCGCACACCCGGCAGTGCAGCGGTCCGTTCCGTCCGCTCAGCGAGAGCGGCGCGGAGCAGTGCGGGCACTGCGCCCGGGTGCGGCAGAAGGTGCAGGCGATCGCGGGCACGTAGCCGGAGCGCGGCACCTGCACCAGCACGGGGCCCCGGGTCAGGCCGCGGCGGATCACCCGCATCGCCTCCTGCGGGAGGCGGGAGCGGCCGGAGGGCCCCTCGCGCTCGCGCAGGTACTCGTCCATCGCCACGATGTGGGGGCGCACGGCGGTCACCGGGCCCGGCACGGGCTCCAGACGGGCCAGGTAGCCGTGGTCGGCCAGGGCGCGCAGCGTCACCGAGTCGCTCGCGGCGAGGAACAGCAGGGCGCAGCGTTCCTCCGCGGAGCGACACTGCAGCACGGTGCGGGTATGCGGGTAGGGGGCGCGCGGCTCCTCGAGCAGGTCGTCGGCCTCGTCCCAGCAGATGGCCAGGGCGAGGTTCCGCACCGGCGCGAAGGCGGCCGAGCGGTTGCCGAGGACCACCCGGGTGGCGCCGCGCAGGATGCGGCGGAAGGTGCGGTAGCGCTTCTCGGGGCCTTCGGTGCCGGCGAGGATCTCGTGGGCGATGCCCCGCTCGGTGAGCACCCGGGAGAGGCGGGCGACGTCCCGCTGGTCGGGCGCGACGACGAGAGCGCCCAGCTCGGGCTCGAGGTCGCCGATCGCGTCGGCGGCGACGATGGTCCAGTCGTCGGCGGCGTCGAGGGTGAGGCTCGCGCGCGGCACCGGGCCGTCCGGGCTGCCGGCGCGGGCCAGCAGGGCGGCGAGGCCCGTGTAGCGGTCCCCGGGGCGGGGGGCGGCGATCGCAGGCTCGGCATCCGTCGCCGCGTCGCCGGGGTCGTCGACGGGCCCCTCGACAGGCGCTGCCTCCGCCTCCTTCTCCTCCGCGGCGCGGTCGGCCTTCTCGGCGCGGGCGTGGCGGGGCGGCAGGGCCAGGCGCAGCACGTCGCCGACGGTGCCGGCGCAGCGTGCCGCCACGTCCTCGCAGACCCGCATCATCGCGGGCGGGACCACCACGTCCTCGGAGACCAGGCGGTGCAGCGGGGCCAGGGGGCGGTCGGTGGACGGCTCGGCGCACCGCTCGAGCACGATGCCCTCGGTGTCCTTGCCGGAGAAGCGCACCCGCACCCTCATCCCCGGTCCGGCGGCAGCGGTCTCCGGCGTGACCGCGTACTCGAAGGGGCGGTCCAGGTGCGGGAGCACGCCCACCAGGCGCACGCTCGCCACCGGCAGCTCGCGGACCACCTCGAACCCGGCGGTGGTGCGCAGGCCGGTCTCCCGGGACGCGGCGAGGCGGCCCGGGTCGGTCGGCGCGGCGGCCGACGGGGAGGGTTCGGGAACAGGAACGGCGGGGGCCGCGAAGAGGGGCTCCTGCCCTCCCGCGTGCTCCCCCGCCGTCCCCTCGGCGGAGCAGCTCAGCGCTTGTGCACCGCCACCAGGTCGCACACGAAGATCAGCGACTCGTTCGGGGCGATCACCGGCGGGGCGCCCTGGGCGCCGTAGCCGAGGGAGGCGGGGATGTCGAGACGGCGGCGGCCGCCGACCTTCATGCCCTGCACGCCCTGGTCCCAGCCGGAGATGACCTGGCCCACGCCGAGCTGGAAGCGCAGCGGCTCGCCGCGGTCCCAGGAGGCGTCGAACTGCTCGCCG
>DATGUQ010000040.1:0-4525 GCA_035301145.1 Brachybacterium sp. | reverse complement strand
CCCTCGCCCTCCCCGTACGTGGCCCGGGTGTGGCGTGCGCACGCCCGGGACGTGGAGACGATGACGTCGGTGGCGAACTCGACGTGGGAGCTGGTGGTGTGGAACGAGGGCGCGCAGCTGCTGAGCACGGTGCGCGGGCCCGAGACGCGGGCGAGCACCGCGCCGGTGCCGCAGGACTCGCGCTCGGCGGGGATCCTCTTCGCGCACGGCGTGCACATGCCGCACCTGCCGGTCTCCGCGCTCGTCGACGGCCAGACCCCGCCGTCCCGGGTCAGCGATGGGCGGCTCCGGCTGGCCGCGCGGGCATGGCCGCTGCCGGGGTACGACACCGCGGAGACGTTCGTGCAGCAGCTGGTGGAGGCGCGGATCCTGGTGCGGGACGCGATGGTGGCCGAGGTGCTGGGCGGCGGGAGCCCGGCGGTCTCGGCCCGCACGGTGCAGCGGCGCGTCGCCGCCACGACCGGGCTGAGCCTGGGTCTGATCCGGCAGATCGCCCGGGCCCGCGAGGCGGCGCTGCGGCTCGGTGAGGGCGAGCCGATCCCGGAGGTGGTGCACGGGCTAGGGTTCTACGACCAGCCCCACCTCTCCCGGTCGCTGATGCGGTTCATCGGCCGCACCGCCACGCAGCTCGCGCAGGGCGGGCAGGAGCGGCCGCTGTCGATGCTCTACAGCCCGCCGGAGCTCGCGGGGCGGGAGTGAGCGGGCGGGGCTCGCCGAGCGCTCGTCCCGGCTGGCGAGCCGCTCCGCGCCGAGCACGGAGGGGACCGGCGCCTCGTCGGCCCGTGGTCGCATTCATTCACGCGGCCGACGAATCGGTACCATCGGGGGTATGAGAGGGGGAGACTCGGGGATGTCAGGGGTGCGCGAGGAGGAAGGGCTCTCGCAGCTCGCCGCTCGCGCCGCCACCGGGGACGGCGCCGCCCTCGACGCGTTCCTCGAGGCCCTGGACAGCTCCCGCACCGTGCATCGCATGGTCGGGTCGATGCTCCTGGACCAGGACGCCGTCGACGACGTCGCCCAGGAGGTGCTCATCTCGGTGGTGGGGTCGATCGGGCGCTACCGCGGCGAGGGCAGGGTCACCACCTGGCTGCACCCGATCGTCAAGCGCCGCGTCACCGATCATCTCCGCCGGCAGCGCAGCGCCACCGCCCTCGACGAGAGCGTGCTGCCCGCCCAGCGGATCAGCTCGATGGTCGCCTCCCGTGCGGCACTGCGCACCGCTCTGGCGCGGCTGCCGGAGAAGTACCGGGCCCCGCTGATCCTGCGGGATCTCGAGCAGCTGCCGGTCGCCGAGGTCGCCGCTCGTCTGGACCTGCCCGAGGGCACGGTGAAAGCACAGCTCAGCCGCGGCCGGGCGAAGCTCGAGAAGATCCTCGGGGCGCTCGACTGATGCAGCGGATCGGACGGTACGAGGTGGTCGACCACCTCGGCGCGGGCTCCTTCGCCACGGTGCACCGCGCACGCGACCTGCGTCTGGACGACGAGGTGGCGCTCAAGGTGCTCGCGGAGAACCACACCCTGAACCCGGACATGCTCGAGCGCTTCATCGGCGAGGGCCGTGCCCTGCGCCGCGCCCGCAGCCCGCATGTCGCGGCCGTCCACGACATCGGCGAGCTGCCCGACAACCAGCCGTACCTGGTCCTCGAGCTCGCGGATCGCGGCACCCTCGGTCAGCGGGTGGAGTCGCTGCGGGAACAGGGATGGACCGCTTCGCCGCAGGACCTCCTCGTCGTGGCCAGGTCGCTCGCGGCGGCGCTCGGCGCCGTGCACCGCGCGCAGCTCGTGCACCGGGACCTGAGCCCCGGGAACGTCCTGCTCACCTCGCAGCCCGACGGGAACACCGCCGGGCACGCACGCTCGAGCGGCGTGGCGGCCGCGGGCGGCGGGCCGGTTCCCGGAGGCGGGGCGCTGATCGCCGAGGACGAGCGCCTCCTGCTCGCGGATCTGGGCATGTGCAAGGACCTGGCCCGCAGCTCCGGCCTGACGGTCGCCGCAGGCACCTCGGGGTTCCGGCCCCCGGAGCAGGAGCGCCACGGGCGCGTCGATGCGCGCGCCGACATCTGGGCGATGTCGGCGCTGCTGTCGTGGCTCGCGAAGGGCTCGCGGAGACCGGCGGCCCTCACCCGGGCGCTCTCCCGCGGCATGGCGGAGAATCCCCGGCGCCGTCCCGCCGATGTCGAGGCGTGGCTGGCGAGCATCGAGGAGGCGCTCGCCGAACCGCCCGCCGACCCTCCTGCCGAGGCGTCGGCCCCCGCCGCGCACGCAGAGACGGCGGAAGCCGGGGCGGCACCGGCCCGGCCGCGACGGCGTGCCCGCATCGCCCTGGCCGCCGTGCTGCTCGTCGTGGGCCTCGCCGCCGGCCTCGGGCTCGGGGAGAGGGTCTGGCACGATCCGCCCGTCGCCGCCGCCGACGGCGTCTCGGTCGCAATCGACGGGCCCGACGAGGTCTCCGTGGGCGAGACCGCGACGTTCACCGCGGACGTCACCGGGGCCGAGACCTGGGTGTGGTCGCTGCCGGACGGCCGCTTCCTGCTCGACCGGTCGACGGTGACGATGACGCCGACGAGCGCGGGCCGTGCCGAGCTGGTGCTGCGCTCCCGCACCGCGGACGGCACCGTGCTCGAGACCCACCACCGCTTCCGGGTCGAGGAGTGAGAACTCCTCAGGATCCGATGCAACCGAATCACGTTCCGCGACGACTCATGGGGGACAGCGGAACCAGATGAAGGAGAACACCATGCGCACCACCACTGCACGCCTCGGCCGTCGCAGCTTCGCCCTCGCCGTCGTCGGCGCCCTCGGCCTCACCGCCTGCGGCTCCGGCGAGATCGCTGATTTCGAGGATGCCGGAGGTTCCGACGCGGGCGATGCGGGCGGCGCGTCGGATGGCGGTGGTGCGTCAGATGGCGGCGGTGACGCCGCCGCCCAGGACCTCCCCCAGCTCGATCCGGGATTCCACCAGGAGGACTTCACCAAGGACGTCACCGTCACCAGCACCCTCAACCCCGAGAACTCGACCGTCATCACCCCCACCGGGACGCTCAGCATCGACGGCCTGCAGGAGCTCACCTCCGTCCCGGCGGACGCCGTCGACCTGGATCCGGAGCTGGACGAGGACGGCGAGGTGCTCGACTTCGCCGCCGCCCAGGGCGAGGTGCTGCGTGCCGTGGACCTCTCGTTCACGCCGGTCGACGAGGACGCCCCCGGGGGCGGCGACGGCCTGCCGGCCACGGATCTCTCGGTCCGTGCGGGAGGCTCCCAGACCCATCTCGCGGAGATCGACGGCAAGTACTCCGACCGGATCCTGCTCTCCGTGCCGGAGGACGGCTCCGCCGTGCTCGTCGTCTCCAGCGAAGGTCATGACCAGCTGGTGGACCTGCTCACCGGGGAGCGGCAGGGCGATGATGTCGCCGCGGTCTACTACCGGGAGGACCGCGTGCAGGAACCGCACCACACCTTCCCGGTCTCGGTGGATCCGTTCCCGGTGCTGTACGGCGGGGAGGCGGATCACGAGATCGAAGCCGCCGTCTCCTTCCAGGCCACGACGCTCGCACTCACGGCCTGGACGGCGGACACCGGCTGGGCCGAGCCCGGCGGGGCCTGGCTGGTGATGGACTGGAGCAGCGAGATCACCATCGAGACCGAGACCCCCGGCATGGTGGAGGCCGGCGCGTACACCGCGACGGCGTCCGTGACCGTCGACGGTGACGAGACCACCCAGGAGGTCCATCAGGACTCTCTGCTGCTGAGCCCGTCCAGCAACTCGGAGAAGCGCACCCTGATCGCCCCGGTCGCAGCGGAGACCACCGCCGCGACGGTGAGCATGAGCGGCGGGTTCTCCCTGGAGTTCGACGCCTCGATCGGCTCCTACGAGATGGAGGGCTCCGGCGAGCGGGAGTACAGCTCCGACGAGCTCGGCGTCGAGTTCCCGCTGGAGGGCGCCACCGCGAGCGCCGAGCCCTCCGACGGCGGAGGCAGCTGAACCGCCGGCCGCTCCCACCGACCACCGACCACCGACGAACCTGAATATCACCACGACGAACAGGAGAGACCCCATGAAGACCCGTCACGCCCTCACCACCGCCCTCGCCGCAGGCGCCGCCCTCACCCTCGCCGGCTGCGGCGGCGGCTCCTACGACGACTCCCGCGACCTCTACGAGGAGCTCCGGGTGGAGATCGGCTGCGACACGGTCGACTCCGACGACTTCGACTCCTACATGGAGGGCGAGGTCGCCGACGGCTTCCCGGCCTTCGACACCGTCGAGGGCGAGTGCCAGGCGGGTGACGACAGCGTCTCGATCGCGGCGGTCGTCCCTCACGATGTCAAGGGCGAGGAGTTCCTCGAGGCGATGGGCGAGCAGGACAGCGAGGGCTACGCCGTGCAGTCCGGGAAGTGGGTGGTGCTCGTGGACGGCACCGACGAGGAGGACCTCGCCTTCGCGGACGCGGCGCAGGAGGAGCTGGGCGGGAAGGTCGTCCACTTCTCCGCGGCCGGGGTCGAGAAGGTCTGATCCCGACGCGTCGG
>DATGUQ010000039.1:0-3152 GCA_035301145.1 Brachybacterium sp. | reverse complement strand
GATCATCAGGGCGGAGATCAGCCACCACGGCACCTCGAGCCCGGTCCACAGCTCGAGCAGGTTGCCCGCCTGGACGCCCAGGTAGCAGGTCATCGAGACGGTGAGCAGGAGGTAGCACAGCAGCGCGATCGCGGCGGTGCCGAGACCGGCACGGGCCCCGAGGCCCCGGTCCACGTACGCGTAGAAGGCACCGGCATCCGGCACGTGCGGGGTCATCCAGGTGTAGCCCACGGAGAACAGCAGCAGGATGAGCGTGGCGCCGACGATCATCAGCGGTGCGCCGACGGTTCCGGACTCCAGCAGGATCAGGGGGAAGTTCGCGACCACCACGGTGATGGGGGCGGCCGCGGCGACGACCATCAGGACGATGCCCGCCACTCCCAGCGAGCGGGTCAGTTCGGTGGGCATGTGCTCTCCTCCTCCGGTGTCCGTGCGGCGCACTGTCCGATCTCGTCCGTCGATCGGGACCAGCGGTCCACACTACGGACACAGCGCGCCGCGGCGCAGACCTGTCCACTCCGCCAGCGCAGGTCAGGGCGGTAGTGCTGCAGGTGTGACCGGGATCGCCGCGTCAGCGGATCAGGCGTCGGTCGCGGGCCTCGCGGATCGCGGCGGTGCGGCTGTCCACGCCGAGCTTGTCGTAGATGTGCACCAGGTGCGTCTTGACCGTCGACTCGGAGATGAACATCAGCTTCGCGACCTCGCGATTGGTCGCGCCGGTGGCCAGCGCCTCGAGGATCTCCGTCTCCCGCGGGGACAGGGCGCTGTGCGGGTTGCTCATCCGCTGCACGAGGCGCTGCTGCACCTCGGGCGAGAGGATGCTGCGGCCCGCGGCGGCCTCGTGGGCCGCGTCGATCAGAGCCTCGGTGGGCGAGTCCTTGAGCACGTAGCCGGTCGCGCCGGCCTCGAGCGCGCCGACGATGTCGGCCTCAGCGTCGAAGGTGGTCACGGCCAGGACCTGCACCTCGGGGTGCGCGGCGCGCAGGCGCCGGGTGGTCTCGATGCCGCCGATGCCGTCGCCGAGGTTCAGGTCCATCAGCACCAGGTCCGGTACCCCGGCTCCGGAGGCGAGGAGGTCGAGCTCCTGCAGCGCCGCAGCGCCGGAGCCGACCTCGGCGACCACCTCGATCCCCTCGTCGGCCTCCAGCAGGACGCGCAGCCCGGCTCTGACCACTGGATGGTCGTCGACCATCATGATCCGGATGCTCACCGGTGCGTGGCTGCTCATGCGTCGGCCTCCTGGGTGTCGGTCGGCAGGACGAGGCCGACGGTGGTGCCCTCCCCGGGGGCGGAGTCGATCGCGACGCTGCCGCCGGCGCGGGCGAGGCGGGTGCGCAGCAGGCGCAGCCCGTCGCCGCCCTCGGGGCCGGTGGTGAGGGCCTCGGGGTCGAAGCCGCGGCCGTCGTCGACCACGTCCAGGCTCACCCGGCCGGGCCACCAGGCGAGGGTGAGCACGCAGCGGCGCGCCTGGGCGTGCCGCTGCACGTTGGCGATCAGCGACTGGGCGGCGCGGTGGAGAGTCTCGACCTGGGCGGGCGGCAGCTCGCGCGGGGTGCCGTCGATCCGCAGCTCCCAGCGGGGCGTCTCCCCCAGCACCTCGGCACGGGAGATGGCGCTGCGCAGCGCCTGTTCGAGGGTGGTGCGCGGCGCACGGTCGGCGAGGTCGCGCACCAGGCGCCGGGCATCGGCGAGGTTGTCGCGGGCGGTGTCCTCGATGCGCGAGAACGACTCGGCGGCCTCGGGGTGGGCACCACGGGCACTGCGGCTGAGCAGCACGATGGAGTTCAGTCCCTGGGCGAGCGTGTCGTGGATGTCCTGGGCGAGACGCTGGCGCTCCTCGGCGATGCCCTTGCGGCGCTCGGAGTCGGCGAGCTCGCTCTGGGCGGCTTGCAGCTGGCCCACCAGCTGCCGGTTGCGGTCGGTCTCGGCCAGGAGCCGTCGGTGGACGGCATGGGCGATGAGGGAGAAGACCGCTCCCACCAGGGGGCCGAGGACCTCCCCGATCTCCAGCGTCCACTGCTCACGGGCGATCAGCGGGGCGAGCACGGCCCACAGTGCGACGCCCGCCAGAGCGAGCGGTCCGGCGACGCGGCCCAGGGAGAACAGCACGAGGAAGAACAGGGGGAAGGCGATCCACACGAACGCCGTGGAGACGATCGTGCCGGCCATCCAGGCCAGGGTCAGCAGGAGCACCCAGCCCCGGGAGGGCAGCAGCAGATCCGTCCACTCCGCCTCGCCGGAGCCGGCGCGGCGCAGCGCGAACCGGGAGCCGAGCCCGTAGATCACCGCAATGGCCGCGGCGGCGAGCAGAGTCAGCGGCAGCGGGGCCCCGTCGACGTCGTGGGCGCGCACGGTTCCCACGCTCAGCAGCACCACGAACGCCAGGTGCATCGCCCCGCGCAGGGTCGCGGCCAAGGAGGCGGCGGAGACGGCGGCGCGTTCGGCCTCGCGCCGGCCGTCGACAGCGGCGTCCGGGTCGGTGACAGGTGCGGAGCTCACGCGACCACTCTATGGGCGGCGTCGTCCCCGCGGCATCGTCCGAAAGGTCGAGCGGTGCCCCGGTGGGGCCTGCCCCGGACAGTGCGAGCCCCGACCTGCACCGGACAGCGCGCCCCGGCCGCGCCTCCGCACAGCGAGGGCGAGTCGCACCTCCGGACATCGCGGGCCCCACCCCGCCCCCGGACAACGTGATGGGCGGGACGCTGGTGACACGCCGTGGCGATATCGCCACCGTGTGTCACCAGCGTCCCGCCCATGACAGCGGCCAGCCTCAGCCAGCCGAGCGGGGCGGCCCGAGTAGGACCGGCCCGAGCGGGACCGGCCCGAACCAGCCGAGCGGCCCCACCCGAGCGGGGCCACCCGAGCGGGACCGGCCCGAGCCAGCCGATCAGGCCGAGGGCACAACCAGACCGGAGGCGCCCTTGCGCGCCGCCTCGAAGCGCGCCTGGACATCCGCCCAGTTCACGATGTCCCAGATCGCCTTGACGTAATCCGCCTTCACGTTCTGGTAGTCCAGGTAGAAGGCGTGCTCCCACATGTCCAGCTGGAACAGCGGGATCGTCGCCACCGGCACACCGTTCTGCTGATCGTAGAACTGCTCGATCACCAGGTTCCCACCGATCGGCTCATACGCCAGCACCGCCCAGCCCGAG
>DATGUQ010000038.1:0-4006 GCA_035301145.1 Brachybacterium sp. | reverse complement strand
GAAGAACGGCCAGAGCGTCGACATCTGGAACGCCGACGGCGGCACCAACTCGGAGCAGGCCTACAAGAACGTGCCCTTCTACCTCTCCTCCCGCGGCTACGGGGTGCTGGTGGACGATGCCGGGCCGGTCTCCTTCGAGGTGGGTTCCGAGAACGTCTCCGCCACCCAGTTCTCGGTGCCCGGCGAGCGCCTGCGCTACGAGGTGTACGGGGGCGGCACCCCGCTCGAGGTGATCGAGCGCTACACCGCCCGCTCGGGCCGTCCGCCGTCGCTGCCGGAGTGGTCGTACGGCCTGTGGCTGTCGACCTCGTTCACCACGGACTACGACGAGGAGACGGTGCTGTCCTTCGTGGACGGCATGGCCGAGCGGGACATCCCGCTGACGGTGTTCCACTTCGACTGCTTCTGGATGCGCGGCTTCCACTGGTCGGACTTCACCTGGGACCCGGCCACCTTCCCGGATCCGCGCGGTCTGATCCGCAAGCTGCACGACCGCGGGCTGAAGGTGTGCGTGTGGATCAACCCCTACATCGCCCAGCGCTCGGCGCTCTTCGCCGAGGGCGCGGAGAAGGGCTACCTGCTGCGACAGGACGACGGACCCGAGCCGTCCATCTGGCAGAGCGATCTGTGGCAGGCGGGCATGGCGCTGGTGGACTTCACCGACCCGGAGGCCGCCGCCTGGTATGCGAGCAAGCTCGAGGCCCTGCTCGACGACGGCGTGGACGCGTTCAAGACCGACTTCGGCGAGAGGATCCCCAGCGAGGGCATCCGCTGGCACGACGGCAGCGACCCGCTGCGGGAGCACAACTACTACACCCACCGCTTCAACCAGGTGGTGTTCGAGCTGCTCGAGCGTCGGCGCGGCCGCGGCGAGGCGGTGGTCTTCGCCCGCTCCGCGACCGCCGGAGGGCAGAAGTTCCCGGTGCACTGGGGCGGGGACTGCGAGTCGACCTACGTGGCGATGGCGCAGTCGCTGCGGGGCGGGCTGTCGCTGACCTCGTCGGGCTTCGGCTACTGGAGCCACGACATCGGCGGCTTCGAGGGCACCCCCGATCCCACCGTGTTCAAGCGGTGGACGGCCTTCGGCCTGCTCAGCTCGCACTCGCGCCTCCATGGCTCGAACTCGTACCGGGTGCCGTGGCTGTTCGACGAGGAGTCCGTGGAGGTGATGCGGGAGTTCACGGAGCTCAAGCGGAAGCTGCTGCCGTACCTGCTGGAGACCGCCGAGCACACCACCGCCACCGGTGCGCCGATGATGCGGTCGATGGCGATGCAGTTCCCGCAGGATCCTGCCTGCCGCCCGCTGGACACCCAGTACATGCTGGGTCCCGACGTGCTGGTCGCGCCGGTCTTCCAGGCCTCCGGGAGGGTCGAGATGTACCTGCCGGAGGGTGAGTGGGTGCATCTGATCGACGGCGAGCGCGTCACCGGCGGGCGCTTCCTCAGCCGCACCTACGACGTGCACTCGCTGGGCGTCTACGCCCGGGCCGGGTCCCGGGCGGCGCAGCTGGTGCGCGGCGGCGAGGTCACGGCGTGAGCGCGGCCGACGGGGCGCGCCCGGCGCACGCCGACCTCCCGGCCGACGGATCCGCGGCGCAGCCGCCGTCGGCCCCCTTCTGCCCGCCGCAGTTCCTGTTCGGCGGGGACTGGTCCCCGGAGCAGTGGGACCCGGCGACCTGGCGGGAGGACATCGCGCTCATGCGCCGCGCGAAGGTGAACACGGTGTCGCTGGGGATCTTCTCCTGGTCGAGCCTCGAACCCGCCGAGGGCGTGTACGAGACGGGCTGGCTCGAGGAGGTCATCGACCTGCTCACCGAGGCGGGGATCGGGTTCTTCCTCGCCACGCCCACGGCGTCGCCGCCGCCGTGGTTCACCCTCGCCCATCCCGAGGCGATGCCGGTCACGCCCGAGGGCGTGCGGCTCACCCACGGCTCGCGCGACACCTACGCGGTCAGCGCCCCCGCCTACCGCGAGGCGTCCCGACGCATCGCCCGGATGCTCGCCGAGCGCTTCGGCGACCATCCCGGCCTGCGCGGCTGGCACCTGCACAACGAGTACGGGACGCTCGACCACGGCCCTGCGGCCGCTCGCGCCTTCCGCGCCTGGCTGCGGCGCCGCTACGGCTCTCTCCAGGAGCTGAACCGGCAGTGGTCCACCGCGTTCTGGTCCCAGGGCTACGGCGACTGGGAGGAGATCACGCCCCCGCGGGCCACGCAGTACCTGCACAACCCGGCCCAGCTGATCGACTTCCGCCGCTTCAGCTCCGACGAGATGCGGGCGGCGATGACCGAGCAGCGCGACGAGATCCGCGCCGCGGGCTCCACCGCACCGGTGACCACGAACTTCATGCTGCCCACCTGGAACCACCTCGAGCAGTGGGGGTGGGCGGAGGAGCTCGACGTGGTCTCGCTGGATCACTACCTCGACACCACCGGCCCCGACGCGGAGGCCCACGTCGCCTACGGCTCGGACCTCGCCCGCTCCTGGTCCGGCGGGCCCTGGGTGCTCATGGAGCAGAACGTCGCGGGCATCGCACTGGGCGATCGCACCGTCGTCAAGAGCGCGCAGCGGATGCTCCGCCACTCCCTGGGGTACATCGCCCGCGGCTCCCAGAGCTCCCTGTTCTTCCAGTGGCGGGCCTCGCTCGGCGGTGCCGAGCAGTGGCACAGCGCCCTGGTCCCGCACGCCGGCGGCTCCACGGCCCGCTTCGAGGCCGTGTGCGAACTGGGCTCGCTGCTGGAGCGGATCGCCCCCGCGGTCGCCCTCCCGGCCGACGGGCCGCTGGTCGCGGCGGACGTGGGGATCCTCTGGCACGCCGACGGGTGGTGGGCGCTGGAGACCCCGCACCTGCCCAGCGATGCGATCTCCTATTCCGAGGAGGTGCGCGCGACCCACCGCTCCTTCTGGCGGGCGGGGATCCCGACGGACTTCGTGCGGCCGGGGGCGGACGCGAGCAGGTACCGGCTGCTGGTGGTGCCGTGCCTGTATCCGCTCTCGGACGAGCAGATCACCTGGCTCGAGGAGTACGTCGACGGCGGCGGCGAGCTGCTGGTGACGTTCCTGTCCGGCATCTCCGACCCCGCCCTGCGCATCGCCCCGGGCGGGTATCCGGGGCGGCTGCGGGAGCTGCTGGGCGTGCGCGTCGAGGAGATGCGGCCGCTGGTCGAGGGCGACGAGGTCGCGCTGAACACCGGCGCGACCGTCACGGAATGGACCGAGCTGCTCGAGGTCACCGACGCGGAGGTCCTCGCCCGATACGCGCACGGAGAGCTGCAGGGCCTGCCGGCAGTCACACGAGCCGCCCGCGGTGCGGGGCACGCCGTCTACCTCTCGGCGCGGCTGCGCCAGGACTCGCGCGACGCCTTCCTCGCCGCCACCGCCGCACGGCTCGGGATCACCCCGACGTTGCCCGGCGCGGCCCAGCAGGGCCTGGAGGCGGTGCGCCGCCGCGGCGACGACGCGGACCACCTGTTCCTGCTGCACCACGGCGAGGAGGCGGTGACCGTGCGCGGCGCGGGCCGCGACCTGGTCTCCGGGCGCGACACGGCCGAGGGGCTGCGGATCGAGGCCGGTGGGTCGGCCGTGCTGCGCGTGGCGCCGGGCGGGGAGGTCGTGCTCGCGGAGCACTGAGCGTCCCGGCGGGAACGGCTCGCCCCTCCGAGCCGTTCCCGCCGGGACGCGCCGGCCCCTGCCGAGCTCGCGGCCGACGGTGCTGGGCGCCCTGCTCGGCGGCATCTCGATGCTGACCACCGTGATCTCGCTGATCGCGATGGGTTCACCGGACTGACCCGCCCGGCGCGGCGCACGCCCGTCGGCCGCTGCCGCTGCGATACGCCCCGGGCCCCGGGCCGGCTCTCAGCCCGAAGCGGCGACCTCTTCGCACAGCTGGGCGGCCCGTTCAGGCCCTCCCGCGGCCCGGAAGCCGTACGCGACGTCTCTCGCCCGTGCGGACAGGTCGCTGTCCTCGAGCATCCCGATCGCCACCTCGCGGAGGGACTGCGGCTCC
>DATGUQ010000037.1:0-12245 GCA_035301145.1 Brachybacterium sp. | reverse complement strand
TCGCGCAGGACGAAGGACAGCGGGAGGCCGAGAGCGTCGGTCACCGAGACCAGCAGCTCGCTGGACGCCTCCTTCTGACCGCGCTCGATCTCGCTGAGGTAGCCCAGCGACACACGGGCGTCGGAGGACACCTGACGAAGGGTGCGGCCCTGCGAGCGGCGCGCGTTGCGCAGCACATCGCCCAGCTCCTGACGGAACAGGATCATGGACCCGCCTCCTTTCCTCTGGCTCGGGGGGAACGCGTGGTGCAGTGCGGGATTCGGGGACATCGAAGTCATCACGCCCTGTCCAACGCGGTCGCCCGCGGAAGTGTTCCCCCGAGTGTAGTGGCCCACCCCGGGAGCTCTCTGCACCGTGTGCATGGCGGGACGCTGGGGAGGACGGATCCGCCCGATGCGGCTGAGCTGGGGCGCCCCTACTCCTGCAGGGCTGCGGCGAGCATCCCGAGCGCGGCGTCGACCGTCCGGACGCGGATCCGGGCTCTCCCGCCGCTGAGACGGAGTTCACGGGTGCGTGTGGGGCGGCCGCGGACGGCGAGCCCGAGCACCACGGTCCCCTCCGGGACCCCGCGCTCGTCCGGACCCGGGCCGGCCACGCCCGTGGTGGAGACCGCGAGCTCCGTGCGGTAGAGGGACAGCGCCCCCTCAGCCATCGCAGCGGCGACGTCGCAGGTCACGGCGCCGGTCGAGGCGAGCACGGCGGCGTCCACCCCGAGCACCCGCGTCTTCGCGTCCAGGGAGTAGCAGGCCGCTCCCCCGGCGACGACCGCGCTCGCGCCCGGGACGTCCACGAGGCGCGCCACGACCGCGCCGGCGGTCAGGGACTCCGCGGTCGCGAGCATCCATCCGCGCTCCCCGGCCCGACGGATCACGTCGGCGGGATCGACCCCGTCGGCCGAGTCGCTCGCGTCGGTTCCGGTGCCGGTCATCGGGCGTCGGCGCCGCCGGCCAGGGCCTCGCGGCGCAGCCGCAGGCCGTCCTTGAGGTTCACCAGTCCGGACCAGACGGTCAGCACCACGGCGAGGGCCATCAGCGCCAGGCCGATCCAGCGCGCAGGGGACCACCACACCTCGAAGGGGATCAGGCAGAAGGTGATCGCGATGGTCTGGACCATGGTCTTGGCCTTGCCCGCCAGGTTCGCCGGCAGCGCGCCGTACTTCAGGATCGTGAACCGCATGACCGTGATGCCGATCTCGCGCACCAGGATCAGGATGGTCATCCACCACGGCACGTACTCCCACACGGAGAGCATGATCAGCGCCGCGCCGGTCATCGCCTTGTCCGCGATGGGGTCCATGATCTTCCCGAAGTCGGTGATCAGGTTCCGGCTGCGTGCCAGGTGGCCGTCGGCGAAGTCGGTGATCATCGCGAGCACGAACACTCCGGCGACCAGCAGGCGGCCGGGCACCGAATCGGCCTCCAGCGCCGCGAGGACCACCAGCAGCGGGACCATCGCACACCGCACCACGGTGAGGATGTTGGCGATGTTCCAGAGCGGGACCTCTGCGGTGCGCGGTGCGGTCATCGGGGGCTCCTGGGCTGGTGGATGGGGTGAGCTGCGGGGCAGCGGGCGGTGGGGACTCAGCGTCCGGTGAGGCCCCAGGCGTCCTCGCTGTCCTCGCGGGTGTCGTCGTAGTAGTCGACGTCCGGCTCGGAGTCGCCCGCGGACAGCGGGTCGCCGCCGTAGCGGTCGTGGGTGCCGGGGGCGTCATCGGCCTCGACCGGCGTGCCCGGGGTGAGGTCGACCGCCTGGTCCGCCCCGTAGGGCGCGTCGCCGGAGTCCTCCTCCGGCACCTCCTCGCCGCGGATGCGTGCGATGGCGGTGCCGAGCTCGTCGGGGTGGACGAGCACGTCGCGAGCCTTGGACCCCTCGGAGGGACCCACGATCTCCCGCGACTCGAGCAGGTCCATCAGACGGCCGGCCTTCGCGAAGCCCACGCGCAGCTTCCGCTGGAGCATCGAGGTGGAGCCGAACTGCGTGGTCACCACCAGCTCGGCCGCCTGCAGGAGCACCTCGAGGTCGTCGCCGATGTCGTCGTCGATCTGCTTCTTGGCCGCGACGACCTGGACGTCCTCGCGGTAGTTCGGCTTCATCTGGGTCTTGACGTGGTCGACGACCTTGTGGATCTCCGACTCGTTCACCCACGCGCCCTGGACGCGCATCGGCTTGGCCTTGCCCATCGGGTGGAACAGGGCGTCGCCCTGGCCGATGAGCTTCTCCGCGCCGACGGAATCGAGGATGACCCGGGAGTCCTGCAGGGAGGAGGTGGAGAAGGCCAGTCGGCTGGGGACGTTGGCCTTGATGATGCCGGTGACGACATCGACGGACGGCCGCTGGGTGGCGAGGATCAGGTGGATCCCCGCGGCGCGCGCCAGCTGGGTGATGCGCTGGATCGAGGCCTCGACGTCACGCGGCGCGACCATCATCAGGTCCGCGAGCTCGTCGACCACGACCAGCAGGTAGGGGTACGGCGCCAGCCGGCGCTCGCTGCCGGCCGGGGGATGGATCTCCCCCGCCCGGACCGCCTTGTTGAAGTCGTCGATGTGCTTGAACCCGAAGGCGGAGAGGTCGTCGTAACGGGCGTCCATCTCCTTGACCACCCATTCGAGGGCCTCGGCGGCCTTCTTCGGATTGGTGATGATCGGGGTGATCAGGTGCGGGATCCCCTCGTAGATGGTCAGCTCGACGCGCTTGGGGTCGACGAGCACCATCCGCACCTCCTCGGGGGTGGCGCGCATGAGGATCGAGGTGATCATCGAGTTGACGAAGCTCGACTTGCCGGCGCCGGTGGCACCGGCGACCAGCAGGTGCGGCATCTTCGAGAGGTTCGCGACCACGTAGCCGCCCTCGACGTCCTTGCCGACCCCCATCACCAGAGGATGGTCGTTGCGGCGTGCCACGGAGCTGCGCAGCACGTCGCCGAGGACGACGGTCTCGCGGTCCGTGTTGGGGATCTCGATGCCGATCGCCTTCTTGCCCGGGATCGGCGAGAGGATGCGCACGTCGGCGCTGGCCACGGCGTAGGAGATGTTCTTGTCCAGGGCCGTGACCTTCTCGACCTTGGTGCCGGGGGCGAGCTCGACCTCGTAGCGGGTGACCGTCGGGCCGCGGGAGAAGCCGACCACCTCGGCGTTGACCTTGAACTGCTCGAAGACTTCGCCGAGCGCGGCGACCACCTGGTCGTTGGCCTCGGAGCGGGTCTTGTGCGGCGGCCCCTCCAGCAGGAACGAGGACTCCGGGAGGGTGTAGACGACGTCACCGGCCAGCTCGAGCTGCTCCCCTGCCCGCGGGAGGTCGCCCATGGGCGGCTCGACCAGCTCCGGCTTCTCCTCCGCCGGCTTCTTCGCGGGGACCGGCGCGGTCTTCCCCGCGCCCTTGGCGGCCGTGGGCATCGGGGTGGTCGGCTGCGAGGTGCCGGCGGTGCCCGGGAACGTCTTCGCGCGGTGGTTCTCGTCCTCGACGACGTCGAAGACCTCCTCGGAGTCCGCCGGGGCGCTGCGCCGGGATGCGGAGCGGCGGCTCTTCCGCTTGGCGCTCGCCGCGGCGGCCGCCTCCTCCTCCACCCCCTGCTCGAAGGCCTCGTCCCCCACGTAGCCGAAGCTCTCGTGGTCGCGCTCGGCGGCCTCCGCCTCGGCCTTCTCCTTCCGGGTGCGGCGCCGCGGACGGCGGGCGGGCTGCGCCTCGGTGGCCTGTTCGTGGACGGCGGGATCCGCGCGGCGCGGGCGCAGCCCGAAGGCGACGCGCTCCTCGTCCTCCTCCTCGCTGCGACCCACCATCACCTCGTACACACCACGCAGGCGCGAGGGTATGGACTCGACCGGGGTGGCGGTGAGCACCAGGACGCCGAAGGCGATCAGCACCGAGTGGAGGATGATCACGGCGACCGGGGGTACGAGCGCCTCGAGCGGCGCGGCGGCGAGGTAGCCGAGCACGCCGCCGCCGCGGGCCAGGGCATCGATGCCGTCGGCCGGGGCGGGCAGGCGCGCGGAGACCGAGGCGATGGCGGACAGCGCCGTGAGCAGGAACGCGATGCCGATCGCGATGCGGGTGTTGGCCCGCACCTGGTCCGGGCGGCGGAACATCCGCAGCGCCCAGCCGGCGGCCAGCAGCGGGATCACCATCGAGGAGATCCCGAACGTCCCGGCCACGACGGTGTGCACGGCGCCGAACACGGGCCCGCCCGTCTGCCACCACTCGACGACCGCGACCAGGGTCGCGATCATCAGCAGGAACAGCGCATAGCCGTCGCGCCGCTGCGCGGGAGCGACCTCCCAGCGCTGCACGCCGATCGAGCGGATCATGCCGCCGACCATGCGGGCGATCGCCAGATAGCCGGAGCGCACTGCGCGCACCGGCAGAGGGAGCGTCGAGGGGTCGTTCGCCGCGGAGCCGCTGGTGCGCGAGGTGCCGGCAGCAGAGGTCCGCGAGGAGCCTTTCGACGCACGTGCGGGGGAAGACGTACGTGTCGCCATGACCCCGATCGTACCGTCCCGGTCCTCTCACGCCCGGGAGGCGGCGCGGCGGGCGTCGTCCTGCCCGGCGCAGATCACCCGGGCGCGGAGGTCAGCTCCGCACGTCGATCAGGACCGGCGACGATCGTCCGATCTCCTACCGCTCCTCCGTCGCAGCACGTCGATCAGGACTCGATGACGATCGGGATGATCATCGGGCGGCGGCGCAGTCGGCGGCCGACGTACCGCCCGATCACCCGGCGCATGACCTGCTGCAGCTGGTGGGTGTCCCGGCGGTCCGCCTGGTCCGCGACGGCCTGTTCGAGGGCGGCGACGATCTCGGGACGGATCCTCTCGAACACCTGCGCGTCCTCCGCGACGCCGCGGGCATGGATCTCCGGGCCGGCGATCAGCGCCCCCGTCTCGGAGTTCACCACGGCGAACAGCGAGATGAACCCCTCGTCGCCGAGGATCCGGCGGTCCTTCAGATCGGCCTCGGAGATCTCGCCCACGCTCGAGCCGTCGACGTACACGTAGCCGTTGGGCACCTCGCCGACCGTCCGTGCGATCCCGTCCTTCAGGTCGACGACGTGCCCGTCCTTCGCCAGGACGACGCGCTCCCTCGGCACGCCGGTGCGCTCGGCGATCCGGCCGTTGGCGATGAGGTGGCGGACCTCGCCGTGGATCGGCATCACGTTCCTCGGCCGCACGATGTTGTAGCAGTACAGCAGCTCGCCCTCGCTCGCGTGGCCCGAGGTGTGCACCTTCGCATTGCCCTTGTGGACCACCTCGGCTCCGAGCGCCATCAGACCGTTGACCACCCGGAACACGGCGTTCTCGTTGCCGGGGATGAGGGAGGAGGCGAGGATGACGACGTCCCCCGGGCCGACGCCGACGCGGTGGTCGCGGTTCGCGATCCGTCCCAGCGCCGCCATCGGCTCGCCCTGGCTGCCGGTGCACATCAGCACCACCTGCTCCTCGGGCAGGCTGTCGATCTGCTTGACGTCGACGACGGTGTGGTCGGGGACGTCGAGATAGCCCATCTGGGCGGCGATGCCCATGTTGCGCACCATCGAGCGGCCGACGAAGGCGACCTTGCGATCGTGCGCGGCAGCGGCGTCCAGCACCTGCTGGACGCGGTGGACATGGCTGGAGAAGGAGGCCACGACGATCTTCTGCCGGGCGCGGGCGAAGATCGAGTCCAGCGTGGGGCCGATCTCCTGCTCACCGACCGTGAAGCCGGGGACCTCGGCATTGGTGGAGTCGGTCATGAACAGGTCCACGCCGGCCTCCCCGAGGCGGGCGAAGGCGCGCAGGTCCGTGATCCGCCCGTCCAGGGGCAGCTGGTCCATCTTGAAGTCCCCGGTGTGCAGCACGGTGCCCGCAGGGGTGGTCACGTGCACCGCGAGCGCGTCCGGGATGGAGTGGTTCACGGCGATGAACTCGCAGTCGAACGGGCCGAGGCTCTCCTTCTGTCCCTCGGCGACGGCCAGGGTGTACGGCCGGATGCGATGCTCCTTGAGCTTCGCCTCGATGAAGGCGAGCGTGAGCTGACTGCCCACCAGCGGGATGTCGGGCCGCTGCCGCAGCAGGTACGGCACCGCGCCGATGTGGTCCTCGTGCCCGTGGGTGAGCACGATGGCGGCCACGTCGTCGAGCCGGTCGGCGATGTGGTCGAAGTCCGGCAGGATCAGGTCCACGCCGGGCTGGGAGTCCTCCGGGAAGAGCACGCCGCAGTCGACGATCAGCAGCCGGCCCTCGAACTCGAGCACCGTCATGTTGCGGCCGACGTCACCGAGCCCTCCGAGCGGGACGATCCGCAGGGTGCCCTCCGGCAGCGGCGGCGGCTGCGGGAGTCGCTGCGAGAAGACGGTGGACATCATGACCTCCGAGCACGAGCGGGTGGGACGGTCCGGCCGACGGGCCGGTCAGAGCAGGCCGGCGGAGTCCAGCACGGCCGTGAGCATGCGCAGCTGATCCGCGTCGGCCGCGACGTGCGGGCCGCGCATCGCGGCGTGGGGCAGCACGCCCTGCAGATGCAGCGCGGCCTTGGCCGCCACGGCACCGGGCATGTGCGCCATGATCGCCTCGACCAGCGGGACCAGGCGACGGTTGGCCTCCCGTGCCGCAGGCAGGTCGGAACGGTCGACGGCCTCGATCATGGCCTTCTCGAGCTCGCCGGAGACCTGGCTGACCACGGAGACGATCCCGGCCGCGCCGATCGACAGCCACGGGAGGTTCAGCGCGTCCTCCCCGCAGTAGTAGACGAGGTCGGTCGCGGCCATCACCCGGGAGGCCTGGTGCAGATCACCCTTGGCGTCCTTGACCGCGACGATCCTCGGGTTCTCCCCGAGCCGCAGGAGGGTCTCGTAGCTCAGCGGGATGCCGGAGCGGCCGGGGATGTCGTAGAGCATCACCGGCAGGTCGGTGGAATCCGCGACCGCCGTGGTGTGCGCGATGACCCCGGCCTGGCTCGGCTTGGAGTAGTACGGGGTGACGACCAGCAGACCGTCGAGGCCGAGCTTCGCATGCTCCCTGGCGAGGTCGATCGAATGGGCGGTGTCGTAGGTCCCCACCCCCGCGACGACGGTGATCTCGGGACCGACGGCCTCGCGGACCGCTTTGGCGAGCTCGAACTTCTCCACGTCGGTGAGGGTCGGCGCCTCCCCGGTGGTGCCGGAGACGACGATCATGTCGTGCCCGTTCTCGACCAGATGGGCGGCCAGCTTCTGGGCGGTGTCGAGGTCCACGTTGTGGCCGTCCTCGGTCAGCGGGGTGACCATCGCGGTCCCCACCGCGCCGAACGGTCGCGCGCTGCGCGGGTCGGTGCCGGTCATGATCTCCTCCCGAAAATGCTCTGGTTCCCGGAGCCTAGACCAGGACGGGACGTTCTCACCGCTGTGACGCGATGCCGAGATCCGCGAGGATCGCCATCGGGGTGCGCTGACGGCCCTGACCGAGCGGGTTGTCGGCGAAGGTCGCCTCGAGCAGCTCGTGCGGTGCGGCGACGTCGGAGCCCAGGACGTTGCGGCCGATGTCGTTGGCGTCCATCACCACGGTGCCGACGAAGCGCTCGCGCAGGCCGGCGGGGATGTCCGCCCCGCGGATCGCGGCGGAGATGCGTGCGGAGACGGCGTCCGGGTCCTTCGGCGGGAGCTTCGCCGAGACGTTCGAGGGGAACGCGGAGTACGGAGTGGGGCCGTCGATGGCACGCACGTTCGCCCCGACCACCTCGTAGAACAGTCCCTTGCGGCCCACCACCTTGCCGGCCGCGCCCGCCGCGGAGGCGGCGAGCACGCGCGGCAGGCCGACCTCGCGGATGGCCAGCTCCATGGTGGTGGGATCGCCCAGGCCGATGCCGGCCGGGGTGCGGCTGACGAAGCGGCTGAGCACCTTCGCCGAGCGGCGGGGCCGGACCTCCCAGGTGAACCAGGAGCGGCCCTGCGCGATCGCGATGATCTTCTCGCTGATCACGTAGTACCAGGGCGCGTCCGCCGGCATCGCGTCCTCGGGCAGGTTCGCGGCGAACCGCTCGACGCGCTCGCGGGCGAGCTGGACGATGTCGTCGCCGCGGGCCACCAGCTCGGTCTGCAGCGGGAAGCGGCGCCAGGTGTGCCCGTCGGCCCCCGAGACGAGGTCGAGCTGCTTGCCGGGATTGGCGACGTGGTCGCTCTTGGCGGCCTCGGCGGGCTCCTCCGGGGCGGGGGCGGCGACCGCGGCGGGTGCCGGGGCGGCGGCACCGGCCTCGGCCGAGCCGCCGAGCGCACGCACCGCCCCTTCGGCGTCGTCGAAGAAGGTGCGCATCCACAGCTCGACGTTCAGCAGACGCCAGAACATCAGGGTGCCGTGATTCTCGGGGTGCGCGATGTAGTCGTCGAACAGGGCGAGCACGCTTGCCGCGTCGAAGTAGGGCCGCGAGGCGAAGGAGGGCGAGGCGAAGATCTCCCGCAGCTCGGGCGCGATCGAGCGGAACCACTCCCCCTCCGGGGTGGTGAAGCCGATCTTGTTGCGCCGCTTGGAGATCATGTCGGGGAGGATCCCGTCCATCGCCTCGCGCAGGATCCGCTTGTTCCAGCCGTCGTGGATGATCGCGGACTCGTCGAGGGAGAACAGGAACTTCAGCAGCTCCTTGTCCACGAAGGGAACGCGCCCCTCGATGCTGAAGCGCATCGTGTTCTTGTCCTCGTAGCGCAGCAGCGAGGGCAGGGAGGTGCGGAAGGTGTCCTCGAGCAGACGCTCCTTGATGTCGTCCTGGACGGACGTGACCGTCTCGGAGCTGTGCTCGGCCACGAAGCCTGAGTTCAGCAGGGCCTCGATCGGCACCGAGGTGCGGCCGGAGAACTTCGTGCGGGCGAGCTTGCGCAGGATGTCGCGGGAGCCGATGATCTCGCCGGCGAGCTCCTTGTACCGCTTCTGGCGGCGCAGCTGACGCAGATAGACGTAGAAGTACGGGTTGTACCCGGCCATCATCTCGTCGGCGCCCTGCCCGTCCAGCAGCACCGTGACGTGCTCGCTGGCCTCACGCATCACCGCGTACTGGGCGTACGGACCGGTGGAGATGATCGGCTCCTCCTGGGTGCGCACGAAGTCGTGCACGTCCTCGAGGAAGGAGGCGGGCCGAGGGGTGATCTTGTGCGCGGTGATCTGCCCCTGATAATCATCCAGCAGCGCATCCACGTAACGCTCCTCGTCGTTCGAGGAGTTCGGGAACACGGCCGAGAAGGTGTTCTGTCGGCTGCCGACGGCGCTGAAGCGCTCGTCCTCGGGCTGTTCGCGCAGGTGCCGGGCGATCACTGCGGCGACGGCGGAGGAATCCAGGCCGCCGGAGAGCGAGGTGCCCACGGGGACCTCGGACTGCAGCCGCAGGCGCACCGCCTCCTGGAACCGCTCGCGGTACTCGTCCACGACCTGCTCGTCGTAGGGGCGGCCGGGGCGGGCGGCGATCTCGCGCAGCTCCTCCTTCAGCCGGGTGAAGGAGGTGACCTCGGTGCCGTCGGCACGGATCTCCAGCACCTCGCCGGCCATCAGCCGGTTCACCCCGGCGAAGAAGGTCTGCGAGTCGTCGTCCTGGACGCGGAACTTGAGGTAGCGGTAGACGGCGCGGTCGTCCGGCGCGGCCTCGAACACCTTCGCGGCCAGCAGCGAGCGGATCTCGGAGCCGAACACGACCCGTGGCCCGTCCGCGTCGGCGGCGGGGTCGATCCAGTAGTAGAGGGGCTTGATGCCGAAGTGGTCGCGGGCGACGGTGACGGTGCCGGTCTGCGCGTCGTGGATCGCGAAGGCGAACATGCCGTTGAAGCGGTCGTAGGCGGCGGTCCCCCACTCCGCGTGGGCCTCCAGCAGCACCTCGGTGTCGGAATCGGTGCGGAAGGTGTGGCCGAGCTCCTCGAGCTCGGCGCGCAGATCGAGGTAGTTGTAGGTCTCGCCGTTGTAGACGATGGTGTAGCGGCCGTCGGCGGTGGTCATCGGCTGCGCGCCGTGCTCGCGGTCGATGATCGCGAGGCGGCGGTGCGCCAGCCCGGTCCGGTCGTCGACGAAGACGCCCTCGCCATCGGGTCCACGGTGGGCGAGCGCGCTGCTCATCCGGCGGGCGATGCCCTCGGTGTCAGCGCCGAATCCATAGGTGCCGGCGATTCCGCACATGCGACGAGTCCTTTCGAGGGGGACGGCTTCCGTCCGCGGTCACGGCGCTCGACTCCGGGCGTCGGGGCGTCGGGGACGCACCCGTCGATTCCGGGCGTGAGGACGAACCGGGTTCGGCCGCCCGAGCCTATCAACGCCGTGGTGTGCGACGACGCCGACGCGACGTGACGTTCAGCGTCCGCGGCGCGAGAGCAGCAGCTCCGTGCCGTCGACCCGGACCTCGAGATCGTCCAGCGACGTGACCAGGGCGTCCGCGAGCGGCGCGAGGTCCCCCGCGGGCGTGGTGCTGGTCACCGCAACGGTGCGCGAGCCGGCCGACGCCCCGGAGTGCAGCCCACCGATCGAGTCCTCGATCACGATGCTCGTCGCAGGATCCGCGCCGAGCCGATCGGCGCCCAGCAGGTACGGCTCCGGATCGGGTTTGCCGCGGGTGACCTGGTCCGCCGTGACGAGCCCGGCGGGGACCGGCAGCCCGGTGCGTGCCCAGCGGGCCTCGAACAGGTCGCGGGTGCAGGAGGTGACGATGGTCCAGGTGGGGCGCCCCAGCTGTTCCGCGGCGGCGTCGAGCTCGCCGAGCAGCCGTTCGCTGCCGGGCAGCACCACGATCCCGTCGACGTCGGAGATCTCGAGCGCCTCGACCCGGCGGTGCGCCGCTGCGAGCTCCTGGTCCCCGAGCCCGGGCAGCACCTCGCCGAGCACCTGCCGAGCCGGCTTGCCGTGCTGCTGCGCACCGAACTCGAGATCGACGCCGAGCTCGGAGAAGAGCCGGTTCCAGGACCGTTCGACGGCGGGCCCCGAATCGATCAGGGTGCCGTCCATGTCCAGCAGCAGCGCCGCTCCACGCAGCGGCAGCGCGTGCTCGCGCGAGGAGGCGGGTTCCGTAGGTGCGGTCATGGTCCCAGATTCTCACATCGCATGCCGGACGGCTCGGCGGCATCGTCCCTGGTGACCGTAGAGTGTCGAGCATCATGACCACCGCTTCCCCGGGCCCGCGGAGCACACGCCCCTCCCCCGCGGTCGCCGCTCCCGACCGTCTGCGCACCATCCGGCGCACCGGCCTGTCGATCGGCGTCGCGACGGGCCTGTACGGCATCTCCTTCGGCGCGCTCGCGACGGCCTCCGGGCTCGACGTCTGGCAGACCATGGTGCTCTCGGCCGTGATGTTCACCGGTGGCAGCCAGTTCGCGTTCATCGGAGTGGTCGGAGGAGGCGGATCGGCATTCGGCGCGGCGCTGGCCTCGGTCCTGCTGGGGGTGCGCAACACGCTGTACGGCCTGATCCTCGCCCCGTCCCTGCCCCGCGGCGGGATCCGCGGCCTCGTCCGTGCCCACCTGACGATCGACGAATCCGCCGCGCTGGCCGCCGGCGGCACCACGGACGAGGAGAAGCGGACCGGCTTCTGGGCGGCCGGGGCGTGGGTGTACGTCTTCTGGAATCTGTTCTCCCTGGTGGGTGCGCTCGCCGGGCAGCATGTCGCCGATCCGGGGGCATGGGGACTGGATGCGGCCGCCGCGGCGGCGTTCATCGCCCTGCTGTGGCCGCGGCTGCGCAGCGGCGAGGCGATCGCGGTCGCGGTCGCCGCGGCCTTCGTGGCGCTCGTGACCACCCCGTCGCTGCCCTCCGGGCTGCCTGTGCTGGCGGCCGCGCTGGTCGCGGTCCTCGCGGGGCTGCTTCCCACGCGGCGCAGCCCCGTGCATCACGGGGCGACGGACGAACGCGGTGCTCAGGGAGCAGCGAACCGCAGCAGCCGTCGCGGTGAGGAGGAGCGATGAGCATGCTGTGGATCGCGGTGATCGCCGCCTCGGTGCTGTCCTTCGCCCAGAAGTGGATCGGCTACCAGGCCCCGCAGGACGTGCTCGAGGGCCCGCGGGTCTCGCGGATCACCACGCTGCTGCCGGTCGCGCTGCTGGGGGCGCTGGTCGCGACCCAGGCTGCGGCCTCCGGCACCGAGATCGTGCTCGATGCGCGCCTGGCGGGCCTGGCGGCGGCGGTCGTGCTGCTCGTGCTGCGGGCCCCGTTCCTGGTGGTCGTGGTCGGTGCGGCGATGGTCGCGGCGGGCCTGCGGGCGCTGGGCTGGGCCTGACGCCCGCGGGCCGCCGCCCTCCCGGCCGCCCGGGCGCCGACCTCGGGCGTGCCCTCGGGCACGCGTCC
>DATGUQ010000036.1:0-2322 GCA_035301145.1 Brachybacterium sp. | reverse complement strand
ACACCGCGAGGTCGATCACCCCGGAGGCCGCGGTGCTGGCCGGTGAGATCTCCCGCGGCTACCCGTACCTGATCCAGCTCATCGGCTCGAAGGCCTGGCAGAACAGCGGGGAGGCCGAGAGCATCGAGGTCGAGGACGTGCGCGGCGCCCGCGAGGCCGTGGTCGCGGCGATGATCAAGAACGTGCACGGCCCGGCGCTGCGCGGTCTGAGCCCCCGCAAGCGCGAATACCTCCACGCGATGCTCGAGGACGAGGGACCGTCGGCCGTCGGCGACATCGCCCGGCGCATGCGCATCGACCCGCGCAACCAGTCCACCTACCGCGAGCGGCTGATCGAGGAGGAGCTGATCCGTCCGGCCGGGCGGGGCTTCGTCGAGTACGCGCTGCCGTACCTCGGCGAGGCACTGCGGCACGAGGCCCGTGCGGGGGTGGGGGCCGATGTCGAACCCGACCAGGGGCTCACCCGTTCCCACCGCTCGCGGCGCACATCTCGACCTCGGTAGGGTCGTCCCGCTGCCCGGTGAGCGCTAGCGTGGAGGTCATCATGAGCACGCTGACGCCGATCTCCCCGCGCCCCACCCGCACCACCACGGCCGGGCCGTTCACGAGAGTGCTGCGGTGGGTCGGGATCCTCGGCGCCCTCGCGATCACCGTCTGGGTCCTCGTCGCCTATCCGGGGCTCCCGGAGACGATCCCCACCCATTTCGACATCACCGGCACGGCGGATGCCTGGGGGGCCAAGAGCTCGATCCTGGTGCTCGGCGGCGTCATGATGCTGCTCTCGGCAGGGCTCGCGCTGCTGTCCACGAAGCCGCGCGTCTTCAACTATCCGCTCATCGTCACCGAGCACAACGCCCAGGCCGTCTACCGCGAGGGGGAGCGGATGATGGTCTGGATGCTGCTGAGCATGCAGCTGATCTACGCCGGCCTGATCAGCTCCGCGATGCGCGGCGGGGGTGGTGAGGCACTGCTCCTCATCGGCCTGGCGGCCATCCTCGGTTCGGTCGTGGTGGGGATCGTCCGCCTGGTGCGCGCCGGCCGCTGAGCGTCCGGATCCTCCGCCCCGCCCCGGGGGAAGGGTCAAGGGCTGGCGCAGAAATTCCGTCGACCAGCATCGGGGCGCCGTGATCCACTGACGCCATGCACCTGAGAATCCGCCCCCTGGACCCCACCTCCGAGGCCGAGCTCGACCAGTATCTCGCCCTCGACAGGGCGCTGGACGAGCACACCTACGGCGGCAGCCAGCTGCAGACGCGGGATCAGCTGCGCGCCGACCTGCAGGAGTCGCCGTACTGGACCGTGCGGCGCTGGGTCGCGGCCGTCGAGACGCTCGAGGGCGGGGAGGGCATCGTGGGCCGTGCCTCCACCTTCATGCCGCTGCAGGAGAACCTCGAGAGCCTCTCCGTCGGCGTCGCCGTGCACCCCGCGTTCCGCGGGCGCGGCATCGCGACCGCGATGGTCCAGGAGGCGCTGATCCCCGCGATCCGCGAGTCCGGCCGTCCCCTCGTCGAGGCGTACGGGGAGATCCCGGCGGACGGCGACCCCGACAGCCTCGAGCATCCGGTGAACCGCCTCGCGGCCCGGCTCGGGATCAGCCGGAAGAACCTCGCCGTATGCCGGGCGCTGCCGCTGCCGCTCGAGGAGTCGCTGCTCGATGCGCTGCAGGCCGAGACCGCGGAGCAGCTCGGCGACTATCGCGTCGAGCTGTGGGACGGGGACATCCCCGAGCAGTACCTGGGCGCCTACGGCCTGCTGCTGCGCCAGCTCGAGCTCGACGAGCCCGACGAGGAGGTCGAGCACGAGGCGCCGGAGTACACCCCCGAGCGGATCCGGGAGAGCGAGCGGCGCAGCCGCGAGCAGGGCGTCGCACGGATCACGGCGGTCGCCGTCGCGCCCGACGGCAGCTTCGTCGGCAACTCCGAGATCCACGTCCACACCGCGCCCGAGAGCACCCTCGGCTGGCAGGAGAACACCCTGGTCATGCCCGATCACCGCGGCCACCGGCTGGGCCTGGCGCTGAAGGTCGCCACCCATCGGCAGCTGCGCGAACGCGCCCCACAGCTGCGCTCCCTGGTCACCTGGAACTCGCACGTGAACCCCTGGATGATCGAGATCAACGAGAAGCTCGGCTACGAGGCCCTCCATCGCGAGCTGGCGCTGCAGGGACGGCCCTCGCTCTGATTCCCCGACACGCCGCCGCGCCTCCCGCACCCCACGACCGTCACGACTAGGTTCGATGCGACGGGAGGGGGCAGCAGATGACCGTGCAGGCGAAGCACCGCAGGAAGACGCGACGCGGGCGACCGCACGAGCAGTTCACGA
>DATGUQ010000035.1:0-5050 GCA_035301145.1 Brachybacterium sp. | reverse complement strand
GCAGTACGACGCCATCCGCGCCATGGGCTCCGGCGGCGCCCGGTTCTCCGCGGGCCAGGGCGGCCCCGGCGGAGGCGGCTTCGAGGACATCTTCTCCTCGATGTTCGGTGCCGGTCAGGCCGGCCCGCGCACCGCGCCCGGTGCCGGCGGCGAGCCCGACATCGAGGACCTGCTGAGGATGTTCGGCGGCCAGGGTGGCGGCTTCGGCGGCGGAGGCCCGGCCGGGTTCTCCTCGCACCGCGCCCCGACGAAGGGCGCCGACACCTCCGCCCGCACGAAGCTGAGCTTCCGCGACGCGGCGCTGGGCACCGAGCTGAAGCTGACCGTCGACGGCCGCTCGGTCACCACCCGGATCCCCGCCGGGGTGCACGACGGCCAGAAGATCCGCCTGCGCGGCAAGGGCCGGCCCGGCCCGGGCGGCGCCCCCGCCGGCGACCTGCTGCTCACCCTGGACGTCGAGGAGCACCCGGTGTGGAGCGCCGACGGCGCGAACCTGAGGATCACCGTGCCGGTCGCCTTCGACGAGGCGGTGCTGGGCACCACGGTGTCCGTCCCGCTGCTGGACGGCGGCACGGTCTCGGTGAAGATCCCGCCCGGCACGCCCTCCGGACGTACCCTGAGGGTGCGCGGCAAGGGCCTGGTGACCAAGAAGTCCACCGGTGACCTCCACGTCACCGTCCAGGTCGTCATCCCCACACACGTGGAGGGCGAGGCCCGCAGGGCCGTCGAGGACCTGCGCGCGGCGCTGGCCGAGGAGGACCCGAGGGCCGGGCTCGCCGAGGCCGCCGCGCGCTGAGGCCCGGCCCCGGGTCCCGGTCGCCGGGGCCCGCCCCTCCGCCCTGACCGCCACCGCCGGATCCCGAGAGGAGCCCTCCGATGCCCAGCTCGCACCGCCTGGACGACCGGGCGCCCGTGTTCGTGATCTCGGTGGCGGCGGAGCTCTCCGGGATGCACCCCCAGACCCTGCGCCAGTACGACCGCCTGGGCCTGGTGATCCCGCAGCGCACCCGGGGCCGCGGCCGCCGCTACAGCACCCGCGACATCGCACGCCTGCGGGAGATCCAGGGACTCTCCCAGGAGGACGGCATCAACCTCGCCGGGATCAAGCGGATCCTCGAGCTGCAGGACGAGGTCAGTGCGCTGGAGGACCAGCTGAGCCGCGTGCGGGAGAGCCTGGAGACGATGACCCCCGCCCAGCGGCGCGTGTTCGCCGCCGACCGGGACGGGGAGATCAGCGCCCTGCGCCGCGGCGAGCGCCCACGCCGACGCAGCAGCGGCAATGCGCTGGTGGTGTGGAGGCCTACGCGCCGTTCCTGACGCCGCGCAGCGGACGCACCCCGGCGAGCCGGTAGATCTCCTGCAGCCGCTTCGCGACCTCCTCGAGGTCGACGCCCTCCGCGGCGCGGCGGCCGGCCGCGGTGAGGTCCTCGAGCTCCCCGTCCAGCAGTGCCCGCAGCCCCGCCGCGACCCGGCCGGGGAACTCGGGCCCGTCGCCGGTGACCTGGTGCGTGAGCACCCCGTCGGGCATCGCCTCGCGGTACAGCGGGATCCCCCGCACCAGCGCCGGCACACCGCAGGCGAGCGCCTCCCACAGCACGATCCCCTCGGTCTCCTCCTTGGTGAGGAAGCAGAACGCGTCCGCACCGCAGTACGCCTCACGCAGCTGCTCGGCCTGCACGTACCCGGGGAACAGCGCGTTCGCGGGCGCGCCGGCCAGGGCGCGCTCCACCTCGGCGGTGAGCAGCCTGGGGTCGGTGCGGCCGTACCAGACGAAGGTGACCTCGGGCATCTGCCGTGCCAGCTCCACCCAGTCCAGGATGCCCTTGCGCCGCAGCTGCATCCCGACGCTGATCACCACGGCGGCCTCATGGGGCAGGCCGAGCGCGTCCCGCAGGCGCTCCCGGGCGGAGGGGTCCGGGCGGAAGAAACGGGTGTCCACCCCGTTGGAGAGCACCCGGATCGGGGCACGCAGCCCGTACTTCGGCGCGGAGATCAGCTGCGCGGAGTACTCGCTCGGCGTGACCACGGTGTCCCCGCGGCGGTACAGGAGCGCGATCCAGCGCCGGAACAGCGGGGCCAGGCGGTTCGAACCGGGGAAGGAGTCGCGGAAGTCGTCCTCGGTCGAGTGCGCCCACACCAGCGTCGGGCGCCTGCGCAGCCGTGCCCACAGGGCCAGCAGCAGCGTGTCCGGGAACGGGGTGTTCAGGTGGACCACGTCGAAGGGGCCCAGCGGGTCGGTGACCACCTCGTGGCCCAGAGCTCTCACCGCTTTCTCCTGGTGGCGGATCGCGGCGCCGATGCCCGATTCGCGGGCGAGGGCGGCGAGCCCGCGGGGCAGCAGCACCCGCAGCGGCGGGCCCTCGGCGCCGGCGTGCTGCGCGGCGGGACGGGCGGGGGCGGAGCGCCGACGGGCGCGGGACTTCATGAGCATGACGGGATTCCGTTCACCAGGGCAGGAAGCGGAGCACGAGGGCGCTGATGCCCAGTCCGTAGGCGATCAGGGCCCACGGCTTGCACAGCAGGATGATCGCGACGTAGGTGCGCCACCGCATCCGGGTCGTGCCGGCGATGTAGCACAGCAGGTCGTCCGGGGCGATCGGCAGCGCGATAGCGAGGGCGAAGGCGCGTGCGAAACGGCCGCTGCGGGTCCAGCCCAGGAACCTCTCGACCGTGCGAGGGCGGAACAGCCGTTCGATGAGGCCCAGGCCCACGTGGCGGGCGATGGCGAAGTTCAGCAGGGACCCGGCGCAGACGGCGACGTAGTTGAGGATCGTCCCCTGGATCGGGCCGAACAGCACCGGGCCGGCGATCACCAGCAGCCCGGCGGGCACGATCGGGAAGACCACGGAGGCAGCCGAGGCGATCAGGAAGGCGACCGGCCCCCAGGCACCCAGCGAGGCGATGAACACCTGCAGGTTCTCGAGCGACTGCAGCGCCCCCGTCTCCAGCCCCCACCACACCAGGGCGATGCTGACGCCGAGCCCCAGCAGCGGGGACAGCCGTGCCGCCACGCGCAGCGGATCCCGGCGGGTGGACGGCGCGGCCGACGCGGCGGGCCCGGGGACGGTCCCGGTCGGCGCGGCGGGCCGGGCGGCAGGGCGAGGAGCTGTCCCGGCCGGCGCCGGAGCCTCGACACGGGGACGAGGGAGCGCGCCGGTTCCGGTGCTCATGCCGGCACCGGCTCGTGCCGCACGATCAGGGGCGCGCGGCGCTCGCGGGCCTGCTGGTACACGCCGAGCACGCTGCGGCCGAACTCCTGCGCGTCGCAGGTGGTGCGGGCGCGGTCCAGGGCCGCGCGGGACATCTGCTCGCGTTCGCGCGGATCGTCCAAGAGCGCGTTCAGTCGGGTCGTGAACTGGGCGGAGCCCTCGAACTGCCAGCCGGTGACGCCCTCGACCACGACGCTCGCGAGCGAGGGGTCGCGGCGGCACAGCAGCGGCAGGCCGCTGGACATCGCCTCGATGAAGGTCAGCCCCTGGGTCTCGCTGAGGGAGGCGCCGACGAACACGTCCCCGATGCGGTACCAGCGCGGGATGTCCGCCGGTGCGACGACCCCCGTGAAGCGGACCCGGTCCGTGATGCCCAGCGCTCCCGCGCGGGCCTCGAGCGCGCCGCGGTACGGCCCCTCGCCGACCAGGACCAGCACGGTGTCCTCACGGTCCGCGACCGCCATCATCTCGAGCACCTCGTCGAGGTTCTTCTCCTTGGCCAGGCGCGAGACGGACAGCAGCACCCGCTGCTCGGGACGGATCCCCAACCCGGCACGCAGGGCTCGGGCGTCGGCGCGCTCGCCGGCGGTGCGGGCCGGGCGGAAGCGCTCGAGATCCAGCCCGGTGGGGATGACGTGCAGGGGCCGGTCCACCCTGTAGCCGGTCAGGAGCCGAGCCACCTTGGCGGTCGGCACGATCACCGCGTCCGTCCGCGAGAGCACCCGGCGGGAGAAGGACTCCACCACCTTGCGGCCCATGGTGCGGCTGGGGGAGTAGTAGTGGGTGTAGTCCTCGTAGATGGTGTGATACGTGTGCACCAGCGGCACCGAGAGCATGCGGGCGATGCGGCGGGCCCACACGTAGGTGGAGAACTCGGCCTGCGAATGCACCACGTCAGGGCTCCACCGCAGGATCTCGCGCAGCACGCGGCGCCCCGAGGGCATGCCGATCCGGGCGCGGTCGTACACCATCGACGCGGAGACCGAGCCGAGGCGGTACACGCCCTCCTCGTTCCGGGTGCGCAGGCCCTGGGAGAGGGTCAGCACCCGCACGTCGCAGCCCAGCGCGAGGAGCTCACGGCGCAGGGTCCGGACCGAGGCGACCACGCCGTTGACGACCGGTTCCCACCAGTCGGTGGTCAGCAGCACCCGCAGGGGGCGTCCGGAGGCCGTCGCCGACGGGTCGGGGCGCTTCGTGTTCGCGTTCACCCCTCGAGGTTCCCACCCGGAGCCGGCGATCGCGTCCCCCGAGCGCATGAGAGGCCTCAGACCATGGTCTGATCCCCGTGCTCGCCGCGTGCTGCGGGCAGTGCTGGCATCCATGGTGCGAGCCTACGGTCGCGCTCCGGGAGCGACCATGTGGCACGCCCGACCCGTCGCGGGGAGTTTCCCCCCCTGGTCTTTCAGCCGCCCACCTGGTATCGCGCGGTGAGCGTGGCCGAGGCGAGCTGCTGGGTGAAGATCGCGAACCTGGCGGCGATGTGCGGGGAGTCCGCAGTGACCCCGAGGCTCTCCACGGGCAGGGCGTGCACGGAGAACTGGTAGCGGTGCGGGGCCCCCGGCGGCGGTTCGGGGCCGTCGTAGCCGGCGTTGCCGAAGTCGTTGGCCGCCTGGAGCAGCGTGGCGTCGTCCCGGGCCACGCCGACGGGCAGCGACGTGGTCGTCGCGGGGATGTCCCAGGCCACCCAGTGCCAGAACCCAGAGCCCGTGGGAGCGTCCGGGTCGTAGCAGGTCACGGCGAAGGAGCGGGTGCCCTCCGGGGCGCCCGACCAGGAGAGGTCGGGGGAGAGGTTCTCCCCGCCGAGGGAGGCCACCAGCTGCTGGGGCGCGACCTCGGAGCCG
>DATGUQ010000034.1:0-2551 GCA_035301145.1 Brachybacterium sp. | reverse complement strand
CTTCCTCGGCATCGCCGGCACCACCTTCGCGATCGGCGTCCCGTACGTGAACTCGTGGTTCCCGCCCGCCAAGCGGGGCATGGCCACCGGGCTGTACGGCATGGGCATGGGCGGCACCGCCATCAGCGCCTTCACCACGGTCCCGCTGGTGGACTCGGTGGGCGAGGCCGCCCCGTTCGTGATCACCGCGATCTCACTGGTGCTGTACGCAGTGATCGCCTGGCTCCTCATGCACGACGCCCCCACCTGGCAGCCCTCCCACAAGAACCTGATCACGCAGTCGCTCGCGGTGATGAAGCTCAAGGTCACCTGGCAGGCCTGCTACCTGTACGCGCTGTCCTTCGGCGGCTACGTCGCCTTCTCCGTGTTCCTGCCCACGATGCTGCAGAACTGGTACGGCCTCGAGGCCGCAGACGCCTCCTTCCGCATGGCCGGGTTCGTGATCGTCGCGGTGCTCATGCGCCCGCTCGGCGGGATCCTCTCCGACCGGATCGGTGCGGTGAGGACCCTGCTGTGCTCGTACATCGCCGTCGCCGCGGCGGCGCTGATGCTCGCCTTCCAGCCGGCCCTGATGCCGCTGGGCACGATCGACTTCATCGTCATGGCCGCCGGCCTCGGCCTCGGCTCGGGTGCGGTCTTCGCACTGGTCTCCCAGACCAGCGACCCGTCGGTGGTGGGCTCGGTGACCGGGTTCGTCGGTGCGGCCGGCGGCCTGGGCGGGTTCGTCCCGCCGCTGGTCATGGCCGCGATCCACACCTTCAGCGGCAGCTACTCGGTCGGGATCCTCCTGCTGCTGCTGGCCACCCTCGGCGCCATGGCGGTGACGGTGTCCATCGCCCGGGGCGCCCGCCGGGCGGAGCGGGCCCCCGCCGGGTAGCCCGCCCCGACGCCCCGCACCGCCCGTCCCGCCGTTCCGCGCCCCCATCCGCTCCCAGGAGGAGATCTCATGACCGTCGACGATCACCAGGTACGCCAGGACGGCGCAGACCGTCCCGGCGTCGACTCCCCGCTGTTCGACGCCCTGATCGGGGCGCGGAAGATGTTCTCCCGCTCGGAGCGGATCAGCGAGGACAGCCGCGAGACCCACAGGGTCGGCGGCCGCAGCGGCGACTCCTTCTACCGCGAGCGCTGGAGCCACGACAAGGTGGTCCGCTCCACCCACGGCGTGAACTGCACCGGCTCCTGCTCCTGGAAGGTCTACGTCAAGGACGGTGTGATCACCTGGGAGTCGCAGGAGACCGACTACCCGTCCGTCGGCCCGGACAAGCCCGAGTACGAGCCGCGCGGCTGCCCCCGCGGCGCCTCCTTCTCCTGGTACACCTACTCGCCCACCCGTGTGCGCTACCCCTACGTGCGCTCCGAGCTGCTGCGGCTGTACCGCGAGGAGAAGGCGAAGGCGCCCGGGCACGACCCGGTCGAGGCCTGGAAGGCGATCGTCTCCGACCCCGAGAAGGCGATGCGCTACAAGCGCGCCCGCGGCAAGGGCGGTCTGGTGCGCGCCTCCTGGGACGAGGCCGTCGAGATGGTCGCGGCCGCCTACGTCCACACCGTCGCCGAGTACGGCCCGGACCGGGCCACCGGCTTCTCCCCGATCCCGGCGATGAGCCAGGTCTCCTTCTCCTCCGGCGCCCGCTTCCACCAGCTGATCGGCGGCTCCATGCTGTCCTTCTACGACTGGTACGCCGATCTGCCGCCGGCCTCCCCGCAGGTCTTCGGCGACCAGACCGACGTGCCGGAGTCGGGCGACTGGTGGGATGCGGCCTACCTCATCATGTGGGGCTCGAACGTGCCCCTGACGCGCACCCCCGACGCGCACTGGATGACGGAGGCGCGCTACCGCGGCCAGAAGGTCATCTCCGTCGCCCCTGACTACGCGGAGTCGGTGAAGTTCGCCGACGAGTGGCTCGCCCCGCATCCCGGCACCGATGCGGCGCTCGCGATGGCGATGGGCCACACGATCCTGCGCGAGTTCTACGTCGAGCAGCAGGTGCCGTACTTCGAGTCCTACTCGACGCAGTACACGGACCTGCCCTTCCTGGTCCAGCTCGAACGGCGTGAGGACGGCTCCCTGGTGCCGGGCAAGTTCCTGGTCGCGAGCGAAGCGGGCGAGCACCGCACCGCCGAGGCGACCACCGAGCACGCGGACTTCAAGCCGATGCTCTTCGACCGGGCCCGCGGCGACATCGCCGTCCCGGGCGGCACCCTCGGCCACCGCTTCTCCGCCGACGGCGAGGGACGGTGGAACCTCGAGCTCGGTGACCTCGACCCGGCGCTGTCGCTGCTCGGGCACCACGAGGACGTCGCCGAGGTGCTGCTGCCGCGGTTCGACACCGTCGGCCAGGGCGGCCGCGGCGACGTGCCCCGCGGCGTGCCGGTGCGCACGGTCGACGGCCGCATCGTCACCACCGTCTTCGACCTGCTGCTGGCCGAGTACGGCGTGGGCCGCGAGGGGCTGCCGGGGCAGTGGGCGGCGGGCTACGACGACGCCGAGGCGCTCTACACCCCGGCCTGGCAGGAGACCATCACCGGCGTGCCCGGCCAGGCCGCCGCA
>DATGUQ010000033.1:0-4577 GCA_035301145.1 Brachybacterium sp. | reverse complement strand
GGGCTGCGCCCCGTCGCCACCCTCAACGGCACCCTCGGCACCACCCGCTTCATCGCCGCGATCCTCGAGAACCACCAGCAGGCCGACGGCTCGGTCGTGGTCCCCGAGGGACTCCGCCCGTACCTCGGCGGGCGCGAGGTCTTCGAGGTCGTGGGGGGCGCCGCCTGAGATGCCCGCTCCACGACCGCTCCGCCGTCTGCTGGGAGCTCTTCGTCACCGGCGGTCCACCCGTTCGTCAGGTGCCGATGGCACGCTGGAGGACATGACCTCCACCGCCACCACCGACCGCGAGGCGACCCGCACCCGCCTCGAGGAGCACCTGAGCGGCCTCGCCGGGCAGCGGCTGCTGATCGGGCTCGACGTCGACGGCACGCTCGTCGACCACGACGGCGCGATGACGCCCGCGATGCACCGCACCCTGCAACGGGCCGCGGACGAGCACGTCGTCGTCATCGCGACCGGCCGCTCGCTCGGGGCCACCCTCCCGATCGTCGAGGCCGCGGGGATCACGCGCGGCTACGCGGTCTGCTCCAACGGCGCGGTCACCGTCGAGATGGATCCGGAGGTCGCCGGCGGCCACCGCATCGTCGACACCCGCTCGTTCCAGCCCGGCCATGCGCTGCGCACCCTGCGGGAGGTCGCCCCCGATGCGCACTACGCGGTCGAGATGTCCGACGGGACGTTCCGCTCGACCGCCGGGTTCCAGGACGCGAGCTTCGGGGTCGAGGCGATCGAGAGCGACCTCGACGAGCTGATGGGGCTCGAGGCGGTGCGCGTGGTCGTGCACGTGCCGGACCTCTCGCCGCAGGAGTTCTCCGAGGTCATCGCCGAATCCGGGGTCCATGGCGTCGAGTACTCGATCGGCTGGACGGCCTGGCTGGACATGGCCGCCCCCGGTATCTCCAAGGCGAGCGCCCTCGAGGCGCTGCGCGAGGAGTTCGGGATCCCCGAGAGCTCCACGGTCGCCGTCGGCGACGGCTTCAACGACACCGAGATGCTCACCTGGGCGGGAGTGGGCGTGGCCATGGGCCAGGCCCCGCAGGGCGTGAAGGACGTCGCCGACGTCGTCACCGACTCGATCCACGAGGACGGCACCGTGCTGGTGCTCGAGCAGGTGCTGGGCTGATCAGCTCCGGCGCTGGGGCGCCGTGACGTCGAGGATCACCTTGCCCAGATGTCCGCCCTCGCGGAGCACGGCGTGGGCCTCGGCAGCCCGCTCGAGCGGGAAGCGGGCTTGGATCGGGATCTCCAGCTCGCCTGCGGCCAGCAGCGGCCACACCAGCGCCTCGGTGGCCTCGAGGATCTGATGTTTGGCCTCGGTGCGCCGGGCGCGCAGGGTGGTGCCGATGACGCGGCCGCGCTTGCCCATCAGCCGCCCGATGGGCAGCTCCCCGCTGGCCCCGCCCAGGGTGCCGATGATGACCAGGCGCCCGTGCTCGCGCAGCATCCCGACGTTGTCGCCGAGCGTCGGCCCGCCCACCACGTCGAGGATCACGTCCGCGCCCCCGGTCTCCCTCACCGCGGCGAGCAGATCGGTCGTGTGCCGGTTCCAGGCCATGTCCGCGCCCAGGGAGCGCACTGTCGCGACCGCCTCGTCGGAGCCGACTGTGGTGAGCACGCGTGCTCCCAGATGGCGGGCGATCTGGATCGCGACCGTGCCGATCCCCCCGGTGCCGCCGTGGATCAGCACCGTCTCGCCCTCGGCGAGGTGCGCCTCGAGCACGAGGTTCGAGACGACCGTCGCGCACACCTCGATCACGCCTGCGGCCTCCACCAGGTCGCGGCCCTCCGGTGCGGGGAGCAGCTGCGGCTCGGGGACGGCGACCACCTCGGCGTAGCCTCCGCCGGCCAGCAGCGCGACGACGGCCTCGCCGGTGTCGCGGCGGTGTCCCGAGACCTCGAGCCCGGGCAGCTCGGACGCGCCGGGAGGCGGCGGGTACGCCCCGGCGACCTGGGCGAGGTCGGCACGGTTCACCCCGGCGGCGACCACGTCGACCAGGACCTCGCCGGGGGCGGGGACCGGTTCGGGCATCTCGGTGAGCTCGAGGCGGTGGTCCTCGGTGATGGCCATCGCGCGCATGGTCACTGGTCCACCTCCACGACGGTGCGGCCCCGCACCTGCCCGGCGAGAATCCGCTCGGCATGGTCGATCACCTCGGACAGGCCGATGCCGGTGGTCATCGAGTCCAGCAGGTCCACGTCGAGCTCCTCGGCCAGGGCGTCCCAGGCGCGCTCCCGCAGCGGCAGCGGGCACTCGACGGAGTTGATCCCGGCCAGCGTCACGCCGCGCAGGATGAAGGGCAGCACCGTGGTGGGCAGGTCCGGTCCCTGGGCGAGACCGTAGGCGGCGACGGTGCCGCCCCAGCGGGTCCGCGCGAGCACGTTGGCGAGCGTGGTGCTGCCCACCCCGTCGATCGCGGCGGCGAAGTGCTGCGACTGCAGCGGCCGGTCCGTCTCCTCGGACAGCTCCCGTCGGTCCAGCACCTCTGCGGCACCGAGCTCGCGGAGGTACTCCTCGTTCTCCCGGACCCGGCCGGTGGAGGCGAGGACCCGGAAGCCCCGACCCGCCAGCAGCGCGACCGCGATCGAGCCGGCCCCGCCGGAGGCCCCGGTGACCAGGACGTCCCCGGCCTCCGGGGTGAGGCCGGCGTCCTCGAGGCGAAGCACCGCGAGCATCGCGGTGAACCCGGCGGTGCCGATCGCGGCGGCCCGCTCGGGGGAGAGGGTCGCCGGCAGGCGCACGAGCGCATCGGGCCGTACCCGGGCCCTCGTCGCGAAGCCGCCGTGGCGGGACTCGCCGATGCCGTCGCCGTTGAGCACCACCAGGTCCCCGGCGGAGAAGCGCTCAGCGGCGGGGCCGGTCGATTCCGTCACCCGGCCCACCAGGTCGATCCCGGGGATCAGCGGGTGGGTGCGGGCGATGCCCTTCCCGGCCAGCGCCATGCCGTCCTTGTAGTTCAGGCCCGTGGCCAGCACGTCGAGGGCGACATCGCCGCTGAGCAGGGTCTCGTCGGCGTCCTCCAGCAGGCGCGGGGCCGCGCCCTCGGACTCGATCAGTATCGCGCGCATGCGGGCGCTCCTCTCGCTCGGGGCGGATGGCTCCACCCTATGCTCCCCGCTGCATCGCCGAAGCCCATGGGCCGGGCGCTCTGCTGCTCACGCTGGACTCCGTCGCACACCGGCGCCGGCTCGCCGGATCGACGCGGTAGAGCGCCGCTGCCCGCGCACGCACCGTCCGTCATGTCCCCCTTGACGGTTCATCGGTTCCGTGGTTCATTAGTGGAGTAATGAACCAAGGAGCCGTGGCCGCGGCGGACGACCGGGGAGGCATGCGTGCTGGATGAGTCGAAACCCCTCTACCTCGCGGTCGCGGAGCAGATCGAGGACGGGATCCTCGACGGCACGCATCCGGAGGACACCGCGGTGCCCTCCACCAATGAGCTGGCCGCCTTCCTGCGGATCAACCCCGCCACCGCCGGCAAGGGGCTGAACCTGCTCGCCGATGCCGGCGTGCTGGTCAAACGGCGCGGAGTGGGCATGTTCGTGGCCCCCGGCGCCATCGCACGGCTGCGACAGCGCCGGCGCGACGACTTCGCCCGCGCCTACCTCGTCCCCCTGATGCGCGAAGCCGCCCACCTGGGGATCGAACCCCGAGAACTCATCGAGATGATGGAGGCCCTGCGATGAACGCCATCGAGACCCGAAACGTCAGCAAGCACTTCCGAGACGTCACCGCTCTCGAGGACGTCTCCCTCGATCTCGCCGAAGGGCGGGTGCACGGATTGCTGGGCCGCAACGGCGCCGGCAAGACCACGCTCATGAAGCTGCTGACCGGGCAGCTCTTCGCCTCCTCCGGCGAGATGCGCGTGCTCGGCGAGAACCCCGTGGAGAACGCACGGGTGCTCACGCAGACCTGCTTCATCCAGGAGAGCCAGAAGTATCCCGACGGGTTCCGCCCGCTGGACGTGCTGCGCATCGCGGAGGGCCTCCACCCCGCCTGGGACCACGAGCTCGCCCGCGAGCTGGTATCCGAGTTCCGGCTGCCGGAGAAGCGGGTCATCAAGAAGCTCTCGCGCGGCCAGCTCTCGGCCGTCGGCATCATCGTCGGGCTCGCCTCGCGTGCCCCGCTGACCTTCTTCGACGAGCCCTACCTGGGCCTGGACGCGGTGGCCCGGCGGCTGTTCTTCGACCGTCTGCTGGCGGACTTCTCGGCGCACCCCCGCACCGTGATCCTCTCCACCCACCACATCGACGAGGTCTCCGGCCTGCTCGAGCACGTGGTGCTGCTGGACCAGGGCAGGGTCGAGATCTCCGCGGAGACCGACGAGCTGTGCGGCGCGGCGATCGAGGTCTCCGGGCGACTCGAGGAGGTCCGGTCCTTCATCGCCGACGCCGACCTGCTCCACCTCCAGGAGCTCGGCGCGCTCGCCACCGCAGCCGTCCACGCCGAGCCGGGCAGCGCGGAGCGGGCCCGCGCAGCCGGGCTCCGGGTCGCCCCCGTCTCGTTGCAGAACTACATCGTCCACCGCACCACCGCCGCGGCCGCCGCGCCGGTGACCTGAGAGGAGTCCCGTGAT
>DATGUQ010000032.1:0-3640 GCA_035301145.1 Brachybacterium sp. | reverse complement strand
TACCGATCCCGAGGCGGGACGCAGCGCACTGGCCTCCTGGGCCACCGCGCCGGAACGTGCCGGGCGCGCCGTGCTCGCCCCCGCCGTGCGCCACACCCTGGAGATGTTCGCCGAGGACCACCCCGGCGGCGCCGTCGAGCTGCGGGTCCCGCCCTATGCCGCGGTGCAGGCCCTCGCCGGCATCCGGCACACCCGCGGCACGCCGCCGGCGGTGGTGGAGACCGATGCCGCGACCTGGCTCGCCCTGGCGGCCGGTGACCTCGACTGGGCCACCGCCGCGGCCGACGGGCGCGTGCGCGCCAGCGGGGAGCGCAGCGACCTGACCGAGATGCTGCCGCTGCTGGGACCGCGCCGCACGGTGCGCGCCGCCCGTGCGGGTGCGGCCGCGGAGGAGACGGACCGAGAGCAGGAGGAGCCATGAGCATCGCCGTCGAGATCGCCGTCGAGGACCTCGCGGGGCTCGAGGTCGCCGCGCTGGCCGGCGCCGACCGGGTGGAGCTGTGCACCGACCTCGCCCGCGGCGGGCTCACCCCGCCCTCCGCGCTGGTCGAGGAGTGCACGGCGCGCGCGTCCGCCCTGGCCGCCGCGCGGGACGCGAAGCCGCACTTCGACGTGCACGTGCTGATCCGCTCGCGCGCGGAGCACGGTGACTTCCTGGACCGGCCCGAGGAGTTCGCGTACTCGGCCGAGGAGATCTCGGTGATGGCCCGGCAGGCCGAGGAGACCGTCGCCGCGGGCGCGGCCGGTGTCGTGATCGGCGCCCTCACCGGGGCCGGGGGGCTGGACGTCCCGGCGATCGAGGCCGTCCGCGACGGTGCGCTGCGCGCCGGCAGCGCGGCGATGCGCGGCGTCACCCTCACCGCGCACCGTGCGGTGGACGCGCTGCCGGACCGCGCACACCGGGAGGCCGCCGTGCGGACCCTGCTCGGCCTCGGTATCCATCGGGTGCTCAGCTCCGGCGGAGCGGCGCGGGCCCTGGACGGCGCCGACGACCTGGCCGCCATGGTCGATGCCGCGGAGGGCCTGCTCGCCATCTGCGCCGGGGGAGGGGTGCGCCCCGCCGACGTCGGCGACCTCGTGCGCCGCACCGGCGTGAGCGGGGTGCACCTCTCCGCGCGTCGCCGACCCGGCGCCCCGGTCGAGGACGGCGCCCCCGACACCTGGACCGACCCGGCGATCGCCGCCGCGGCGGTCGACGCCGCTGGAGGACTGTGAGCACCGTGAACGATCCGGAGAACCCCGACCGCCGCGAGGCCGCCGAGCACCCCGGAGGGGAGGCGCACCCGCGCGAGGACCCGGGGCCGACGGCCGATGCGGCGTCGCCGACGGGGGAGCCCTCGCCCGAGGAGCTCTCCGACATGGACATCACCAGCGTGTACGTGCGGCGACGTCGTACCCCGACGCTGGGGTTCTGGGTCGCGCTGGCGCTCATCGTGCCGGCGGTGGCGGCGCTGCTGGTCTCGCCTCTGTTCGACTTCGCGGACATCGCCGGCGTGTTGAACTTCATGCTCGTGGCCGCCGTGTTCGTCGGCCTCCCGCTCGCGGCGATCGCCTGCGTGATCGATGCGATCCGGCATCGCACGCCCAAGGGGCCGCGGCGCTGACCACCCTCGTCGCAGCTCTCGGGCCGCCCGGGGGCGGAGCGACCCGGTGCCGGGCCGCGACGGATGGACGGGGCGACGCCGCCCGAGGCGCCTGTGGCACTATGGAGCAGTGGCACGTGGCGACGGACAACTCTCCCATGACCTGCTCCCCGGGGAGAAGGGCCCGCAGGACGCCTGCGGGGTCTTCGGCGTCTTCGCCCCCGGTGAGGACGTCTCCAAACTGACCTATTACGGCCTCTACGCGCTGCAGCACCGTGGGCAGGAGTCCGCCGGCATCGCGACCAGCGACGGCTCCCAGATCATGGTCTACAAGGACATGGGCCTGGTCTCCCAGGTCTTCGACGAGGCCTCCCTCGAGGCGCTGCAGGGCCATATCGCGATCGGGCACACGCGCTACTCGACCACCGGCGGCTCCACCTGGTCCAACGCCCAGCCCGCCCTCGGTCCGCGGCCGGACGGCACCGTGGCGATGGCGCACAACGGCAACCTGGTCAACACCGAGGAGCTGCTCGACCTGATCGCGGAGCGCCACGGCACCCCGCGCACCGGCGAGATCGCGCGGGGCAACACCACCGACACCGCCCTGGTCACCGCCCTGCTGAACACCGACGGCACGCTCTCGGACGCCCTGCGCGAGCTGATGCCGCTGCTGCACGGCGCCTACTGCTTCACCCTCATGACCGAGTCCACGCTGTACGCGGCCCGGGACGCGCAGGGGATCCGCCCGCTGGTCCTGGGGCGCCTCGAGCGCGGGTGGGTGGTCGCCTCCGAGACGGCGGCGCTGGACATCTGCGGGGCGAGCTTCGTGCGGGAGGTCGCTCCCGGCGAGCTGATCGTCATCGACGAGCAGGGGCTGCGCTCCGAACAGGTGCTGCCGCCGGTGCCCAAGGGGTGCGTCTTCGAGTACGCCTACCTCGCCCGGCCCGACACCCGCATCGCCGGGCGCAGCGTCAACGAGGCGCGCACCGAGATGGGACGCCGGCTCGCCCGTGAGCATCCCGTCGAGGCGGATCTGGTGATCCCGACCCCCGACTCCGGCACCCCGGCCGCGATCGGCTACGCCCAGGAGTCCGGGATCCCCTACGGCCAGGGCATGGTGAAGAACGCCTACGTGGGCCGCACCTTCATCCAGCCCAGCCAGACCATCCGCCAGCTCGGCATCCGCCTGAAGCTCAACCCGCTGCGCGAGGTGATCGAGGGCCGACGGCTCGTGGTGGTCGACGACTCGATCGTGCGCGGCAACACCCAGCGCGCCGTGGTGCGGATGCTGCGCGAGGCCGGCGCCGCCGAGGTCCACGTGCGCATCTCCTCGCCCCCGGTGCGCTGGCCCTGCTTCTACGGCATCGACTTCGCCTCCCGAGCGGAGCTGATCGCCAACGGGCTGGGCATCGACGAGATCGCCCGCTCGCTCGGCGCCGACTCCCTCGGATACATCACCGAGGAGGGGATGGTCGCCGCCACGGAGCAGCCGGAGGAGGCGCTGTGCACCGCCTGCTTCTCCGGGAAGTACCCGGTCACCCTGCCCGAGCCCGTCGCCCGTGCCCAGGGCATCCTCCAGACCTCCGGGCCCGGGCCCGCCCTCGCCGAGAAGGACGTATGAACGACATCAGCCCCCGCCCCCAGGACACGCGCCCCGCCGGGATCACCTACGCCGCCTCGGGCGTGGACACCGCCGCCGGCGACCGTGCCGTCGAGCTGATGAAGGAGGCCGTCGCCGCGACCCACGGCCCGCAGGTGCTCGGCGGCATCGGCGCCTTCGCCGGCCTGGTCGACGTCAGCGCGCTGAAGGACTACGACCGCCCGCTGCTGGCCTCCTCCACGGACGGCGTGGGCACCAAGATCGCGATCGCGCGCGAGATGGACGTGCACGAGACCATCGGCCGGGACCTGGTGGGCATGGTGGTCGACGACATCATCGTCGTGGGCGCCGAGCCGCTGGCCATGACCGACTACATCGCCTGCGGCACCGTGGTGCCCGAGCGGATCGCCGACATCGTGCGCGGCATCGCCGAGGGATGCCGCCTGGCCGGCTGCGC
>DATGUQ010000031.1:0-34209 GCA_035301145.1 Brachybacterium sp. | reverse complement strand
CCATGCGGCGACGTACCGGTCGCCGCCGCCGGTGCGCATGCCGAGCATCACGGCACCGGCCCGCCCGGGGATGGCCTGCAGAGGGCTCACCACCAGTGGGGGGACGGACTTCCAGCCGAGCTCGGCCGTCAGCCGCTCGGTCAGGGGGCCGGTCAGCATCTCCCCGGCCTGCGAGACGCCGCCCACGAGGCTCACGACGGCGGGATCCACCGTCATGATCGTGGTGCAGAGCCCGACGGCGAGGGCGTCGATCGCCTCGTCCCAGACGGTCCTGGCGTGCTGGTCCTCGGCGAGCAGGCGGAGGAGGTCGGCGACGGAACGCAGATCCGTGCGGCCGCTCAGCGCACCGTAGCGCCGCAGCAGGCCGGCCCCGGAGGCGTAGGCGTCCAGGCATCCGATGCGACCGCAGGCGCAGACGTCACCGCCGGGCACCGCGGTCGCGTGTCCGACCTCGCCCGCGCTTCCGGAGGCACCGGAGAGCACGGCGCCGTCCACCACCAGACAGGCCGCGATCCCGGTCCCGATCGAGAGCACGGCGTAGTCGCGGATCCCGCGGGCCGCGCCGAAGGTGCCTTCCGCGATACCGGCCCAGCGGACGTCGTGCCCCACCGCGAGCGGCACGTCCTCGATCCGCGGGATGCGGCGCAGGGCCGCGGCCAGCGGGACCTCGGTCCATCCGAGGTTCGAGGCGAAGTGCACGATGCCCGTCCGCTCCTCGACGTGGCCGGGGGTGAGCACGCCGATGCCCTGGAGACGCATGTCCCGGGACGCCGCCGCCTCCGCCGCATCGGCCACGAGCGCCGCGACGGTCCCCAGGGCCTCGTCCCCCTGACCGGTCCTGCGGCTCTGCGACGCGACCAGCTCGCCGTCACAGGTCACGATGTCAGCAGTGACCGACGTGCCGCCGATGTCGATGCCGATGACGCTGTCGCGGTTCACGTCGCGGCCTCGGCACGGACGGGGAGCGAGCCGTCGGCCGGGAGCGGGAAGTGGCAGGCGACGGTGTGCGAGTCGCCGTTCTCGCCGAACTCGTGCACGGGCGGGGCTGTCGCGCAGATCTCCTGGGCGAACGGGCACCGGGTCCGGAAACGGCATCCGGAGGGCGGGTCGGCGGCGCTGGGCAGCTCGCCCTCGACGAGCAGACGGTCGCGGTCCTCCTGCTGGTCGACGGTGGGGACGGCGTCGATGAGCACCCGGGTGTAGGGGTGCCGCGGCCGTGCGCTGACCTCCTCGGCCGGTCCCTGCTCGACCATGTGGCCGAGGTACATCACGCCGATCCGGTCAGACATGTACCGGACGACGGAGAGGTCATGGCTGATGAACAGGTAGGCGAGGTCGTGCTCGGCCTGCACGTCCTTCATCAGGTTCAGCACCTGGGCCTGTACGGAGACGTCCAGGGCGCTGACCGGTTCGTCGCAGACCACCAGGCGCGGTCCCAGGGCGAGGGAGCGGGCCAGGCCGACCCGCTGCAGCTGACCTCCGGAGAACTCGTGGGGGTAGCGCTCCAGCGCGTCGTCGGCCAGGCCCACGTCGCCGACGAGGTCCTCGACCTGTTCGGCCCGGGAGCGGCTGGTGCCCACCTTCTGGATGTCCAGCGGCTCGGTGAGGATCTCGTCGATCCTCATCCGCGGATCCATCGCGGCGGTCGAGTCCTGGAACATCATCTGGATCCGTCGGTGCGCGGCGCGGGACTCGCGCCCGGTCAGGCCGGTGATGTCCGCACCGTCCAGCCGCAGGGCTCCGGACGTGGGCGTCTCGAGCATCGCCACCAGGCGCCCCAGCGTGGACTTCCCGCACCCGGACTCGCCGACCAGACCGAACGTCTCGCCGGGGCGGACGGTGAAGCTGACGTCGCTGACCGCACTGATCACCCCCACCTTCCTCCGGACGATCGATCCGCCCAGGGCGGGGTACTCCTTGGTGGCGCCGTCGACCTCGAGCAGGTCCTGCCCGGCATCGGCGGTGGGCGGCGGCTCGTGCGCGGAGTGCCCGGCGGCGACGGTCCCGGCGGTGGCGTTCGTGAAGGCGTCGTCGCCCTCCTCGGCGCCCGGGTGGAGGCAGGCCGCCACGTGCGCCTCACCGATGCGCACGGGCTGGACGGTCCCGGTGAGGCAGTCGTCCTGGACGCGATGGCACCGCGGGGCGAACGGGCACCCCTCGATCTGCTCGCTCAGGTTCGGCGGCATCCCCGGGATCGCGTAGAGCCGCTCGCTGCCCTGGACGGCGCGCTCCGGGAGGGCGGCCAGCAGGGCACGGGTGTACTGATGGGCGGGGTCCTCGAACAGCGTGCCGGCGGGAGCCTGTTCCACGACGCGACCGGCGTACATGACGGCCACGTCGTCCGCGCGGCCGGCGACGACGCCGAGATCATGGGTCACCAGGATCACGGCCGAGCCGAACTCGTCCTGGATGTCCTCGATGAGGTCGAGGATCTGGCGCTGCGTGGTGACGTCCAGAGCGGTCGTCGGCTCGTCGGCGATCAGCAGCTGGGGATGGTTCACCAGCGCCATGGCGATCATCGCGCGCTGCCGCATACCTCCGGAGAGCTGATGGGGGTAGTCCCGCGCGATGCTCTGCGGCCGGGGCATGCCGACCCGGTCGAGGATCTCGACGGCACGGGTGTGGGCGTCCCGCTTCGACAGCCGTTCATGGACGCGCGCCCCCTCGCTGACCTGCTCCCCGATCGTCATCGTCGGGTTCAGCGAGGTCATCGGGTCCTGGAAGATCATCCCGATGTCGCGGCCACGGCGCCGACGGGCCCGGCTCTCGTCGACCGAGACCAGATCCGTCCCGTCGAACTCGATCCGCCCCGAGGTGACGCGCCCGTTGCCCGGCAGCAGCCCCATGATCGCCAGCGACGTCATGGTCTTGCCGCTGCCGGATTCGCCGACGATCCCGAGGGTGCGTCCCGCCTCCAGGGTGAGGTCGACTCCGCGCAGCGGGGTCACCACCCCCTTGCGCTGCGGGATCGCGACGTGGAGATCGCAGAGGCGCAGCAGCGGGCCGCGGTCGTCGACGGGCTCCTGCCTGTGCTCGTGTCGCGTGTGCGCACTCATGTCGTCACCTCTTCCTCAGTCGGACTTCGAAGGCGTCGCGCAGTCCGTCGCCCACGAAGTTGAACGCGAGCACCAGCACGATGATGAGGATCCCCGGCGGATAGATCAGCCACCAGTTCTCGGAGTAGATCTCGGAGAGGCCGGAGGAGAGCATCCCGCCCCAGTTCGCGGCGGGCGGAGGCACGCCGAGACCGAGGAACGACAGGTAGGCGACGTAGAGGATCGCGTCGGCGATCTGGAAGGTCGCGTTGACGATCACGGTGCCGATCGCATTGCGCACGATGTGCGTGCGCACCGCGCGAGCAGGGCTCCCGCCCATCCCGCGCATCGCGACGATGAAGTCCCGCGAGCGCAGGGCGATGGAGTCCCCGCGCACCATGCGGGCCGGGTTCAGCCAGGCGAACGCGGCGATGATCAGCACCAGGATCGGGACCGTGGGCGTGACGATCGTGGCGATGAGCATGAACAGGAACAGGGCGGGGATCGACATCAGGGAGTCGACCACGCGCATCATCACGGCATCGACCCATCCGCCGACGAAGCCGGCCGTCGCTCCCCACACGGTGCCGATGGCAGTGGCCAGCAGGCCGGCTGCGAGCCCGACGATGAGCGAGGTCTGGCCGCCGAGCATGAGGCGGCCCAGCTGGTCGTACCCGACGCCGTCGGAGCCGAGCAGGAACCCGTCCGTGCCCGGTGGGCGGTAGGCGTCCGCGAGGCTCGTGTGCACCTGGTCCGTCCGGTGCAGCAGGGGGCCGACGAAGCTGAAGGCGACCAGGCCGATGATGAGCAGCAGGCCGAGGACGGCGAGGCGGTTCTCGAGGAACACCTCGATGCCCTGGCGGCCCAGGCTGCTGCGGCGCCGCCGGCGGACGCGCGGTGCGTCCGACGGCGTGCGGCCCTCGGGTCCTGGACCTGGCGAGGTGATGGGCGAGGTCATTCTGCACCTCCGCTGAGACGCACTCGGGGATCGGCGACGGCATAGGCGATGTCGGCCAGCAGCGAGCCCACCACCGTGGCGATCGCGACGATCGTGGTCGTGGCGAGCAGGATCGGGAAGTCCCGGGTCTGGGTGGCCTGCCAGAACATCAGCCCCATGCCCGGGTAGTTGAAGAGCTGCTCGACAACCAGTGCGCCCGAGAACAGGACGGGGATGTACATGCCCAGCAGGGAGATCACGGGGAAGAGGCTGTTGCGCAGCGCGTGGCGGATCACGACCCGCGAGCCCGGCAGGCCCTTGGCCCGCGCGGTGCGGATGTAGTTCTCCTGCAGGTTGTCGATCATCGTCGAGCGCACGTACCGCGTGTAGGCGGCGAGCGTCGCGATCGCGAGCGTGCCGACGGGCAGTATCAGCCCCTTCCAGTCGGCGAGGATGTCCGCCACTCCGAAGCCCTGCGGTGCCTGCGGGGGCAGGATCGGGATCGTCTGGGAGAACAGGACGATCAGCAGCATCCCCGAGAAGAACAGCGGCGTCGCGTAGGCGAACAGCGCCACCCAGGTGATCAGGTAGTCGGGCAGCTTCCCCCGCCGCGTGGCCTGGAGCGCGCCGAGCGGCACCGCGATCACCAGGGCGACCGCGGCCGCCAGCACGGACAGCAGGATCGTCTTGGGCAGGCGCTGGAGGATGAGGTCCGCGACGGGCTGGTTCATCTGGAACGAGAAGCCGAGGTCACCCGAGAACAGGCGCGACAGGTACAGCAGGTACTGGGTGACGAACGGCTGGTCGTACCCCATCTGTTGGTTGTAGGCATCGATCTGGGCCTGGGTGGCGCCGAGGCCCAACGCGCTCCGGGCGGCGCCGCCCGGGAGGTTGTGCAGGAGCAGGAAGGTGAGGAACGTGACCAGGATGACGACCACGACTGCCTGACCGCATCTGCGGAGGACGTACTGCCACATCGGCTGCGCGCTTCCTTTCCGGGTCCGGGGGCGGTACCGATGACCGAGCGTCGAGGCCGGTCATCGGTGGGGGAACGGGGGCGGGGCACGACGAGGTCGTCGCACCCGCCCCCGGGCAGCGGCTCAGCCGCGCGTCCAGTCCTGCGGATACATGTAGAGCATCGGGTCCTGCGGGGAGATCCCGGTGATGTCGGAGGAGAAGGCGCTCACGCGGTTGACGGGGTTCGGCATCCACAGCACGGGGAGATCCTCGGCGAGGTAGTCGTTGTACTTCTCGAGCGCCTCGGGGTCCGAGGAGAACTTCGTGTCCTTGATCAGCTCGTCCGCCGTCTCGTCGGAGTAGCTGCCCAGGTTCACGGGGGCGTCGGTCGCGAAGAGTCGCTCACCGGAGGCGTACACCGGGTAGTACCACGAGCCCTGCGATCCGAAGAAGGACATGTCCCAGGTGCACTCCTCACCGGGCTCGCAGACCTGGCTGACCGCCACGGAGTCGGGGACCTCCTGGATGTTCAGCTCGATCCCGGCCTGGGCGAACTGGCTCTGGATCTCCGCCATCATCCGCGACGTGGCGGTGAACCCGGACTGGCTCACGACGGTGAAGGAGAGCCCGTCGCCCTTCTCGATGCCCTCGCCGCACTGCCCCTCGCCCGTACCGGGCTCCGCGCACGTGCTCACGCCGTCCGGCTCCACGTCCCAGCCGTTGTCCTCGAGCAGCTGGACCGCGGCCTCCGGATCGAACTGGTAGGCGCAGCCGTCCGTCGTGCCGGCGGAACCCGGCTCCTGCGGGACGGGGCCGCAGGTGGGTGCGGCGGTGCCGTTCCAGACGACCTCGGAGATGCTCTCCTGATCGATGAGCTGCTGCATCGCCTGGCGCAGGTACTTCTGCTCGAACAGCGGGCCGGTCTCGGGATTGGCGAAGTTCAACGCCATGTACGTGATCGACCAGCCGTGCCACGGCTCGACGGTGTACCCCGCCTGCTCGACGACGGACTTCTGCTCGAGCGCACCGGCGGGGATGTAGCCGTAGTCGATCCCTCCGGAGCGCAGCACGTTGAACTGGGAGTTGTCGTCGGTGAAGGGCTTGAAGACGACCTCGGAGAGTGTGGGCCGGTCCTCGCCCTCGTACGCCTCGTTGGGCACGAAGGTGAACTCCCCGCCCGGCGTGTACTCGCCCAGCTCCCACGGACCGGAGACCGTGTCCCAGAGCTCGTCGGAGGCGTAGGAGGCGGGGTCCTCGGCGGCCGTCACGAGGAAGTCGAACACCTCCTGCGCCGACTCCGGGTCACGATCGTGATCACCGATCTCGCCGTCCGCCGAGGTCTTGTCCCACGCATGCTGCGGCATCGGGGTCAGCGCGTTGAGCTGATTGCCGATGTACCACCCAGGGGCGTAGGCCTCGGTGGTCGTGATGGTGAAGGTCTTCTCGTCGGTCGCCTCGAACGCCTCGACGTTGTCCGGGAACCCGCCCTCGGTGTAGGAGGCCCATTCCTCCTTGTTCGCCGTCACCAGGTTGATCCAGAACTCCACGTCGCGGCTCGTGATGGGTTCGCCGTCGGACCACTTGAGGTCCTTGAGGGTGATCGTGTACGTCAGGCCGTCGTCGGACACCTCGACGGAGTCGGCCATCGAGCGCTCGCGGTCGAGGTTGTACTCGTCGGCGCCGCCGAGCTCGTAGGAGAACAGCGAGGGGTACAGGCCCTCGATGAAGATGGCGTTCTCGCCCTGGGTCTTGCCCGGCTGCGAGATCGGCAGGATCCAGGTCGGCGTCGTCATGGCCACCGAGACCGACGCGCCGTCCGCGGCGGCCCCCTCCGGGGTGGAACTCGTGCCTGAACATCCGGCGAGGGCGAGCATCAGGGCGGCCGCACCGGCGGCGAACCGGTGTGCGAGCCGCGGGGTCGACGTCATCATCGTTGTCCCTTCCACTGTCATGTCTGGACCTTCCCGCTGGTGCGGTCCGGCGCTCGGGCCGTCCCCGGCGTCGCCGAGGTGCCCTCGATGCCGCGCAGCTCGACACGGACGCTCCCGCCGCACCTCGTGTCGCGGCGACCTCGATCGTGTGCCTGGCGCAACATCGCCCATCTGATCATGTGCGCCAGGCCACTTCATCCCTTTTTGGCTTGCCGTTATCGAACCGTTACCCTTCTTCCGCCTCTCTTATGCCAGTTCTGCATAAAGTCGAATGCAAGAACTGCTCCTCCTGGCGTGAGAAGGTGACCACATGCCGCCAGAGACTCCGCACAGCCCGAGAACCTCCGAGAGCTCCCGACGCGCCCTCGCGCTGATCGTCGACGGAACGGTCTCGTCCCGCGCGGAGCTGAGCTCCCACCTCGGCATCTCGGCGTCGACGGCCTCGAACCTGGTCCGTCGGCTCCTGGACGCGGGGACGATCCGGGAAGTGATCGACGGTCCTTCGACCGGCGGGCGCCGCGCGGCCCGGCTCGAGGTGGTCCGCAACGATGCGGCCTGGCTCGTGGCCGAGCTCGGCGGCGGCCATCTGCGACTCGGGATCAGCACAGCACGGGAGACCCTCCTCCGGGTGCGTGAGACCCGCGTGGACATCTCAGACGGCCCCGCGGCCACGATCGCCGCGCTGCGGGAGAGCCTGGACGCCCTCGTCGCGGACCTCCCGGATCTGCGGCTCCTCTCCGCCGCGATCGCACTGCCCGGCCCTGTGTCCTCGTTGACCGGGGAGCTGATCGCCCCCGCCCGCATGCCGGGCTGGCACGGCACCCGTGTGGTGGACGAGTTCGAGGAGTCCCTGGGCCTCCCGGTCCAGGTGGAGAACGACGCCCGCGCCGGCGCACTCGGCGAGTTCATCGCGCGCGACGAGTCGATCCCGGACCTCATCTACGTCAAGGCCGGCACCGGGATCGGCGCGGGCCTGATCTCCCGCGGCCAGCTCGTCCACGGAGGCGCTGGGGTCGCGGGCGACATCACCCATGTGCCGGTGCCCGGCGCGGAGGGCCGGCAGTGCTCCTGCGGCCGCACCGGCTGCCTCGAGACCGTCGCGAGCGGCGCCGCGATCCGCCGGGAGCTCATCGGCCAGGGGCTCGACATCTCCTCGATCGGCGACGTCACGGGCCTCGCGCAGACCTTCCAGCCGGATGCGACCACCGCCGTCCGCCGCTCCGGCAAACAGCTCGGGACGGCCCTGTCCTCCCTGGTGAACTTCCTGAACCCGTCCGCCGTGGTCCTCGGCGGTGCGCTCTCCGGCGTCGACGCCTACGTCGCCGCCGTGCGGAGCGCGATCTACGACTCGAGCCTCGCGATGACCACGCAGCAGCTGCTCATCGAGACCACCGCCGCCGGCAGCGATGCCGCCCTGATCGGCCTCACCCGGATCGCACGCCGCTCCACGCCGCTGCCGATCCCGGACGCCCCCTCGAACTGACCTCTCCCGACCCCGAAACGGCCGCACGGCCTCTCTTGGAGGAGCCCGCACATGACCGCCCTGCCCCGGATCGCCCTCGCCGGCATCGCCATCGAGTCCTCGACGTTCACCCCCTACCGCTCCTCGGCGACGGACTTCGAGGTGCGCCGCGGCACCCCGGAGATCCTGGACCGCTTCCCGTTCTTCACCGACGGTTCGGAGACCGGCCGGCAGCTGCGGGAGGCGGCCGAGTACGTCGGCGTGCTCCACGCCCGCGCCCTGCCCGGCGGGCAGCTGGACCGCGAGGTGTACGAGGGTTGGAAGGCGGAGATCGTGGACGGCCTCGCCGCGGCGGTCGAGGAGGCGCCGCTGGACGGCTTCTTCTTCGACATCCACGGCGCGATGAGCGTGGTGGGCCTGGACGACGCCGAGGGCGACCTGATCACCGCGATCCGCGCCGTCATCGGTCCCGGGACGGTGGTGGGCACCGCGATGGACCTGCACGGCAACGTCTCGCACACCCTGTTCGAGGCCTGCGACCTCATGACCTGCTATCGCCATGCCCCGCACATCGATGCCTGGGAGACGCGCGAGCGCGGCCTGCGGGACCTGGTCGCGACCGCCGCGCGGGTGCGGGACGGCGGCGCGCGCCCCCACAAGGCGCTCGTGCACGTGCCGATCCTGCTTCCCGGGGAGAAGACCTCCACCCGCATCGAGCCGGCGAGGTCGCTGTACGCGCGGATCCCGGAGCTCACCGAGCGCGAGGGCGTCACGGACGTGTCCTACTGGATCGGCTTCGCCTGGGCGGACCAGCCCCGCTGCAAGGCCGCGATCGTCGCCTTCGGGGACGGGGCGGAGGCGGTCGAGAGCGCGGCCCTCGAGCTCGCGACGGCGGTGTGGGAGCAACGGCACGCCTTCGAGTTCGTCGCCCCCACCGGGACGTTCGACGAGTGCCTCGACCAGGCGATCGCCTCGTCGGCGCGCCCGTTCTGGATCTCCGACTCCGGGGACAACCCGGGCGCCGGCGGGGCCGACGACACCACGTACGCGCTCGCCCGCCTCGCCGGGCGGCCCGAGATCCGCGCCGACGAGGTGAGCGCACTGATGGTCTCGCTGGTGGACCCGTCCACGACCGACGCCGCCTGGTCGGCCGGCGTGGGCGGGCGGCTCACGGTCCAGGTCGGAGGCAAGATCGACGCCCGCGAGCCCGGGCCGGTGCCGCTCGCCGTCGAGGTCGCAGCGCTGGACGAGTCCGGGCCGACGGGTCGCGCGGCCGCGCTGCGGGTGCTCGATGCGGAGCCGTCGGCCGCAGCGGACGCCCTCGCCACCGCACGGCCGACGGGTCTGACGGTCGTGGTCACCGGCCGGCGCTCCCAGTGGGCGTCGAAGGGGATGTTCGCGCGGCTCGGCCTGTCGATGACCGGCTTCGACATCGTGACCGTGAAGATGGGCTACCTCGAGCCGGACCAGTACGAGGCCGCCGCGGACTGGCTGCTCGCCCTCACCCCGGGCGGCGTGGACCAGGACCTGCTGCGGCTGGGCCATTCCCGCATCGACCGGCCGATGATCCCCTTCGACGCCGAGATCCCGGCACCGACGAGGGCCGACGTGGTCTCGTGACGCGGGCCGCTCGGCCCGTCGGACTGTACGGCCCTGGAGCCGCGAGACCCTGCCGGTGAGCGCCGAGGACGCGGTCTCCACAGCGGAGGAGGCCGCAGGCCAGGGCACTCTCCACGCCGTCGAGCTCGACTACGACGAAGATGCCGGCGCCTGGCAGTGGGACGTCAAGATCCTCGTGGACCGCACCGATCACAAGGTCGTCATCGACGCCGTCTCGGGCGAGGTCGTCACCGACGAGCAGGAGCGGACCGACGATCAGGAGCAGCCCGTCGACCTCGAGGGCCCGATGAGCTACGACGAAGCCAGCGGGATCGCGACCGAGGAGGTGGACGGGCCGATCCGCAGCTGGAAGCTCGAGTACGACGACGGCAGGACCCAGTACCAGTTCGACATCGGCTCCGGCGACGACCCCCAGGAGGTCACGATCGACGCCGAGACCGGCCAGGCCACCGTCGACTGACGCAGACCCTGCGCGGCACCGTCGGCGATGCGGCGCCCGACCGGATCGCGGCACCTGGGTGCATCAGGTCTGCGCGCTCCGGGCGTGATCGATCTGGGTGAGCAGGTCCTCGATCCTCCGAGCGAACAGGCCGATGACCAGATCGAGCGCCGCCGCGGCACCGACCAGCACCGCGAGCGGCACGATCAGCACGGACACGACCGCCCACAGCGCCGAGGTCACCAGGAGGACGATGCTGCGAAGAGGCATCGCGCCGGGCATGAGCAGGGCGAGGCGCCAGGTCACCACCAGATCCTGGCGGCGGAGACGGGCGCTGGCGAGGATCGCTGCGAGGGATGCGGTCGCCCAGCCGAGACTTACCGCGGCCACGATCGTGAGAGCCGCCATCGCCGGCCCCGAGGTGACCTCCCCGGAGAGCGCGATCGTCAGCAGTGCGAGCGCTCCGAGCTGCACCGCCATCAACGGCAGCATCTGCACGTTGGCCCGCAGCAGGTGCCGACGATAGCTCGCCCACATCACGGGCGCGACGCGCAGACGGTGACCCCCACGCGAGGACAGGAGAGCATCGGCGGCCGCCGCCGTGGCGGGCGCCAGACCGAACACCACCAGTCCGAGCATGGTCAGGGCCAGCCAGAGGAGGTGTATGCGCACCAACAGGAAGAGGCGCTCGATCACCTCGTTCGCCGACATCACCCAGCTCGGCACCCGCTGCGGGCCGCCGTGCCCACCGGTCTCAGCCATGCAGTCCTCCTGGAGCGTGCGGACGGACGGATCCCCCGGGACGGGCGGACTCCCGGCGGAGAGAACAGGAATCCGGGTTCCGCGCCGTGGGTGACGCTACCTGAGCGAGCCGCTTCGTGGCAGATCCACCTCAGCAGAGACCCGATGTATCCGCCGACATTCTGCCAAGAGCGCCCGATCATCGGGCACCGCCTCGCCGTTCCTTCCCTCAAAGGCCCGAGGTTTGATTGACTGGTGCCATGAAAACCGCAACGGCGCATCCGCTTGTCCCCACTCCCGAGCAGCTCGCCTGGCAGCGAGACGGCTTCGGCGTCTTCTTCCACTTCGGCGTGAACACCTTCGCCGGCAAGGAATGGAGCGACGGAACCCTCTCCCCGGACATCTTCGACCCCAGCGATCTCGACGCCGACGAGTGGGTGCGCCTGGCCCGCGACATCGGGGCGAAGTACGTGGTCCTCACCGCGAAGCACCATGACGGCTTCTGCCTGTGGCCCACCGCCACCACCGCGTACTCCGTGGCCTCCTCCCCCTGGAAGGACGGCAAGGGCGATGTCGTGGCCGAGGTGGCAGAGGCCTGCCGCCGCCACGGCATGAAGCTCGGCCTGTACCTCTCCCCGTGGGACCGCAACGCCCCGCAGTACGAGGATCCGGCCGCCTATGACGAGTTCTACCTCGCCCAGCTGCGCGAGCTGTGCACTGGCTACGGGCCGCTGCACGAGCTGTGGTTCGACGGCGCCGGCTCCGCGGGCCGCGAGTACGCCTGGGACCGCATCGGCGAACTGATCGATGAGCTCCAGCCCGGCGCGATGGTGTTCAACATGGGCCCGGCCACGATCCGCTGGGTGGGCAACGAGGACGGGCTCGCGGCCGACCCGGTCCAGTACGTGACCCGCTCCGCGGACCTGAACAACTACGACGACGACGTCGTCGAGACCGCCGAGGCCCGCTACCTCCCGCCCGAGTGCGACGTCTCCCTGCGCCGAGGCTGGTTCTGGCAGCCCGGGGAGGAGCCCAAGACGCTCCCGCACCTGCTCGGCATCCACGACCGCTCGATCGGGCTGGGAGCGGGCCTCCTGCTGAACATCCCGCCGGACCGCCGCGGCCGGATCGACCCTGCGGACCACGCCCGCGCCACCGAGTTCGGTCAGGCTCTGCGCGACCGATTCGGCTCGCCCCACGAGGGGACGGTCCGTGCCGCCGCGGGCGGCGCCGACGTGGACCTCGGCGGGCCGGTGCGGCTGGACCACGTCGAGCTGTCCGAACGGCTCGAGGAGGGTCAGCGCGTGACCTCCCACCGGATCCTGGACGGCCAGGGGCGGCTGCTGGCCGAGGGCGGGACGATCGGGGTGCGGCGCATCCACCGTCTCGAGCACCCGGTGACGGCATCCTCGCTGCGGATCGAGACCGTCGGGGACGGCGCCGTCGTCGAGCACGTGGCAGTCCATGATGCCGGCGACGCCCCCGTCCCGGATCTCACCGACGCCTACCGAGCCCCGACCGAGGTGCCCGAGAGCTGATCGATGCACCCGACGACGCGGTGGCCGGGCGCCCTGACGGGCGCCCGGCCACCTTCTCGGATCGTCGGGTGACGCGGCTCAGCCGAACTGGCGGTCGTAGGCCGTCTGCTGGATCTCCAGGTAGTTGTCCAGGCCGATCGAGGTGAAGCCGTCCTGGAACTCCTGCCAGTCCGCGTCGTCGTCGACGTCCGCACGCCCGGTGCCGATGGCGGCGAAGAACTGTTCGAGGTGCTGGATCAGGTTCGTCTCCGTCTCGCCGACCTGACCGGACTCGTCCATCGTGAACATCAGCGGCGGGACCTTCTTCTCCTTCGGGATCCGGTACGGCTCGTACGCCGCTCCGGCCTCGTACAGCACCCCTTCGATGGTGGGGACGTCCGGATCCACGGCCTCGCCGTGGCGCTGACTGGCCGACTTGTAGAACGGCCCCCACTCCCACCACACCTGGTTGTCGAGCTCGTTCGGGATGCGCGTGTAGACGGCCTGGCCGCCATCGATCCCGAGCGTCCCCTCGTCCGCGAAGTCCCAGCCCACGCCCTTCTCCCCGGCACCCATCGCTATGGTCATCTCGAGCTCGAACTGGTAATCGGCCCAGCGGATCATGGTCTCGGGGTCCTCACACTCCGAAGTGATCACGAAGTTCGGCGAGCCGATCTGGTACCAGTCCCAGTCGCAGGTGCGCACCCCGCTCGGGCCCTCCATCGGGACCAGCGGCACCATGATCCGTCCCGGGTTGCGCTCCTCCGAGGGATCGTCGACGGCGGTGAAGTTCCCGGCGCTGTTGCCGTAGGCGACCACGAAGGCCGGCCCGTCGGGCGAATCGCCCAGCCGCTGCACCTGCTCCTGGGTGAGCGCGAACATGTCGGCCGAGAAGATCCCGTCACGGAACTGCTTCTGGATCCACGACAGCCCTTCCCGGTATCCCTCCTGCGAGGGACCCCACACCACGGTGCCGCCGTCGAGCAGCAGATGAGTGGTGGAGACCGGCAGGAAGGAACCGAGGAAGAAGTTGAACAGCGCGGGCACGGTGGTGCTGTCGGTGATGACCAGCGGATCACCGGCGCTGCGGTCCGGGTGTTCCTTGATCTCGGACATGAGCGACTCGAACTCGGCGAGTGTCTGAGGGTGCTCGTCCGCGGAGACGTGATCCGAGTTGATCCACGTGCGCACCTCGCCGGTCTTGCAGTGGTAGCAGTCGTTCATCGACGGCACCGCGTACATCCGGCCATCCGGAGCGGTGAACAGTGAGCGCATCTCCGGGAACTGCTCGAACATCTCCCGGATATGGGGCGCGAGGCGGTCGATCAGCTCGTCGACCGGGACGAACATCCCCATCTCGCCGTAGATCGCGACCTGCGAGGGCGTGAACAGTCCCATCCCGCTCATGATCGCGTCCGGGAGGTCCCCGCCGGAGAGGATCGCGTTCACCGTGGTCTGTCCGTCGTCGCCGAGCGGGACGTCCTGGTAGACGACTTTGACGCCCGTCTTCTCCTCGACCAGGTTCGCGTAGTAGTTCTCCGGGTAGGACAGACCGGGGATCGAGCGGCCCAGCATGGAGAACTCCGTCTCGCCGTCACCGAACGGCTCGAGCTCGCGATGCTTGGGGCCGACGTAGTCCTCGGGGTAGTTGACGCCTTCGATCTCCGGGCCGAGTTCGACCTCGAGGGCTGCACTGCCCTGTTCGTACTCGGCGGCGGCGCCGCTTCCGCCGCCGGGCACGGAGTCCCCGGAGCAGCCTGCCAGGACAGGGGCCGCCCCTGCGAGACCCAGGCCGGCGGCACCTGCCTTGAGGACGGTGCGGCGGTTGGCGGTGATGGTCATGAGAGGTCCTTTCTTCGCGCGGCGGGCGCCGCCGGAACGGGGGACGATGCTGCGTCGATGCAGGTCGGATCAGAACAGGCCGGCCTTGGTGATGCGCTTGGACAGATGGTTGACCGTGAGCAGCAGGATCAGACCGATCACGCTGCGGAACAGCCCGATCGCGGTCGCGTAGCTGTACTGCGGGATCGGGCTGTTGAGCCCGACCTGGTAGACGTACGTGTCGATGACCTGCGACGTGGTGAGGTTGATCGGGTTCTGCAGGAGGAGGACCTTCTCGAACCCGACGCTCATGATGGTGCCGACGTTCAGGATCAGCAGCACCATCGCGATGGGCAGGATGGCCGGCACATCGATGTGCCACATCCGGCGCAGATGCGTGGCGCCATCGACCTTCGCCGCTTCGTGCAGCTCCGGAGGGACGGAGGAGAGCGCAGCGAGGTAGATGATCGCGCTGAACCCGGCGGTCTGCCAGACGCCCGACCACACATAGATGTGACGGAACCAGCCGGGGTCCGTGAGGAAGTCGGGCGGAGCGATGCCCACCAGCTTCAGCCCATGGTTGACGATGCCGGCCTGAGGGTCCATCAGCATCACGATCATGCCGACGACCACCACCACGGAGATGAAGTTCGGTGAGTAGGTGATCAGCTGGACCACGCGGGAGAAGTACTTCTGTCGCACGGCGTTCAGCGCGAGGGCGAGGATGATCGGGATCGGGAACCCGGCGATGAGCTCGTAGATCGCCAGCACGAGCGTGTTCCTCAGCAGCGGCCAGAAGTTGTGGCTCTCGACGAACCGGATGATGTGGTCCAGTCCCACCCATTCGGAACCGCTCAGCCCGCCGACGGGCGTGTAGTTCCGGAACGCGATCTGGATCCCGTACATCGGCCAGTAGGCGAAGACGAGGAGCCAGACCAGCGCCGGGAGCAGGAGCAGGTACAGCTGCCAGCTCCCCTTCAGCCGCGTCGCCAGGCTGACCTTCCGCTGGCCCTCGAGCTGCAGCGTCTTCTTCTCGGTCTTGTCGTCGTCGAAGCGCAGCTGATCGACGAAGTTTCCGGTCTCCGTGCTCACGGATGCTCACTCAACCTTTCAGGGAGCCGATCATCATGCCCTTGACGAAGTGCTTCTGGACGAACGGGTAGGCGATCAGCGGAGGGATCGAGGCGATGATGATCAGCGAGTACTTGAGCTGATCCGACAGGCGCTGCATCTCCGCGATACGCGCGGCATCCATCCCCGGGATCTTCGAGGGGTCGAAGGTGTTCTCGAGCAGGATGTTCCGCATGATCAGCTGCAGCGGGTACAGGCTCTCGTCGGTGAGGTAGATCAGGGCCGGGAAGTACGAGTTCCAGGTCGCCACCCCGTACAGCAGGAGGTTGACCGCGATGATCGGCTTCGACAGCGGGAGGGCGATCTGCGCGAAGAAGCGCAGGTCCGATGCTCCGTCGAGGCGTGATGTCTCGAGCAGCTCGTTCGGGATCGTGGTCTGGAAGAACGTGCGTGTGACGATGAGCTGCCACACGCTCACTGCTGTCGGGACGATGATCGCCCACGGGGTGTTCAGCATCCCCAACTGGCCCACGACGAGGTACATGGGGATCATCCCGCCGGAGAACATCATCGTGAACACGAACAGCAGCGTGAAGATGTTCCGCCCCACCAGGTCGCTGCGGGACAGGGCATAGCCGCCCATCGTGGTCACCGCAGTCCCCAGCAGCATGGCCGTGCCCGAGTAGAGCAGGGAGTTCAGGAAGCCCCGCGGGATCTCGGGGTAGTCGAGCAGCGCCTCGTAGGCGGCGGCGGAGGCATCCACCGGCCACAGCCACATCTCCCCGCGGGAGACGGCCAGCGGGTCCGAGAGCGATGCACTGACGATGAAGATGAACGGGTAGACGATCGTGATCGCGAAGAGCGCCAGCAGCACGAGGAGCACCACGTTGAGCACGCGGTCCGCGCGGGGCTCCCTGATGCGACGAGAAGCACTTTCGGTCATGACATCGGGTGACTTCCTCGTCAACAGTGTCGTCATCGACGGTCTTCCTTCCCTGTCCCCTCGACATCGAGGATCAGAAGAAGACTGCCCGGTGATCCTATGATTGTCAACCGGAGCCCGCAGTACTGCGCCGCTTGAGAAGCACTGACTGCCGGGACGTGCCGATCGCGGGCAGCCCACTGTCACAGCGCCGGCAATACATAGGACGGATGGCCGAGACCTGCCCGCGAACAGGCCCTGCAGATGTCGTGACGGGATGGCGGGACGTCGGCCCGACATCTCGGGCGCGCATCCCGGCGCACTCGCGTTGCCGCAGTGCTTTCATGGGATGTCTGCACGGCCTTCGGAGAGCCCATGCTGAACACTTCGGAGGCATCCCCGTGGCCTCCGCTGCCACCGGGACCGACACAGGCGCAGGAACAGGCACATAGATGCGCAGAGGCTTACGAATTTGCAGATCCGCAAAGACGCTAGCCGTGCGAACATGCACGCGAGCGAAGGGCGCGTCGGCGCGCAGGGCCGGCCGAGCCGGCCGAACCGGCCGAGCCGGCTGCACCCGCCCAGCGCGGCGCCATCATGCTCGGCGCAATGCCATGAGGCCCTCTCCGCGGCTGCGAGCCCTCGGACGCCCCAGCGCGGCAGCGCAGCAGCGATCGACCGAACGTCGTGCGCGGCCACCGAGCACCGCGCGCCGAGCACCGAGCACCGAGCACCGAGGTTCGAGCACCGAGCACCGCGCGCTGCGCCTCTGCTCAGGAGTCCACGAGCGTGACCTCGAAGGAGTAGCGCGAGGCGCGGTAGACGTGGAAGCCGTACTCGACCACGGAGCCGTCGTTCGCGAAGGACTTGCGCTCCATGGTCAGCAGCGCAGCGCCGAGCTCCTCGTCGAGCAGTTCGGCGTGCTCCTCGTCGGCGACGGTCGCGCCGATCCGTTCGTGCGCGAGCACGGTGGTGATCCCGGCTTCGCGCAGGCAGGCATAGAGTCCGTTCGCGGCGAGCTCGGCCCGGGTGGGGGCGATCCGCTCGGGGATCGTGTTGCGCATGACGGCCAGAGGTTCGTCGTCGGCGTAGCGCACGCGGATCAGGTCCAGCACCTGCTCCCCCGCGGCCAGCTGCAGGCGGTCCACGGCCTCGGGGGAGGGCCGACCGATCCGGTACTCGACGACCTCGGTGCGCGGGGCCTTCCCGGCGGTGCGCAGGTCGTCGTACAGCGAGGTCAGCGCGACCTGCCGGTTCACCGGCGCCTGCACCACCTGGGTGCCCACGCCGCGCTTGCGCACCAGCATGCCCTTGTCCACGAGCTCCTGGATGCCCTGGCGGACCGTCGGCCGGGACAGGCGCAGCCGCTTGGACAGCGCCAGTTCGTTCTCCAGCCGGCTGCCGGGGCCGAGCACGCCGCTGCGGATCGCGTCCTCGATGCCGCCGGCCAGCTGCAGGTACAGCGGGGTGGAGCTGTCGCGGTCGATCGCGAGATCCAGCGTGATCGGGCCGCCCTCGGCGGCAGCGGGAGCGGCCGACGGGCCACCGGCCAGGCCGGCCGCAGCGCCGGCAGCGGACGGGCCGGCAGCGGAGCCGGCAGATGATCCGGCAGCGGAGCCGACGGCGGAGCCGCTGGGGGTGGGAGCGCTGTCCACGACACTCTCCTTCGGGTCAGGGCCGGCCCGCCGCGGTGCGGGCCCACCGGGTCGGCGACGAGCCCGAGCGATGACGGGCCCGGCTCCGAGAATACGGGCAGTGGGGTTCAGCGAGGGCGTTCCTGCAGGGCCACCTCGACGGCCCCGTCGGCCGTGAGCGACCGCTCGGCCGCCTCGCAGACGGCCGCCGCGGCATAGCCGTCCCAGGCCGTGGCGGAGCGGGGCGCGACGAAGCTGCCGTCGGCGACCGCGGCGACCCAGGCCTGGACCTCCGCGTCGTAGGCGTCGACGAACCGGGGCCGGAAGTCCGCCGGGACCGTGCCGCCCCAGCGGCCGCCGGGCTGCTGCGTGGTGACCAGCCCGGACTCCTGGCCGATCGTCGCGACGCCCTGGGAGCCGACGAGCTCGGTGCGCACCTCGTAGCCGGATCCCGTGCTGACGTAGAGCTCGTCGGTGACCACGGTGCCGGAGGCGGTGCGGAACAGCAGCAGCATCGGATCGCTGAGCCCCTCCGGCGCGCTCTCCGTGCTGCGCCCGGTGAGGGTCTGGACGGACACCACCGGCTCCTCGAGGAAGAAGGAGATCGCGTCGATCTCGTGCACGGCCGAGTCGTAGACCATGTGCACGTTCGTGAAGCCGGGCAGCACATCGGCGTTGCGGTGCTTGCAGTTCAGGATCAGCGGGGTGCCCAGGTCCCCCGCCTCGAGCGCATCCTTCAGCTCGCCGTAGCCCGCGTCGAAGCGGCGCATGAAGCCCAGCGACACGTAGGCGCGGCCGGCCTCGTGCTCAGCGCGGACCACGTCATGGGCGTCGGCGGGGTTCATCGCCAGCGGCTTCTCGCACAGCACCGGCTTTCCGGCCGCGATGCAGGCCAGCACCTGGTCGTGATGGAACTGGCCGGGGCTGGCGATCAGCACGGCGTCGACGTCGTCGGCCGCGATGACCTCCTCCGGCGTGTCCACCACGCGGGAGCCGGGTGCGGAGGCGGAGACCTTCTCGGCGGTCTCGCGCAGGTAGTCGCTGAGCACGCTCACGCGGGCGCCCTTGATGCGGCGGGAGATGCGCTCGACGTGATCGGCGCCCATCCGGCCCACGCCGATCACCCCGACGCGGACGTCCTGCGGGGGCGCGGTCTGCGGGCCGGGCTGCGGGGGCGCGGTCTCGTGCACGGTGTCCTGCCCGATGTTCTGCTCTGCGGTCATCGTGACTCTCCTTCGAGTCGGGGATCGATCCCGGCATCGTCCCAGGTGCCGCGCACCCAGGTCTGGTCGGGGTGGTCGGTGATGTTCCAGGCCCGCTCGGCCTCCGGGCCGGCCATGACGTTGAGGTAGTACATGTCGTGCCCGGGGGCGGCGGCGCAGGGCCCGTGCCAGCCGTGCGGGACCAGCACGGTGTCGCCGCTGCGCACCTCGGTGAGCACGTCGATGGGCTTGTCGTCGGCGCTGGCGGTGGTCTGGTGGAACCCGAAGCCGGGCCCGCCGCCGGGAGCGTCCTGGATCTCGTAGTAGTAGATCTCCTCGAGCTCCGACTCACGATGCTCGCCGTCGTCGACCGTCTCGTCGTGCTTGTGCGCGGGGTAGCTGGACCAGTTGCCGCCGGGGGTGATGACCTCGCAGGCGATGAGCGAGTCCATCTGGTCGAAGGCGCCGACGGTGCCGAAGTTGCGCACCATGCGGGTCATGTTCCCGCCGCCGCGGATCTCGACGGGGACGTCCTCGGCGCGGATCAGCGCGACCGGGTGGGAGCCGGTCGCCACCGCGGAGGCGAGGGCGAAGCGGCCGCCGCCCGCCGAGGAGATCGTCAGCTGGGAGCCGACGGGCACGTACAGCACGTCGGTCGCGGAGGCGAAGACGTCCTCCCGGCCGCGCAGCGTGTGCGTCGTGCCGTCGACGGCGACGTCGCAGCCCCCGTTCAGCGGCACCACCATCACCTCGACGCCGTTCGCGGTGACGACCTCGCTCCCGCCGGGGGCGAGGGCGAGCACGCGCAGGCCGGTGTGCACCCAGCCCTCGCGCGCGCCGGGGTCGACGATCGTCTCGTAGGTGCTGTTGCCGGTGGAGCCGGCGGGCAGATGGAACTCGGACGCAGCGGTCATGGGTGCTCTCCTTCTCGCGGTGAGGATCAGCGGATCATGTCGACCGAGGCGCGCACCGCCGCGGTGACGTCGTCCCCGGCCGGGTACAGCAGTGTGCGGCCGACGACCAGCCCGCGCACGTTGGGCCGGTCCAGGGCGCGCTTCCAGGAGGCGCGCAGGGCGACGGGGTCGTCGTCGGCCGGATCGCCGCCGAGGATCAGGGTGGGCATGGTGGTCGCGTCCATGACGCGCTCCATGTCGTCCACCGCGGGCAGCTTCAGCCAGGTGTAGGCGCTCGTGGCGCCCAGGCCCTGGGCGATGTGGATGGACTTGATGACGGCCTCGGGCGAGAGGTCGTTCATGATCTTCGTGCCCGGTCCCCCGGGGCGGCCGGACATGAACGGCTCGACCATCGCGATCAGCTCGTGGCGGGCCAGGTCGGTGACGGCCTGCGCGCTGGCCTCGAGGATGAACGGGGTGCGGTCGTCCTCGAGGTCGATGCGGGTGAGCATCTTGCCGCCGTCGAAGCCGGCCGCCTTGATGGAGGCGGCGTCGTAGGCGGTGAAGCGGTCCTCGATCTCCCACGAGCCGCCCTGCAGCCCGCCGCGGTTCATCGAGGCGAACACGATCTTGTCCTCGAGCGCGCCCATGACCAGGAGGTCCTCGAGGATGTCGGCGGTGCCGAGCACGCCGTCCACCCCGGGCACGGCGAGCGCCTCACGCATGCGGTCCAGGAGCTCGGTGCGGCTGGCCATGGCCTGGCCGCGGGAGCCGACGCCGAGGGCGCCGCGCGCGGGATGGTCCGCGGCGATGATCATCATCGTGCCGTCGGTGTCGGCGACGGTGCGGCGCCGGCGGGCGGCGGCGAGGCGGGCGAAGCGGCCCGGGTCCTCGATGCGCACGCGGGTGACGTCCTCGTAGGTGGAGACGAACTCGTCCGTGCGAGGGGCGGTGCCGGGCGCGGTCGCGTCGGTGGTGGTGGCAGTGGTGTGTGCGGTGCTCATGCGCGGGCCGCCTCCTCGCCGGCCGGCTCGACGACGCCGCGGTTGCGCAGCGCGCTGAGCATCTCCTCGACGCTCCGGCCGTGGTTCGGGTCCCCGCCGTCGATGAGCAGGTCGATCTCCTCGCTGGTGGGCATCGCGGTGGAGCACTCCAGGCGGGAGGTGACGATCGCGCCGGCGGCGTTGCAGCGTGTGAGGATGGTCTCGAGGTCCTGGCCGGCCAGGAGGCCGTGGCAGAGGGAGCCGCCGAAGCTGTCGCCGGCGCCGAGGCCGTTGATCACCTGGATCAGGTTCGGGGCGACCACCACGTGCTCGTCGGCGGTCTTGCCGAGCACGCCCTTGGGGCCCTGCTTGACGATCGCGATCTTCACGCCGGCCTCGAGCAGCGCGTCGGCGGCACGCTCGGGCTCGGTCTCCCCCACCGCGACCTCGCACTCCTCCTTGTTGCCGACGGCGACGGTGGTGTGCTTCAGCGCCTCGCGGTACTGCTCGCGGGCCTCCTCGATGCCGGACCAGAACATCGGCCGGTAGTCGAGGTCGAAGACGGTGTGCTCGGTGCGGCCGCGAGCCTCGAGCGCCGCGAAGTGCGCGGCGCGGCTGGGTTCCTCGGACAGCCCGGTGCCGGAGAACCAGAACAGCGGCGCCCGACGGATCGCCTCGAGGTCGAGGTGCTCGGGAGCGACCTGCAGGTCCGGCGCGGTGGGCTGACGGTAGAAGTAGAGCGGGAAGTCGTCCGGCGGGAAGATCTCGCACAGCGTGATCGGCGTGTTGTGCTCGTGATCCGTCACGACGAAGCGGCTGTCCACGCCGAGCCTCTCCATCTCCTTGACCACGTAGCGGCCGAACGGGTCATCACCCACGCCGGTGATCACCCCGGGGTTGTGGCCGAGGCGCGCTGCGGCCACGGCCACGTTCATCGGGCTGCCGCCGAGGAACTTGCCGAAGCTGTGGATGTCCTCGAGGCCCTTCTCGATCTCCAGCGGGTAGATGTCCACACCGCTGCGGCCGAAAGTGATGATGTCGAGGTCTGCTGCCATGGGTCTCCATGCCTCCCTGCGTCTGCGTCGGTGCCGTATGCGGCTGCTGCCGTGTGCGGCGGTGCCCGGCGGTCCGGCGGATGCTCCCATGATCCCACGGGGCCGATCCTTTGTCCAGACATATAGCGATGATTGTTGGTCGGTGGAGCGAGTGCGGTGCCGGGGCGCCGGTGGGCGATGGAGCCGCCGGCGCGCCCGCCCCGTCAGAGCTCGCCGGTGAGGAACTGGGCCCGGCCCAGCCCGAAGGACCAGTCCTCCCGGTCGTTGTGCACCACGGAGACGATGAGGTCCTCGGGGCGCACGAGGTCCGCGGCTGCCAGCCGTTCGGCGAGTGCGGAGTAGATCGCCTGCTTCTGCGCGGTGCTGCGTCCCTGCTGGGTGACGTGGATGATCACCACGCCGTCGCTGCGCTCGATCCCGAGCCCGGTGTCCTCGGCGAGGATGGAGCCGACCGGGAGGGTCTCGATGATCTGGTAGCGGTCGCCGGGCGGCGCGTCGAACAGCTCGAGCATGACGTCCTGGACGATGTCGGCCAGCTGGCGGGACTGCGCGGGGGTGCGGACGTCGTGCTGGGTGATGCGGACGAGAGGCATGTCAGGCTCCTTGGGTGGGTGTGGGGCGGGGGGACGGTGTGCGGGGTCGTCGGGATCGGGCGCGGGGATGCGCCGTCGACGCTGGTCAGGTGCCCGCGGCGTCGGCGGCGGCGAGCAGGGTGCGGGCGCTGCGTTCGAGGCCCTCGACCTGGCCGAAGGCGGCGTCCTCGTGCTCGATGTTGACGTTCAGGTCCGGGTCCGTCGCAGCGAGCGCCGTGAGGAAACCGGTCCAGTACTCCACGTCGTGCCCCTCGCCGAGCGCCACGAAGCGCCAGGCCGGGTCCTCCGGCCAGGTGGAGCAGGAGTGCCCGATCCCGGTGGGGGTGCGCCGCGCGGGGTCCTCGGGGACGGGCCCGAAGTCGGTGTCGAGCACGCCGCGCACGGGCGCACCCGGGAGCACGGCGGTGTCCTTGGCGTGGACGTGCGTGACGTGCCGGCCGAGCCGCTCGATGCAGGCGACGGGGTCCATCTGCTGCCAGAACAGGTGGGACGGGTCGAGGTTCACGCCGATGTTCGTCGGCTCGACGAGCTCGACGAACCGCTCGAAGCTGGGCGGCGAGAACACGAGGTTGCGCGGATGCATCTCGAGCGCGACCTGCACGTCGTGCCGGCGCGCGAGCGCGTCGATCTCCTTCCAGAACAGCGCCGCGACGAACCACTGGTGCTCGAGGATCTCCAGGTCGATCCCGTTCCACGGGTTCACGATCCAGGCCGGGTAGCGGGCACCCGGGTCGGTGCCCGGCGTGCCGGACATCGCCACCACGTCCCGCACGCCGAGCTTCCCGGCCAGCTCGATGGTGCGGCGCAGGTCGTGGGCGTGCGGGATCCCCTCGGTGGGCAGCGGGGACAGCGGGTTGCCGGAGACGGTCAGTCCGGTCAGCGCGACGCCCCTGTCCTCGAAGACCTGCAGGAACTCGGTGCGGGCGCGGTCGCCGGCGAGCAGCGCGTCGACGTTCGCGTGGGGTGCGGGGATGAATCCGCCGGTGTTGATCTCCGCACCGCCGAGGCCGGCCGCGGCGAGCACGTCGAGCGCCTCCTCGAGGGTGCGGTCCTGCAGGCAGGCGGTGTAGGCGCCGTAGGTGAAGGCCATGGCGGGGTCCTTTCGCAGTAGGTGGTGGGACCGACGGGGCGGACGGGGCTCAGTCGATCCGGATGGCGGTGCCGCCGGCGGCGGCGGAGCGGGCGACGGCGTCGAGGATCCGCATCTGGCGGCAGCCGTCGGCGAAGCTCGCGCAGCGCGGCAGGGCGCCCTCGGTGATGCCCGCGACCTGCTGCAGGAAGGCGTGCGCCTGGTAGGTGAACTGCTCGATCTGGTTCAGGCCCACGCCGCCGAAGGCCATCGAGGAGCCGTTCTCGAAGTAGGGGAACTCGGGGTTGACGAGCACCTGACGCATGCCGCCGAGTCCCTCCGGCGAGGAGCCGTCGGCCAGCTGGATCTCGCCGGTGCGGTCCAGGGACCAGCTCGCGGTGCCGCCGGCGCCCAGCACCGTCAGCGCCTTGTAGTTGGGCAGGCCGCGGGCCACGCGGGAGACGGAGAAGGTGCCGGCCGCACCGGAGGCGAAACGGGCGGTGAAGGTGGCGACGTCGTCGTTCTCGACCTCCTCCTTCGGAGCGTCCGCGTCGGCGGTGACGCCGCGGCCGCCGGCGACGGCGCCGCTCGCGACGGGCCGCTCGGGGATGGTCTGCGTGAGCTGCGCGCCGGAGACCTCGACCAGCGGGCCCAGGATCAGCTCGGCGGAGTCCACCAGGTGGGAGCCCACGTCGCCGAGCGCGCCCGAGCCCATCGGTCCCCGGTAGCGCCAGGCCATGGGCACGTTCTCGTCGGCCCCGTAGTCGCACCAGTAGCGGCCGTCGAGATGGGCGACCTCGCCGAGCGCCCCGTCGGCCGCGAGCTTCGCGAGCATCGCGACCCCGGCGTTGCGGCGGAAGGTGTAGCCGGTGGCGAGCACCAGGTCGGGGTGCTCCTGCTCGAGCGCCGCCATCGCCTCGGCGTCCTCGAGGGTGCCTGCGAGCGGCTTCTCGCACAGCACGTGCTTGCCGGCGGCGGCCATGGCCTCGGCGATCTCGCGGTGCAGGGCATTGCCCACCACGATCGAGACGATGTCGATCGAGTCGTCCTCGGCGACATCGCGCCAGTCGCCGACGGCCTCCTCGTAGCCGTAGCGGGCCGCGGCGTCCTCGGCGAAGGGGAGGTGGGCGTCGGCGATCGCGGCGAGGCGCACCGGGGGCAGGCCGAGGTCGTAGACGGTGCCGGCCTGGCGCCAGGCGTTGGCGTGGGTCCTGCCGGCCATGCCGGCGCCGATCACGGCGACGGAGAGCGGGGTGGAGGTCATGGGACGGGTCCTTCCGGGAGCGGGGGAGCTGGGGACGGGACAGCTGGGGATCCGTGGGCTGCGGCGCGTGCGTCCGGCCGGGCGCCCCACGGACACGGTCAGCGCAGGCGGATGACACCGCCCGCCTCGCGGAACTCCCACTCGATGCGCTCGAGCGTGAACTTCCGCGTCTCCGGGATCCGCACGTAGTACCAGATGACGGCGAAGATGTTGATCGCGGCGAAGAGGGCGTAGGTGAACACCGGCCCCAGCCCGGACATCATCACCGGGAAGAGGAAGGTGACCAGCATGTTCGTGATCCACAGGATCATCACCGCGAACCCGTTGGCGGCACCGCGCACGGCGTTGGGGAAGATCTCCGCGAGCATCACCCACATCACCGGGCCGGGGCCGGCCTGCATGCCGAGCATGAACAGCACGATCACGACCACCACGAGGTAGGGGACGAACCCGGGGATGTCCTCGGAGACCGCGCCGGAGGCGTCGATGTGGGGATGGATGCCCAGCAGGAAGATCGCGGTCATGGCGACGAGCGAGAGCGTCAGGACCGTCTGGCCCACCAGCAGCACCTGGCGTCGGCCGAAGTGGCGCAGCGCGATCAGGCCCAGGCCGGAGCCGATCACCGAGGCGAGGCCGGTGAAGACGTTGAGGATGATCGAGGCCTGCGCGTCGAAGCCGGCGGCCATCAGCACCCGCGGGGCGTAGTACATCATCGTGTTCACGCCGGTGAGCTGCTGCAGGATCGCGAAGATCCCGCCGAAGACGATGATCGAGCGCAGCCACGGCACCTTGATCGCATGGCCCAGGCTGAGCTTCTCCCGCTTCTCCTCGAGGCGCTGGTTGGCGACCATCTCGGCGGTCTCGACCGCGACGTCGTGCCGGCCCTCGACGCGGATCCGCTTGAGGGACCCGATCGCCTCGGCGACCTCGCCGCGGCGCACGTGCCACCGCGCGGATTCCGGCATCATCCGGATGCCGATCCACAGCGCGATCGCGGGCAGCGAGCAGATCGCGAGCATCCAGCGCCAGGCGTGGCCGTTGCCGTCGCCCACGGTGACCCCGCCGATCGCGGCCAGGGTGTTCCAGGAGACGACGTCCCCGGCCTGGTAGGTGCCGGAGGGGTCCTCGACGACCTCCGCCGCGGGCCCGCCCTGGATCGAGGCGATGATCGCGTTCATCACGAAGGCGGCGAACTGGCCGGTGACGATCATCAGCTGGTCGACGGCCACGAGCATGCCCCGCTGCTCCTTGGGGGCGGATTCGGAGAGGTAGACGGGCACCGTGGTCGAGGCGCCGCCGACGGCGAGGCCCAGCACGAAGCGGGCGATGTACATCAGCACCAGGTTCGGGGCGATCGCGCAGCCCACGGCGCCGACGAAGAACACCGCCGCGAGCACCAGGATGTTGTGGCGGCGGCCGTAGCGGTCGGACATCCGGCCGCCGACGACGGCGCCGACGGCGCAGCCCAGCAGCAGGATGCCGCCGATCATGCCCTCCTCGACGGAGTTCAGCTCGAGACCGCCGGCGGACTCCGGCATGAGCATGTAGGGCAGCGCGCCGGAGATGACGCCGGTGTCGTAGCCGAACAGGAAGCCGCCGAGGCAGGCGACGACGGCGAGCAGGCCGATCGAGCGCTTCGGCCCCGAGGCCGGGGTCGAGCGCACGAGTTCTCGTATCCGGGCGTTCTCCGCTGCGGGGATGGTGCTCATGTTCCCTCCTTGGAACGTGAGGCGACGCAGGAGCGTCGAGGCGCGGCACCGGGCGGGCTGCCGCGCAGTGGGTGTGTGGCCGTTCCCGGGAGCCGCGGGACCCGCCCGAGCGGTTCATGTCAGGCCGAAGCTCGTCGGGAATCATGGATTGTTCGGTCTTTTGGGCCGAACCATGCGGACGTGGCGGCAAGCTAGCACAGGAGATCACGGCCGGGGAAGGGGCGACCTCCCTGGCGGGACGGGAGAACGGCCCACGACCAGCCACATCGATCGGGAGAATCTTGTCCTGACAATGTGTTGACATGGGTGCGCAGGCGGTCCATGCTGGTGTGCGACGAACTCACCGTCGAGTGGACCGCGTCCGACGGTGCCACCCACGAACCGCCCCTCGCGCGGCGGACCTGCACAACGGAGGCAGCATGAGCGAGAACCCCCAGGCATCCGTCCGGAGCGCCCGCCCGCACGGCACGATCCGGCTGACCGTCGCTCAGGCGCTGGTGCGGTTCCTGGCGGCCCAGTACGCGGAGCGCGACGGCGTCCGCGAGCGGTTCGTCCCCGGCGCCTTCGGCATCTTCGGCCACGGGAACGTCGCGGGGCTCGGCCAGGCGCTGCTGCAGAACACCCAGGACCCGGCCGACGGGGAGGGCGCCCTGCCCTTCCACATGGCCCGCAACGAGCAGAACATGGTGCACACCGCCGTGGCCTACGCCCGCACGAGGAACCGGATGCAGACCTTCGCCTGCACCGCCTCGATCGGGCCGGGCTCGACGAACATGCTCACCGGCGCGGCGCTGGCGACCGTGGACCGCATCCCGGTGCTGCTGCTGCCCAGCGACATCTTCGCCACCCGCACCGTGGACCCGGTGCTCCAGCAGCTCGAGGACGAGACCGGCGGCGACGTCTCCGTCAACGACGCCTTCCGGCCCGTCTCCCGCTACTTCGACCGCATCTCCCGCCCCGAGCAGCTGATCCCGGCGGCCATGCAGGCCATGCGCGTGCTCACCGATCCCGCCGAGACCGGCGCCGTGACCCTCTCCCTGCCGCAGGACGTGCAGGCCGAGGCCTTCGACTGGCCGCTCGAGTTCTTCCGTGAGCGCACCTGGCACGTGGCCCGTCCGGTCCCCGAGCCCGCCGCGCTGCAGCGCGCGGCCGAGGTGATCCGCTCCGCGCAGCGGCCCGTGCTCATCGCCGGCGGCGGCGCGATCTACTCCGAGGCGAGCGAGGCGCTCGCCGCCTTCACCGACGCGACCTCGATCCCGGTGCTGGACACCCAGGCCGGCAAGGGCGCGCTCAGCGCCGACCACCCGCTGTGCCTGGGCGGCGTCGGCTCGACCGGCAACAACGCCGCCAACGACCTCGCCGCGGAGGCCGACGTGGTGATCGGGGTGGGCACCCGCTACACCGACTTCACCACCGCCTCCCACACCGCCTTCCGCAACTCCGACGTGCGGTTCGTGAACCTCAACGTCAAGGCCTTCGACGCGGCCAAGCACTCCGCGACCATGGTCGTCACCGACGCCCGCGAGGGTCTGGACGCGCTGCGGGCGGCGCTCGCGGGGACTGCGTCGGCCGGGCACGCAGCGAACGGCGCCGCCTCCGCAGCGGACGACACGGCGGCGACGGGCACCGCCTCGGGCGACGGCCCGTCGGTCGCCTCCGCGTATCGCGCGCCGACCGAGCACGTCGAGCGCGCCCGCGCCCTGCGCGCCGAGTGGGAGGAGCTCGTGGCCCCCTGCTTCGCCCCGCACGACCAGGAGCTCCCGGCACAGACGGAGATCTTCGGCGCCCTGAACGAGCTGATGGGCGACGAGGACATCGTCATCAACGCCGCCGGGTCCATGCCCGGGGACCTGCAGGCGCTGTGGAAGGCCCGCTCGCCGCTCCAGTACCACCTCGAGTACGGCTACTCGTGCATGGGGTACGAGCTGCCGGCCTCGCTCGGCGCGAAGATGGCCTCCCCGGACTCCGAGGTGGTCGCGATCATCGGCGACGGCACCTTCCAGATGGCGCCGCAGGAGATCGCCACGATCGTCTCCGAGCGGGTGAAGGTGATCCTGGTGATCCTGCAGAACCACGGCTGGTCCTCGATCGGCTCGCTGTCCGAGTCGCACGGCAGCCAGCGCTTCGGCACGAAGTACCGCATGCGCGACGAGAAGTCCGGACTGCTCGACGGCGGCCTGGTGCCGCTGGACATCCCCGCGAACATCCGCTCGTACGGGATCGAGGTGCAGGAGGTCTCCGACACCGCGGCGTTCCGTGAGGCCTATCGCCGCGCCGAGAGCTCCGCCGAGGCCACCGCGATCGTGGTCAACACGGACCTGTACGGCCCGAACCCGCCCGGCAACGGCTGGTGGGACGTGCCCGTCTCGGAGGTCTCGACGCTCGAGTCCACGCAGTCCGCCCGCGTCGAGTACGAGCAGCAGCAGGCCCCGCAGCGCCACTACCTCCGCCCCGCGGAGCACCCCACCGACTGACCGGCCCGCACCCGGTCCTCGGGCCCGGTGCCCGACGCCCTGCCCCCGCGCAGCGCTGCCGACCCCGGCGCCCCACCCCCGACACCACCGACAGCCCGACCCGCAAGGAGAGCACCCATGGGATACGAGATCACGCACTGGATCGACGGCCGCGAGGAGCCCGGATCCGGCTCCACCCAGCCGATCATGAACCCCGCGACCGGCGGTGAGGTGGGCACCCTGTACCTGGGCGACGCCTCGACCGTCGACCGCGCCGTCGAGGTGGCGGCCGCCGCGCAGAAGGAGTGGGGCGGCGTCTCCCTCGCCAAGCGCACCCAGATCCTCTACCGCATGCGGCAGCTGATCATCGAGCACACCGACGAGATCGCGGAGGTCATCTCGCGCGAGCACGGCAAGACCGTCGGCGACGCGAAGGGCGAGATCGCCCGCGGCCTGGAGACCCTCGAGTTCGCCACCTCGATCACCCAGGACCTCAAGGGCGGGTTCTCCCAGAACGTCTCCACCGGGGTGGACGCCCACACGGTGCGTCAGCCGCTCGGCGTGGTCGCCGGGATCACGCCGTTCAACTTCCCGGCCATGGTGCCGTTCTGGATGCACCCGATCGCGATCGCGACCGGCAACGCCTTCATCCTCAAGCCCTCCGAGCGCGACCCGTCGGCCTCGAACATCGTCGCCCGCCTCTACGAGGAGGCCGGGCTGCCCAGCGGCGTGTTCCAGGTGATCCACGGCGGCAAGACCGTCGTCGACGCGCTGTGCGAGCATGACGCCGTCGCAGCTGTCTCCTTCGTGGGCTCCACCCCGATCGCCAAGCACGTCCATGCCACCGCCTCCGCGGCCGGCAAGCGGGTCCAGGCCCTCGGCGGGGCGAACAACCACGCCGTGGTGATGCCGGATGCGAACATCGAGTTCGCCGCCACCCAGGTCGCCTCCGGCGCCTTCGGCTCCGCCGGCGAGCGCTGCATGGCCGTCCCGGTCGCCGTGACCGTCGGCGATGCGCACGAGGAGTTCATGGCCGCGATCAGGGCCGAGGCCGAGAAGCTGGTGGTGGGCCCGGGCGATGACCCGAGCACCGACATGCCGCCGGTGATCACCCCGGACGCCCGCGAGCGCGTGATCCGCATGACCGACGAGGCCGAGGCCGCCGGCGCCACCATCGTGGTGGACGGTCGCGGCCTGGTGGTCGAGGGCCACGAGAACGGCAACTTCGTGGGCCCGATCGTGATCACCGACCTGCCCGCCGACCACCCCACCTACACCGAGGAGGTGTTCGGGCCGGTGCTGGTGGTGATGCACGTGAACAACTTCGACGAGGCGATCGACCTGGTCAACGCCTCGCCGTTCGGCAACGGCACCGCGATCTTCACCGACTCCGGCCACTACGCGCGCCGCTTCGAGGACGAGATCCAGGTGGGCATGATCGGCATCAACGTCCCGATCCCCACCCCGGTGGGCTACTACTCCTTCGGCGGCTGGAACGACTCGCTGTTCGGCGAGCACCACGCCCACGGCCCCGAGGGCGTCAGCTTCTACACCCGCCAGAAGGCCGTCACCACGCGCTGGCCCTCCCAGAACGAGACCGTCGAGTCCTCGATGAGCTTCCCCACCCACGACTGACCCCTGCGCCGCCACGGGCCGCACGGGGCGGCGTCGGTCCCGTGCCACGCCCGTTCCGCGGGGCGCTGCCACAGGTTCCCACCGTTCAGGACTCATGCTGATCCGGGCATGGGTCCTGAACCCGGGAAACGTCCCTCACCCCGCCGCCCGCTGCGACCCCACCGTCCGCTCCGACCCCACCGCCCCGACCTTCGAAGGAGAAGTCCGCATGACCAGCACCCCCGGCACCACCGCCTCGGCAGCTCCGGCCGCCTCCGACCGCCCGGACCGCTCCCGCAACCCCGAGCCGCCGTTCGACAAGCTCACCATCGGGGTGTGCCCCGACCAGTGGGGTGTGTGGTTCCCCGAGGACGAGAAGCAGATCCCCTGGCGCACCGCGCTCGCGGAGATGGCAGAGGCCGGCTTCTCCGTGATGGAGACCGGACCCTGGGGATACTTCCCCCAGGACGCGAAGCAGCTGCGGTCCGTGATGGACGAGCACGGCTTCCGGGTCGTGGCCGGCACCGGCTGGGGCGTGCTCCACAAGGAGGAGGCCTGGGCGGAGACGGAGAAGACCTTCCGCGCGATCGCCGAGACCCATGCGGCCGTGGGCGCGGAGTACATGGTGCACCTGCCGCCGCTGTACCGCGACGACAAGACCTGGGAGTTCACCGACGAGCGGGAACTCACCGGTGAGGCCTGGAAGCTCTACGTGGACAACGCCAACCGCCTGGGCAAGCTGCTCAAGGAGGACTACGGGCTCACGATGGTGCTGCACCCCCACGGCGACTCCCACATCGAGACCCCGGAGGAGATCGCCCGGATCTTCGAGGCGACCGATCCGGAGCTGGTGAGCTTCTGCCTGGACACCGGGCACATCGTCTACGGCGGCGGGGACCCGGTGATGATGATCGAGGAGTACCCCGAGCGGATCGGCTACGTCCACATCAAGGCCTTCGACCCGGACATCACCCGCGAGGCGCACGAGAAGGACTGGCCCTTCGGCGAGGCCGTGGCCAAGGGCGCCTCGGTGTGCCCGCCGAAGGGTCTGCCGGACATGCGCGACCTGGTGCAGAAGCTGACCACGCTGGACCGGGAGCTGTACGTGATCTGCGAGCAGGACCTCTACCCCTGCGACCCGTCGCTGCCGCTGCCGAACGCGATCGCCACCCGCGAGTTCCTGGCCGAGTGCGGCCTGGGCGTGAAGTGAGAAGGAGCCCCCGATGGTGAAGATCCTGCTGGACCCGTCCATGTACCACCCGCACCTCTCGGTCGCGGGCGAGCTGCGCAAGGCCGCCGAGCTCGGCTACGAGTACCTCGAGCTCTCCCCGCGCGCCGACTTCCACGAGTGGCACCACCACCCAAAGGTGGACCGTCACCAGATCGCCGAGGTGAAGCAGGCGATGAAGGACACCGGGGTGAGGATCTGGACCCTCAACCCGGTCTTCGACTGGGCCAGCCCCGACGAACAGGAGCGCCAGGCGCAGGTGCGCAACTGGAAGCGGCTGCTGGAGATCGCCGACGCGCTCGAGTTGCCGCTGATCGCGACCGAGTTCTCGGGCGACCCGAACCGGCCCCGGCAGAGCGAGGGCCAGTTCTACCGGTCGATGGAGGAGCTGGTGCCCGTCTTCGAGAAGTACGGCCTGGAGTGCACGATCGAGGCGCACCCCTACGACTTCGTCGAGGAGAACGACCGGGCCGTGCAGATCATCCGCGGCGTGGACCGCGACTGGCTGAACTACGAGTTCTGCTTCCCGCACGCCTACCACCTGGGGCGCGGCGCCCGGGATGTGCGCGAGATGATGGACTACGCCGGGGACCGGTTGAAGCACCTGCACATCGCGGACGTCTTCGACCACACCGCGAACGTCGGCAACCGCTACATCATGAACCCGCCCGGGGTGGACGCCCGCATCCACCAGCACAACGAGATCGGCAACGGCGAGATCGACTGGGATTCCGCCTTCGCCTACCTGCGCGAGCGCGAGTACGACGGGCCGGTGTCGGTGTGCGTGTTCGGCTGGGAGGAGGAGGCCGACGCGATCAACGTGCGGATGCGCGAACGGATCGAGAAGGAGCTCGGCGGCCGCTGAGCCGCCCTCCCCCGGGCCCCCGACCCTCCGGCCGGCCGTCCACAGCGGACGGCCCACGGCCGACGACCCTCCGGCCGGCGATGCACGGCCGACGACGAACGAACCACGGAGGAGCACCCGCATGCGAGAGATCGGCGTCGGCCTGGTGAGCCTGGGCTGGATGGGGCGGCTGCACGCGAGCAGCTATCAGCGCCTCCCCTCCCGCTTCCCCGAGCTGGGGGTGCGGCCCCGCCTGGTGGTGGCCGCGGACCCGCTCGAGGAGAACCAGCGCGCCGCGACCGAGCAGTTCGGGTTCGAGCGCGCGGTGGCGGGCATCGAGGAGGTGCTCGCCGATCCGGAGGTGGACGTCGTCTCGATCTGCTCGCCGAACTTCCTGCACCGCGACTTCGCCGTCGCCGCGGCCCGCGCCGGCAAGCCCTTCTGGATCGAGAAGCCGATGGGCGTCTCCGCCGCGCAGTCCCGGGAGATCCACGATGCCGCGGCCGCCGCCCGGGACGGGGCCGGCCTCCCCACCGCCGTGGGCTTCAACTACCGCCACGCCCCCGCGGTCGCGCACCTGCGCGCCATGGTCGCCGAGGGCCGGCTGGGCCGGATCACGAACGTGCGCTGCTGGCTGATCGCCGACTACGCCTCCTCCCCCGACGGGCCGCTGACCTGGCGCTACGACCGCGAGCGTGGCGGCAGCGGCGTGATCGGGGACCTGCTCTCGCACGGCGCGGACCTCGTCCAGCACGTCACCGGGCAGCGGCTCACCGAGGTCACCGCGACCACGGACGTGTTCATCCCGGAGCGCCCGCTGCCGCTCGGCGCGGGCGTGGGTCACGGCGCCGTGGAGGTGAGCGAGGAGCGCGGCCCGGTCGAGAACGAGGACTGGGTCGCGGCGCTGGCACGGCTGGACGGCGGGGCGCAGGCGACGCTCGAGTCCTCCCGCGTGGCGCACGGCCACCGCAGCGACTACGCGCTCGAGGTGTTCGGCACCGAGGGCTCGGCCCGCTGGTCCTTCACCCGCATGAACGAGTTCGAGGTGATGCTCGGCGACGGCGGCACCGAGCACGGCTACACCACGGTGCTCGCCGCGCCGGGCCACGGCGACTACGCCCGCTTCCAGCCCGGGCCGGGCATCCCGATGAGCTTCGACGACCTCAAGACCATCGAGGCGGCGGCGTTCCTCTCCGACGTCGCCCACGGCACGCA
>DATGUQ010000030.1:0-2823 GCA_035301145.1 Brachybacterium sp. | reverse complement strand
CAGGTCCCGCTGCATCACCAGCGCGTCGATGCGGCGGCCGCGGATCCGGTAGTAGCCGCGGCGGCGGTCGATCTCCCGGTAGCCGGCGGCGGTGTAGACGGCGCGGGCACGGGCGTTGTCCTCGCGCACCTCGAGCAGCATCCGCTCGGCGCCGCCCTCCCGGGCCTGCTGCTCGCACCAGCCCAGCAGGGCGCGGCCGATCCCCCGGCCCTCCTCGAGGGTGCCGATGGTGTGCAGGTCCGCGAGGTCGCCGGCGAGCATGATCCCGGCGTAGCCGAGCAGCTCACCGCTCGCGTCCGCCCCACGCGCGGCGACCACGTACCGGCGGTCGGGGTGGGAGATCTCCTCGGCGAGCTGGAACACCGTCCAGGCCTCGTCGGGGAACAGCGCGAGCTCGGCGAAGGCGATCTCCTCGACGTCCTCCAGCGTGGCCGGGCGCAGCGCCCAGGCGCGCGCGGAGTCCCCCTCGGGCGCTGTCATCTCAGCGGCCCAGGGCGCTCTTGCGCGCGGTGGGCTTCGCGGCGTCCGGTTCGCGCAGGTACATCGGCTCGGTGCTGGAGAGGTCCTCCCCCCGGGCGGCGAGCGCGGCCGCGGCGAGGATCAGGTGACCGGCATCGACGTGCACGAGCTGCGCGGTGGCGGGCAGCTGCTCGGGGTACATCGCGGTGCCGGAGCCGACCAGCAGGTCGCAGGCGGTCAGCGACTCGGCGACGTCGGCGGGGGTGCCCACGGCGGGCTCCGCGATCCGGAGGATCTCGCCGGAGGCCTCGCGCCGGTACCGGGCGTGGTAGACCTCGCGGCGCCGGGCGTCGAGGGCGACGCCGACGGTGACCGGGCCCTCCGCGGCGGGCTCGAGCGCGGCGAGCGCCTGGTGGGCGAGGGCGTCCAGGGAGCTCAGACCGTGCAGGGGCACGCCCAGCACCGCGGCGATCGAGCGCGCCGAGACGAGCCCCACCCGCAGTCCGGTGAACGGGCCGGGGCCGCGGCCGACGACGACTCCGGTGAGGTCGCGGCGCTCGGCGCCGGCGGCCTGCAGGGTCTCGTCGATCAGGGCCAGCAGCACCTCGTCGTGGTGGCGGGAGCGCGCGTCGGAGCGGACCTGCAGGATCTCGGGGGCGGGCCCGGTGAGGTCGCCGCGGGCGACGGCGGTGCTCACCGCCCCGGAGGTGTCGATCCCCAGCAGCATCAGCGGTTCTCCTCGGCGGGTCGGGCGGGGGCGGGTCGAGCGGAGTCGGGGCGGGCGGGGGCGCCGACCGGGGCGAGCACGGCCTCGAGGTGCGCCGCCGCCTGCTCGTCCCAGCGGGGACCGCTGGGGAGCAGGTGCAGGGTGCGCGGCTCGTCGGGGTCCTCCGGGTCCTCGACCCGGTCGGGCCGGTCCAGCACCACCAGCAGGGCGGAGTCGGCCAGGTGCTCCACGCGGTCCCGTCCCCACTCCACGACGGTCACGGCCCGGTCGAGGTCGGCCTCGAGGTCGAGGTCGTCGATCTCGCCCTCCCCGCCGAGGCGGTAGGCGTCCACGTGGACCAGGTCGGGGCCCTCCCCCAGGTTCGGGTGGACGCGCTCGATGACGAAGGTCGGCGAGGCGACCGGGCCGCGCACCCCGAGCCCGGCGCCGAGCCCCTGGGTGAAGGTGGTCTTGCCCGCACCGAGCGGGCCGTCGAGCACCAGCAGGTCCCCGGCGCGCAGCGCTCCGGCCAGGGCCTCGGCCACGGCGCGGGTCCCGTCGGCGTCCGTGGTGCGCACGGTCAGCGGGCGCATCAGCGCACCTCGCGGGTGACGCGGCCGGAGACGGAGGTGAGGACCTCGTAGGAGATGGTCCCGGCGGCGCGCGCCCAGTCCTCCGCGGTCGCGGCGGCGGGGCCGTTCGGATCGCCGCCCGCGTCGCCGAAGAGGAACACCCGGTCGCCGGCGCGGGCGTCGGAGTCCGGGCCGAGGTCGACCACGATCTGGTCCATGCTGATGCGGCCCACCTGCGGGGCGCGGTGGTCGCCGGACTCGGTGCGGACGACGAGGTCCACCTGGTCGCTGCCGGTACGGTGGAGGCCGTCGGCGTACCCGATCGGCACCAGGCCCAGCCGGGTGCGGCGATCCGTGCTGCGGATGCGGCCGTAGCCGATGCTGTGCCCCTCGCCGACCTCCTTGACCAGGGCGAGGCGGCTGGTGAGGGTCATCGCCGGACGCAGCGGGACGTCGGTGGCCACGGGCGGGCAGCCGTACAGCGCGATCCCCACCCGGACCAGGTCGCGGTGCAGGTCGGGGCGGGTGAGGGTGGCGGCGGAGTTCGCGATGTGCTGGAGCGGGATCGGCCCCACCTCGTCGGCGAGCGCCGCGACGGCCGAGTCGAACAGCTCCACCTGCTGGTCGGTCGCCGGATCCTCGGGGTCGTCGGCGGTGGTCAGGTGGGTCCACGCCCCGGCGACCTGGATGAACTCGTCCTCCCACATCGCGGCGCCCAGCTCGCGGATCTGCCACGGCAGCACGCCGTTGCGGCCCATACCGGTGTCGATCTTCAGGTGCACTCGGGCGCGGCGCTCGGCCTCCCGTGCGGCCTCGCTGACCAGTGCGAGCATCTCCGGGGAGCCGACGGAGACGTCCACGCCGGAGGCCAGCACCTCCGGCAGCACGATCCTCGCGGTGTGCGGTTCGAACAGCCAGGTGAGGATCTGCGCGTCGAGGTCGGCGCGGGCGAGGGCCAGGGCGCTGGCGGGATGGGCGACGCCCAGCCAGGTGGCGCCGCCCTCGATCGCCGCGCGGGCGGCGGTGAGCATGCCGTGCCCGTAGCCGTCGGCCTTGACCACGGCCATCAGCGCGGTCTGCTCCTCG
>DATGUQ010000029.1:0-2860 GCA_035301145.1 Brachybacterium sp. | reverse complement strand
GTGATCCTCGTCGGTGCGGCGCTGGGCTCCCGTCGCGGCGCCGCGGCGCTGCTGACCTACCTGCTGGTGGGCGTCGCCGGCGCCCCGGTGTTCGCCGAGTTCAGCGGCGGCCCGGCCTCCGTGCTGTCCCCGAGCTTCGGGTTCATCCTCGGCTTCGTGCCCGCCGCGTTCGTGGCCGGCTGGTTCGCCGAGCGCGCCTGGGACCGCCGCCCGATGCTCGCCCTGGCCGGCTTCGTGGCCGCCAGCGCGGTGCCCTTCCTGGTGGGCGTGCCGTACCTCGCGATGATCATGAACGCCGTGCTGGGCGCCGAGATGGGCCTGGGCGGCGTGCTCGCCGCAGGCCTGTGGCCCTTCCTGCCCGGCGGTCTGGTCAAGGCCGCGCTCGCCGCGGTGCTGATCCCCGCCGCCTGGCGCGCCGTGCGCCGTCTCGACGAGCGCCGCTGAGCGCGCGTCGCACCCAGCGGAGTCCGCGCGGCGGCCACGCTCAGCTGCTGAGCACCGCCGCGCGGACCAGCAGGGCCACGAGGCCCAGCGACGGCAGGAACGAGAGCGCGAACCACAGCCTGCGGTACGAGAGCACCGCGAGGAACTCCCTGAGCGTGGCGCTGGGGACGTAGTAGAAGGTGGTCGGCCCGCCCACGGCCTCGTCCGCGAAACCGAGCGAGCGCGCCAGCAGCGCGGCCCGGAAGGCGTGGTACCGGCTGGTCGAGACGATGTACGGACCGCCGATGCCGGCCTCCTCGAGGATCCGGTGGGACAGGGTGAGGTTCTCCTCGGTGGTGCGGGAGGCGGTCTCGGCCCGGACCCGGTGCGCCGGCACCCCGGCCTCCTCGACGAGGTACTCGGCCATCGCCGCACCCTCCGAGCGGGGCTCGTCGGCCCCCTGCCCGCCCGAGGGCACCAGCAGCGGATCGAGGCCGAGCCCGAGCAGCCGCTCGCGCTCGAGGACCGCCCGGTCGAGCCGGCTGCGCAGCAGACGGCTCACCCCTCCCCGGACGAGGCCGGAGCCGTGGATGATGATCCCCTCCGTGGGCAGCATCTTCGGGAACAGCTGATAGGGGACCGAGGCGCACAGGAACACCAGGAACGCCAGTCCCGTGTGCAGCGAGAGCAGGGCCAACAGCGCGCCGACGCCGAGCCCGGCCGGGGTGAGGGTGCTGACCAGCAGCCAGGCCACCGCCGGCGCGCCCAGCAGCGCCAGCCCCGCCAGCCCCGAGAGCAGGTTGCCCAGGGAACGCCCCTCCTTGCGCATCATGGTCAGGCCGTTGGCCACCATGAACACCGCGAGCCCGAGCACTCCCAGCAGTGCGAGCAGCACGGCCGCGAGCACCAGCAGATCTCCCAGCGGCAGCGCGGTCTCCACCAGCAGCGCGAGGGTGGACATGCTCGAGTGCAGCGCGATCAGCAGCAGCAGTCCGTTGCGCACCCGTCGACGGTCCCTGCGGAAGACCAGCAGGTACAGCCCCCACCAGAAAGCGGTCCCGATCAGCGCTCCCAGCATGCACAGCTCCTCATCTCGCGCGGGACCCCATCCTCACACGATCCTCAGCCGCATCGTGCGGCCGACGGGCCCCTCACGCCCCGTGCAGCAGCAGGGCGAGCAGCCCGCACGTCATCGGGAGCCCGACCAGGACCCAGCGCAGGCGGTACGACAGGGTCAGGACGAACTCCCGCAGCGTCGCCGTGGGCAGGTAGGACAGCGACGTCGGGCCGCCGATCACCGCGTCCCCGAACCCCAGCCCGCGCGCCAGCAGCGCCGCCCGGAAGGCGTGATACCCGCTGGTGGAGACGAGATGGGGCCCCTGCAGGCCCGCCGCGTCGAGGAGCCGGTGGGACAGCACCAGGTTCTCCTCGGTGGTGCGTGAGGAGGTCTCGGCCCGTACCCGATCGGGCGGGACGCCGGCCGCCCCGGTCAGGTACGCGGCCATCGCCTCGCTCTCGGCCGGGGTGTCCGCGTCGGCCTTGCCGCCGGAGGGCATCACGAGCGGATCGATGCCGAGGGCGAGCAGGCGCTCCCGCTCGGCGACCGCGCGGTCCAGGCGGCGCCGCAGGAGCGGGGTGACCCGCCCCTCGCGCAGCGTCGAGCCGAGGACGATGATCGCGGCGGCCTCGCGATGCGACGGGAACAGCTGGTAGGGGACCGAGGCGCCCAGGAAGACCAGGAAGCCGAGCCCCAGATGCATCGCGAGAGTCCCACCGAGCAGGGCCGCGGGGGTCCCGAGTGCGCTGTCGCTCCCGGCCAGGGCCGCCGTGCCCCAGGGGGCGCTCAGCAGCGCGACGCCGCCCAGCCCCGAGAGCACTCGGCCCAGCGCGCCGCTCTCCTGCCGGGAGACGGCGAAGGAGCCGATCACCACCGTCAGCCCGAGGGTGAGCGTCCCGATCAGGCCGAGGGCCCCGGCCACGAGGAGCAGCGCGGCGCCGGCCGACAGACCCCACGGGGCGAGCAGGGCGAGCAGGGAGGCGCTCGAGAGGACCGCCACCAGCAGGACGAGGCCGGTGCGCAGTCGGCGGGGGTCCCGGTGTCGCAGCACCAGCAGCAGCGTCCACGACAGGACGGCCGCGATCCCCACACCGACCATCGACGGCTCCTCACCTCGGGCGACGGCCCATCCTGCCACGCCCGGTGGGTGCCGTCGGGTCAGAGCGCGGGCACCGCCGCGAACGGCGTCAGATGGCGGCCGATGTGCGCGGCCAGCACCTCGCTGTGGTGCTCCTGATGCGCGGCGACCACGTCCAGGAAGCGGTCGTGGAGGGGGACCCCCGCCGCATCCGTCGCGTTCAGCGAGTCGCCGTAGCCCACGTGCAGGATCTGGCGGGAGTCCTCGGCGTGGAGCAGCTCGAGCAGGTCCACCCCCTCCAG
>DATGUQ010000028.1:0-8141 GCA_035301145.1 Brachybacterium sp. | reverse complement strand
CTGCCCTCAGCTCCCCAGAAGTGTCAGCACCGCCGTCACGCGGCGGTGCACGCTCGCGTCCTCGCTGAGGCCGAGCTTCGCGAACAGGCGCTGCGTGTGCTTCTCCACCGCGCCGCCGCTGATGAACAGCCGCTGCGAGATCCCGGCGTTGGTCAGGCCCTCGCCCATCAGCTCCAGCACCTCCCGCTCGCGCGGGGTGAGCTCGTCCAGCGGTGTGCGCCGGCGAGAGGAGATCACCTGCCCCACCACGTCCGGGTCGATCGCCACGCCGCCGGAGGCCACCCGCTCGATCGACTCGAGGAAGCTGCGGATGTCGAACACGCGATCCTTCAGCAGGTAGCCGGTGGACTGTGCGCCGGACTCGATGAGCTCGGTCGCATAGCCGACCACCACGTACTGGCTCAGCAGCACGATCGGGGCGTCCGGCCACTGCGCGCGGATCTGCTGCGCCGCGCGCAGCCCCTCGTCGGAGTGGCTGGGAGGTATCCGGATGTCGGAGATGATCAGATCGGGGCGCAGCTCCAGAGCCCGGACCACCAGCTCGGTGCCGGTGGCGGCGGTGCCCACCACCTCGTGGTCGGCCTCCTCGAGCACCAGGCGCAGCCCCTCCCGGATCAGTGCCGAGTCGTCGGCGATCAGGACCCGCACGGGATCACCGCCTCGACCCGGGTGCCGCCGCCGGCCGGGGACGTCACCGTGAGCCGACCCTCCAGGGAGGCGACGCGACCGGCGAGCCCCGCCAGGCCGCCGCCGGCGTGCATCTCGGCGCCTCCGCGCCCGTCGTCCTCGATCCTCACCCGGGCATCATCCCCGATCCGAGCCAGCTCCACCCGGATGCTCCGGGCCTCGGAATGCTTGGCGGCGTTGGTCAGGGACTCGGAGGCGACGTAGTAGACGCCGATCTCGACGTGCTCGGCCAGGTCCAGCTCGGGCGCCTCGACCGTGGTGGGGATCGGCGAGATCGCCGCGAGCTCGGCGAGGGCGGCGGGGAGACCGCGGTCCACCAGCACGGGCGGGGCGATGCCGCGGGAGAGGCGCCGCAGGTCGTCGAGCGTCAGCCCGAGCTGCACGCGGGTCTCCCGCAGCACCGACCGCGCCTTCTCGGGATCCGTCCCGGCGAGCGACTCCACCCGGGCGAGATCCATCGAGGCGCGCACCAGGCGCTGCTGGGGACCGTCGTGCAGATCGCGCTCGAGGCGCCGCAGCGCGGCGGACTCCGCGGAGCGTCCGGCGGCGCGTGACCGCTCGGTGCGCAGCAGCTGCTGCTGCTCCTGGTACCGCGAGCTCAGCAGGCCCCGCGCGACCGACTGGTGCAGCACCGTCAGGCCCCGCACCACGGGGCCGAGGGTGACCAGGAACAGCAGGCCGACGAGGAGCTGCAGACCCATGTCGACTGCGAGCGCATACTGCGCCGGCACGCCCATCAGCTCGGCGAGCCCGTTGTTCTGGGAGGGCGGCAGCGTCCGGTCCAGGACCAGGGTCGCCACCGGCCCGCCCACCGTCGCGAACGCGCCCACCGTCCAGGCCAGCGCCAGCGGGAAGGTGATCAGCGCCAGCAGGAAGTTCACCAGCACCCAGAGCGAGTCCATCCAGTTCTGGGGATCGGTCAGCGGTGTGAGCAGGCGGCGGACCCTCCCGGCGTCCGGCGAGGGGCGGACCGGAGCCGGGGCAGGCAGGTGCGTGCCCAGGATCGCAGACTGCACTGCGCGCTCCGCCCGCGCGAAGCCGTGCGCCACGAGCACACCGGCGACCAGGATCGGCAGCCCGATCCAGACGACGACGGTGGAGATGCCCGCGGAGAGCAGCCCGAGGACGAGCGAGAAGCCGACGGCCCCCAGCAGCATGGCCAGGAATCCGTAGGCGAGGAAGCGCCCGATCCGGCTGGCCCAGCGGCCGACGGAGCGGGGCTCGGGCGGATCGACGGCCTGCGGGGCGGAACGGCGGCGGTCCTCGAGGGGTTCGGGCACGGTCATGGTGGTCATGTCTCCACTCTGCGGGCGCGGGGCCGCGCCTCACATCCTGGCACCGGGTCGGTCGGTGTCGGGCCAGCCCGACATCGACTCAGCCGGATGTCGACCGCCTCGGCCCCGACTCAGCCGCTCTCGCAGATCTCCTTGAGCGTGGCGAGGTCCTCCGCGACCGCGGCGGCGTCCTCCGCGAACTCGGCCTCCGTCATCGTGCCGCGGCGCAGGGTGAACACCACCTCGCAGCGGGACTCCTCCAGCGGCAGCACCCGCAGCGGGTTGAGCACCGATTCCCCGCTGGGCAGGGTGACAGTGTGGTCCATCACCCCGTACTCGTTCTCCGGCACGAAGCTGATCAGCACCCGGCCCATCGGCGAGTTCATCGACCACTGGGACACCTCGCGCTGCACCTCGCCGCCGGCGAGGCCGGCCGCCCAGCGCGGCAGGTTCCGCGGATCGCTCGTGAACTCGTACACCGCGCGCCAGGGGCGCTCGATGACGATGTCGAGATGGCGCGAGACCTCGGCGGAGGCCGTCGCACCATCGGTCTGCTGTGCACTGTCGCTCATGTCGGCGACGCTAGCAGGGCTGGCATCAGGCGGCGACTGGCCGGGCTCCGGCGGCCGACGGGCGGGCCGCGGACGCCGCCCGCACCGTCGCCGCGAGAGCGTCCTGCCAGCTCGTCGGCCGCAGCCCCTCCTGCACGGCGAGGATCCCGGGTCGCAGCACGCACGGGGCGTACCAGATCCCGGCGATGCCGTGCAGCTCCCGAGCGAGGGTGCTCAGCGGCGACAGCGCGCGCACGACCACGCGCGGGACCACCAGCGGCCGACGGGCCGGCGCCCTGAGCAGCGCCGAGGTCGCGGCGATCAGCTCCCGCTGCGAGCGGGCGGGCGCGGACGGCGCGTGCAGCACTGCGTCGCCGTCGGGCGCGAGGCGCTGTGCGTGCCGGGCCGCATGGAGCATCGCCGCGGCGAGGTCCGGGACGAATGTCAGGGAATGGGGCGCCTCGGGATCGCCGATGACGACCGGGTGCGAACCGGCCACGATCCGCTCGACGAGCATCGCGCTCATCACGGCCGCTCCCGTGCCCACGGTCGTGGGGCCGGAGAGGTCCGAGGCGACGATGCTGAGCGTGCGGGCCTCGTGGGCGCGACGCCGCTCCAGGAGCTGCCGGCGCACCTCGCCCTTGGCGTCGCGCGGGGTCATGGCCGCCCCTTCGTGCAGGTCCGACGCCCCGCCCTGGAAGGCGTACATCGACTCCGGGAACGTCACCGGGACGCCCGCCGCGGCCGCGGCGTCCAGCACCGCCAGCTCCCGCGGCGGCAGCTGGCGCTGCCAGATCCGCGCATCGTAGGGAGCGTGGAAGCAGGCATGGATCGCCTCGGCCCCGCAGACCGCCTCCTCGAGCACGCCGGGGGCGAGGAGATCACCGGTGACGCGCCGGAGGCGGGGTTCCGACGGCGCAGGGCTCCGGCGCAGCACCGTGACGGTGTCGCTGTCCGCGAGGGCGCGGTCGATGACCGCCCTGCCGATCTGTCCTTCTCCGATGACGAGATGGTGCATGGGGACCTCCGAATTGTGAGCACTGCTCTCTGGGTGACGGGTTCAGTGAACACCGCTCTCGCTCCCGAGTCAAGAGCACTGCTCTCTGAATGTGGGAGGATGTCCTCATGACCTCCGCTCCGCGTCCCTCCGGTCCCCGTGCGCTCGCGCGCGAACGCACCATGGCCCGCATCGTCGAGCTCGGCAACGCGCAGCTGGTCGAGCAGGGGGTCGCCGGGCTGAGCGTGCGCGAGATCGCCCGCGGCCTGGGGATGGTCTCCTCGGCGATCTACCGGTACGTCAGCAGCCGGGACGAGCTGCTCACCCTGCTGATCGTCGACGCCTTCGCGGAGCTCGCCGACGCGGTCGACGCCGCCGTCGAGACATCCGTCGAGACCGCCGCCGAGACCCCGGGCGGAGGCCCCCGCGCCCGCTTCCTCGCCCTCGGCGACGCGATGTGCGCCTGGGCGATCGCTCACCCCGAACGATGGGCCCTGCTGTACGGCACGCCGGTGCGCGACTACTCCGCCCCGGCCGAAACCACCAACGTCGACGGCACGCGGGTGATGCGTGCGGTGCTGCGCATCGCGGCCGACGCCGCAGAGCAGGGGGGCGGCCCGGCCGCGGCGACCGGCGCGGAGCCGGTCCCGGAGGTCACCGCCCTGCTCGAGGAGCACCAGGATGAGTTCGGCATCGACGTGGACCCGACCACCGGGCTCGCGGCGCTGACCGCGTGGAGCGGCCTCGTCGGGGCGATCAGCGCGCACGTGTTCGGCCAGCTCGGGCCCGATGCGGCGGCGATCGGGGACCGCATCCTCGATGTGCAGGTCCGGATGCTGGCGGACCTCATCGCTCCGCGCTGACGGCGTCCGGGGCGGGGGTCAGCGCCGCGCCTCGGCCTCCTGCAGCGCGCCGAGCGCCGCGCGCGCCACGGCATCGAGATCCGACGGCTCCCGCAGCCTCGCCCCGTCGGCCGTCGGCGTCACCACCACCCAGCGGGCCGTCCCGCGCCGACGCATCCGGCCGATCTCGATGCAGCGCCCCGCCGCCAACGGGATCAGCACCGCACCGCTCGGACCCACCAGCAGCCGTCGCTCGAGATCCGGCCTGCGTTCCAGCAGCTGGGCGCGGATCGTCTCCCGCTCGGCCAGAGCGGTGCCGCCCGCGGCGGGATGGGCGAGGAGCGAGCTCGAGGAAGCCATGCCGGGAGACTAGGGACGGGGTGCGACACTCCGGAGGGCCCGCGCCCACACGGCCTCGTGCCGCCCGACATGATCGGCGACCCCGCGCCAGTGCGCACCATGGCCCGTGGTGAACATCGAGGCCCACGGCTTCCTGCCCGCGTCGTGGGCGTCGCGCAGCATCGTCCACATCGCCTCGGCGCGCATCGTCATCGTGCGCGGCAGCCTCGCCCGCAGCTCGGCATCGGCGCCGTACCCGTCGACGAGGGCGGCCAGGCGCAGCGCGGCGCCCGGCGGCTCCTCCGACACGTCGTTCAGGGCGAAGGCCTGCGCGGAATACGCGAGATCCCACAGCCGCGTGCTCGGCGCGGCGTCGTCCCAGTCGATGAACACCCAGCGCTCGCCGAGGACGAGGTTCCACGGCGTGAGGTCGCCGTGGCAGATCAGCTCCGCGGCGCCGTCCGGCACCGGCAGCAGCGGCTCCCACGGCGCCGGGATCGACGGGGAGAAGCCCTCGCTCGCATCGTGGATCGACCGGATCAGCCGGCCCACCCGTGCGAGCTCGCAGAGGGTGAGGGGCGGGGCCTCGAGGGCCGGGGTGCCGGGCACGAACTCGAGGATCTGCCGGCCCCGCGCGTCCCGGCCGCGCGGCTCGGGCACGTCCACGCCGGCACCCGCGACCGTGCGCATCAGCTCGTGCACCGCCGGAGTCGTGGGCCCCCAGGGCTTGCGCACCGTGTCGCCGACGCGCACCACCCCCTCGGTCGCGTTGCCGCCCTCGAGCGGCTGCTCATCCTCGGTGTCCACGCCGCCACGGTAGTCGGGAGCGTGATCCTCGCGCGGCCGTTGACCGCCTGCGGAGCGGTGCTTAGGTTGAACTCATGAGAACACGACCCCCGGGTGGCGGCGCAGGGGCGGAGCGAGGGTCGCTCGACCCCGCCGCCGAGGTGCTCTGATGGGCAGGGGTGCTGCGACGCTGATGCTCCTGGGCGGCGCGCCGGGCAGCGGCAAGTCCACCCTCGCCGCGCGGCTCGCCGAGGAGCGCCCCCTCGCCCTCGCCCTGGACATCGATGTGCTCAAGCATTCCCTGGGCGGCTGGGACGAGGACCTGACCCGCTCCGGGCTCCAGGCGCGACGGCTCGCCGCGGCGATGATCGGACAGCATCTGGCCGACGGGCACGACGTGCTGCTCGGTCAGTACCTCGCCCGCACGTCCTTCATCGAGCAGCTCGAGCAGCTCGCGGCCGACCACGGGGCCCGGTTCGTGGAGGTCGTTCTGGTCCTCGAAGAGCGGACTCTCGCCCAGCGCCTGCAGGAACGGCGGGAGCGCCCGGACCGGCCGGAGCAGACCCGCAACGACCGCTTCGTCGGTCCGGACCAGGCGGGGGAACTGGTCGACTCCATCGAGGACGTGCTCGCCAAGAGGCCTGCGGCACGACGGGTCGACGCGAGCGGGAGCATCGCGGACACGCTCACCGCAGTGCGAGCACTGCTGCGGTCCTAGGGCGCTCCGGGCAATGTCCACATGAGCGCCTCGGCCAGCTCGTGCGGATGGCTGAGCATCGCGCAGTGGCAGCCGGGGACCTCCTGCGCCTCGATGCCCAGACGCTCGCGGGTCACCCGGTGCAGGAGCTCCGCGGGGAAGAAGCGGTCGTCCCGGCACACCAGGACGTGCGTGGGCACCGCAGGGTGCTGTGCGAGCGGCCACGGCGCCTGCGAGGAGGTCATCGTCTGTCCGCGCGAGCGCCGCATCGCCTCGTCGGCGAGCTTCCGCGGCACCTGGTGGTAGAAGCTCAGGTACGGGTCCTCGTGCCCGGTGAGCCCGCCGTCGAGCCGGGCCTGCTCCGTGACCGCCTCGGCATAGCCGGTGTTCTCCCACCAGTCGGCCGGGCGCTCGCCGGGTGAGGGGATCATCGCGGCCACGTAGATCAGCTGCGAGGCCGCGAGCCGCTCGGCCACCAGCGCCGCGGTGAAGCCCCCGAAGGAATGCCCCACGACCACCAGGTCCTCGCACTCACCGATCGCGTCCACGACGGTCTGCACGAACTCTTCGAGCCCGGCGGCCTCGTCCTCGCTGGGCAGGTCCGGGGCGACGACCTGATGGCCGCGCGCCCTCAGCTCCGCGGCCACCAGGTGCCAGGACCAGCCCACGTCCCCGGCCCCGTGGATCAGCGCGAAGGTGGCCACGAGTGCACCTCAGTCCCCGAGGATCGCGCCCGTCGAGGCGGACTTCACGAGCTTGACGTACTTGCCCAGCACGCCCTTGGTGAACTTCGGCGGCAGCGGCTCCCAGCCCTCGCGGCGCTCCTCCATCTCCGCCTCGTCGACGAGCAGGTCCAGCGCCCCGGAGCCCACGTCGAGCCGGATCCGGTCGCCGTCGCGCACGAAGGCGATCGGCCCGCCGTCCACGGCCTCCGGGGCGATGTGGCCCACGCACAGCCCGGTGGTGCCGCCGGAGAAGCGGCCGTCGGTCATCAGCAGCACGTCCTTGCCGAGCCCTGCGCCCTTGATCGCGCCGGTGATCGCGAGCATCTCGCGCATGCCCGGCCCGCCCTTGGGGCCCTCGTAGCGGATCACCACCACGTCGCCGTGGGTGATCGTGCCGTCGTTCAGGGCGTCCAGCGCATGCTGCTCGCGCTCGAAGACCCTCGCAGTGCCCTCGAAGACGTCCTCCTCGAACCCGGCGGACTTCACCACCGCGCCCTCCGGGGCGAGCGAGCCGCGCAGGATCGTGATCCCGCCGGTTGGGGCGATCGGCGCCGAGGCGGGGCGCAGCACCGTCCCGTCGGCCGGACGCGGAGCGAGCACCTCGAGGTTCTCGCCGATCGTGCGGCCGGTGACGGTCAGGCAGTCGCCGTCCAGCAGGCCCTCGTCCAGCAGCGTCTTCATCACCACCTGGATCCCGCCCACATGGTCGACGTCGTTCATCACGTAGCGGCCGTAGGGCTTGAGGTCCGCGAGGTGGGGGACCTGCGCCCCGATGCGGGCGAAGTCCTCGAGGGTCAGGTCCACGTCCGCCTCGTGGGCGATCGCCAGCAGGTGCAGCACCGCGTTCGTGGAGCCGCCGAATGCCTGGACCACCGCGATCGCGTTCTCGAAGGCGGCCTTGGTCATGATGTCGTGGGAGGTGTGGCCCCGGCGCAGCATCCCCACCACGGCCTCGCCCGCCGCGCGTGCGTCGGCATCGCGGCGGCGGTCGGCCGACGGGGGAGTGGCCGAGCCGGGGATCGACATCCCGATCGCCTCGGCGACCGTCGACATGGTGTTCGCGGTGTAGTACCCGCCGCAGGCCCCTTCGCCGGGGCAGATGGAGCGCTCGATGCGGCCGACGTCCTCGCGGCTCATCAGCCCGCGGGCGCAGGCGCCGATCGCCTCGAAGCCGTCGATGATGGTGACGTCCTTCTCCTCCCCGGTGGAGAGGTTCACCCGGCCCGGCATGATCGTGCCGGCG
>DATGUQ010000027.1:0-3643 GCA_035301145.1 Brachybacterium sp. | reverse complement strand
TGCAGCGCGAGCGGCTGGAGGGAGCGCAGGTGCAGCTCCCGGCCGCCGGCGAGCCTGATCTCGGCCTCGGGGCATGCGAGGCGGGCGAGCACCACGATCTTCAGGCACTGCGCCGGGGTGAGATCCCATCGCCCTTCCATGGGCGTGCCGTCGAAGGGGATGAGGAAGTTGATCGGGATCGAGTCGGCCCTCATGTCGCGCAGCGCGAAGAGCGCTTCGACGATCTGCCGGTCGCTCTCCCCCATGCCGACGATGAGGCCGCTGCACGGGGAGAGCCCGGCCTGCTTCGCCTTCTCGACCGTGCGGACTCTGTCCTCGTAGGTGTGGGTCTGGACGATCTGCTCGTGGTGGGACTCGGCGGTGTTGATGTTGTGGTTGTAGGCGTCGACCCCTGCGGCCTCCAGCCGCCCGGCCTGCCCGTCCTTCAGGATGCCCAGGCAGGCGCAGACCTCGATGCCCGGATGCTCGCTCTTGAGGGTGCCGGCGATGCCCGCCACGCGGTCGACGTCCCGATCCAGCGGTCCCCGCCCGCTGGCCACGAGGCACACCCGCGCCGCGCCGCCGTCGATGCCGGCGCGGGCCTGCTCGAGGGCCTCCTCGGCGCTCAGCCAGGAGTAGCGCAGGATCGGGGCCGTCGCTCCGAGCGCCTGGGAGCAGTACGAGCAGTTCTCCTGGCACAGTCCCGATTTCAGGTTCACCAGGTAGTTCAGCTTCACGCGGTTCCCGAAGCGTGCGCGGCGCACCCGGCCGGCGGCCTGCACGAGGTCGAGCAGCTCCGACTCCGGCGTCTCCAGGACGGCGAGTGCCTCCTCCTCGCCCAGCTGCCGGCCGGCCAGCACGTCGGAGGCGAGCTCGTGGACGTCGATCATCAGCGCTGCCCTCGACGATCCTGGGCCTCGCGCCGGGAGGTCACTGCCCAGACGGAGGGCAGCAGGACGGTCAGCGCCAGGGCCTTGAGCGCATCGCCGAGGAGGAACGGCGCCACACCGAGCAGGAACGTCTGCCGCAGGTCGAGGCCGAGCGAGACGGCCAGCCAGGCGCCCCCGCACAGGTACAGCACGAGGGTGCCGAGCGCGGCCAGGGCGAAGGTGGTCACCGGTCTGCGGTCGGCGCGCCGACGCGCGAGCTGGCCGGCGATGAATGCGGCGAGCACGTACCCGACGACGTACCCGAAGGTGGGCAGCATGACCCCCGACTGGCCGTCGGAGAAGATCGGCGCCCCCACGGCCCCCAGGAGCAGGTAGACGCCGGCGCTCGAGGCTCCGCGCAGCGGCCCGAGGGACGCCCCCACGCCCATCACCCCGAGGGTGGCCAGTGTGATCGGCACCGGGGTGAACGGCAGGGGGATGGTGATCAGCGCCGAGGCCGTGATCACGGCGGCGCCCGCGAGCACGAGTGCGAGATCGCGCGCGAGGGTGCCTTGGAACCGGTCGGTCAGATAGCGGGGTGGGTGGGAGAGGGCGAGTGTGGTCATGGACAACCTCCTGAACGGTGTTCACCTGTACGGCGTTCAGGAGTGTAGCCCAGCAAAGGCCTCGAGCGGACGGGATGGGTACGCTGACGGTGTGAACGCCTCGCCCGACGCCCCGGAGGGACCCCGCGCTCGCCACAACCGTGCCGGCGTGGTGGAAGCGGCCCTGGGGATCCTCGATCAGCAGGGGCTCCCCGACCTGACGATGCGCCGTCTCGCCCAGGTGCTCGAGGTGCGCCCCAGTGCTCTGTACTGGCACTTCACCAGCAAGCAGGCACTGCTGGCGGCGGTGAGCGCACGGATCCTCGAGCCGCTGCAGCGAGCGAGCACGGACCTGCCCTCCCTGGCGGCGGCGGCCTCGGTGCTCGGCTCACAGCTGCGCGAGTGCCTCCTGGCTCACCGCGACGCGGCGGAGCTCGTCTCCAGCTCGCTCGCGCTCGGCCTCGTCGACCCTCCGCTGCATGGCCTCCTCGGGATGGTCGCCGAGCGGGTGGATGCCCCCGACCGGCTGGCCCGCACCACGGCCGAGGCCGTCACCCACTTCGTGATCGGCCACGCGTTCCACGAGCAGCAGCGGCGCCATGCGGAGGCGCTCGGCGTGCGCGACTCGTCCGAGAGGCCGGCCGCCACGACGGCGAGCACCCCGGCCGACGGCGGCGAAACCGACTTCACCCAGGTGCTGGACCTCATCGCCGCCGGCGTCGCGGCGCAGCTTCGTCACGGGGCCCGGAGCCGGTGACGCTCACCGAGTCCCCCGTGCGGTCGGCGTCGATGCCGGCGGTCGCGCCGTGCTCATTCCGGCGGCGCACCCACTCGGCATCACCTGCGCGGTCCAGGCCCGCTCGCGCAGGCCGCCCTTCACCGCGAAGGTCCCCGGAAGGCGCCCCGCCTGTTCGGCGCTGCACCGCCGCATCGATCGCGCCGACACGGGTGTCGAGCTCGCGGTGGCGGTAGCCATTGTGCTGGGCGCTCCGGGTCTGGCTGGCCTGCCCACACTCGGCACCGGCGACGAGATCGGCGTCCGTGGTCAGCAGCCGTGTTCGAGCCTGCGTTACCCGGGCGGAGCAGGCAGGTCAGCATCTCCCCACCACCATCGGGGCCGTGGTCGGCGAAGGCGAGCAGGGGGGTGGAAGCCGACCCCCTTCTTGAACGTCGCACGCGCGTCCTCCTTCTCGCTGTGCGCCGTCACGAGCGTGGCGTCCAGGTCGATGACCAGCGGATGCTTCGCGGTGACGTGACGGTTCGGGGCGTGTTCTCCGGCCCGCGTCCACGCCGCCTCGCGGGCGCGGCGGCGGGCAGTGTTGATCGCGCGTTCCGCAGCATCGACATCGCCGGCCAGGAGCGCGACCAGGCGAGAGATCGTGGGATCCGAGGCCACAGGTCCGTAGACGTCCGGCTCGGCCCGCACCGAAGCGACATCGGCCAGGCAGTCCCCGCCCAGAGCCAAGGCCAGCGCGAGGTCGAGCAGGACCTTGCCTGGATCGTGCTGCGCCAACGGGCGCCGCCACGGCGCCAAGGCCGTAGAAAGAGCCTGGTCCAGGCCGGTGGCGCGGACCGTCTCGGTCAGCAACGCCCCTCCCGCCTGCCCGACCGCTGACACCGATGCGACATCGACCTGCACCCGCGGATACAACCCGGTAGTGTCCACCCTGAAGGTGCTCCTTCGACCTTGGAGAAATGGACCCTAAGCAAGTCCTATTCTTCCAGGTCAGGAGCACCTTTCCATGTCCACGACCACCCCTCGGGCGCCCCAACGATGAAAGCGCGAGGCTAACCCCAACTGACACCTGATCGCGTATCAGTCCCCCGTACACCTCGATCCGATACACCGAACACCTCGACCTCGAAGGCATCGCCCCGTCGATCGGGACCGTCGGCGACGCCTATGACAACGCGCTCATGGAGAGCGCGAACGGCCTGTACAAGACCGAGTGCATCCGCACCACCGTCTTCCACGCCGGTCCCTTCCGGACGCTCGCAGACGTCGAGTTCGCGACCGCCGGCTGGGTCGACTGGTACAACAACCGGCGCCTCCACGGCTCTCTCGGGATGCTCACCCCGGTAGAGTTCGAGACGCTCCACTACGAGGCCCTCACCCGAGAGCCCGCACCCACAAAATAGCGGCAGAGGACCTGGGCCGATTCACTACTGAGTTACTGACGCTGATAGGTT
>DATGUQ010000026.1:0-18207 GCA_035301145.1 Brachybacterium sp. | reverse complement strand
GCGAGCAGCTTCGCGGTGGCGGCACCGACTCCTCGGGACGAGCCGGTGATGACAGCGGTCTTGCCTGCGAGGGCGCTCATGGGTACTCCTGATCGGTCGTGGTGCGGAAGACGCCCCGAGCCTACCGGAGCAGGCCGCAGGGCCGTGCGGCCGTTAGGCTGGGCGGGCGCGCGAGTGGCGGAATTGGCAGACGCGCTGGATTTAGGTTCCAGTGCCCGAGGGCGTGAGGGTTCGAGTCCCTTCTCGCGCACGCACCGCCCCTGAGACGAGGAGAAGCCCGATGACCCTGTTCGGACTGGTCCGCCACGGACAGACCGACTACAACCTGCGCAGCCTCTTCCAGGGCTCCTCGGACATCCCCCTGAACGAGACCGGCATCGCCCAGGCGCATTCCGCCCTCGACGACCTCCCGGCCGTGGACTGGGACGTGGTGGTCTCCTCCCCGCTGCAGCGCGCCGAGCAGACCGCCCGCATCATCGGCGAGGACCACGCGATCCCCTTCGGCGGCACCGAGGAACGGCTGCGGGAGATCGACTGGGGCGAGGCCGAGGGCCAGCCCACCGCCGAGATGCAGGAGCGGTACCCGACGCGGGACTTCCCCGGGGTCGAGGACGCCCAGCAGGTCGCCGATCGCGGCTTCGACGGACTGGAGGCGCTCGAGCGGCGCTACCCCGGCCGGAAGGTCCTGGTCGTCGCCCACGGCACGCTGATCCGCTTCCTGCTGTCGGGGATCATGGAGCGGCCGCTGCCGTCGATCCCGAACGCGACCCTGTCGCTGATCGAGCTCGAGGGCACCACCTGGTCGGTCTCGATGATCGCCGGACAGCAGGTCGCTCACCGCGTGACGATGGACTCCCGGGCGCAGAATCCGCGACTCTTCGTGGAGAAGGGCGAGCTGACCCCGCTGGACCTGCGCCCCGCGCAGGGAACCGATCCCGCCGACGCCGAGGAGGCCGCTCGATGAGCAGCCGCACCGCCGTGGACTCCGAGGGCTCGTGGTTCGAGCCCCAGGAGGTGACCGAGCTGCGTCGCCGCCTGCCGATCCCCTACCTGGACATCGTCCCCGTCCGCACCGATGTGGACGGCTCCGTCGAGGAGGTCGGCCTGCTGCTGCGCGCCTCCGGTGCGGGGCGGATCGTGCGGGCGATCGTCTCCGGCCGAGTGCTGGTGCACGAATCGCTGCGTGAGGCGATCTCCCGGCACATCGACAAGGACCTGGGCCCGATGGCGATGCCGCGCATCCCGGTCTCCCCCGTGCCGTTCACGGTGGCGGAGTACTTCCCCACCCCGGGCGTCTCCCCGTTCCACGACCCGCGCCAGCACGCGATCTCGCTGGCGTACGTGGTGCCGATCGACGGGGAGACCGCCCCGCAGGAGGATGCGCTCGAGCTGACCTGGTTCGGCATCGACGAGCTGGTCGCCGAGTCCTCCCCGCTGGACGAGATGGAGGGTGGCCGGGACCTGCTGGTCCGGCGCGCCCTCGCCCACGTCGGCGCGATCTGAGCCACGGCCTCGGGTCGCCCGAGCGGCCCGGGGCCCGGTCAGCCCGCGGCGCCCAGCAGCGGGGCCACGTGCCGGGCGAGGGCGCGGAACGCCTTGCCGCGATGGGAGATCGCATCCTTCTCGGCCGGGTCGAGCTCCGCGGCGGAACGGCTCTCCCCCTCCGGCAGGAACAGCGGGTCGTAGCCGAAACCGCCGTCGCCGTGGCGCTCCCGCAGCAGCACCCCCACCATCTCCCCGCGCTCGACGGTCTCGGCCCCGTCCGGGGCGACCAGCGCTGCCGCGCACACGAAGCGCGCGGTGCGGTGGGCGTCGGGCACGTCGCCCAGCTGGGCGAGCAGCAGGTCGTTGTTCGCCTCGTCGTCGCCGTGCCGTCCGCTCCAGCGCGCGGAGAAGATCCCGGGCGCACCGCCGAGCACGTCGACCGAGAGACCGGAGTCGTCGGCGACGGCGAGCAGACCGGTCGCCGCCGCGGCCGAGCGGGCCTTCAGCAGGGCGTTGCCCTCGAAGGTCACGGCGTCCTCGACCACATCGGGCAGAGCGATGCCCGCCGAGGAGATGATCTGCTCCGGGGCCAGGCCCGGCACCGCAGCGGTGAGGATCCGCTGCAGCTCGGCGAGCTTCTCGGCGTTGTGCGAGGCGAGGATGACCCTCGCCCCGGACGGGACCGTCGGACCTGCGGCGTTCATCGCTGCTCGGCCAGGACGGTCCGCTGGATCTGCGCGAGCTCCGCGCAGCCGCCGGTGGCCAGGTCCAGCAGAGCCCCCAGCTCGGTGCGGTCGAAGGGCGCGCCCTCGGCGGTGCCCTGCACCTCGACGAAGGAGCCCGCGCCGGTGACCACGACGTTCATGTCGGTCTCGGCCTCGACGTCCTCGCGGTACTCGAGGTCCAGCAGCGGCCGGCCGTCGACGATGCCGACGCTGATGGCGCTGACGGAGTCGGTGAGCACCCTCGCGGCGGCCGGCAGAGAGGTGTGCTGCTTGCCCCAGCTGATCGCGTCGGCGAGCGCCACGTAGGCGCCGGTGATCGCGGCGGTGCGGGTGCCGCCGTCGGCCTGCAGCACGTCGCAGTCGAGCTGGATGGTGTTCTCCCCCAGCGCGTCGAGGTCGATGACCGCGCGCAGGGAGCGGCCGATCAGGCGGGAGATCTCGTGGGTGCGGCCGCCGATCTTCCCCTTGACCGACTCGCGCGGGGAGCGGGTGTTGGTCGAGCGCGGGAGCATCGCGTACTCGGCGGTGACCCAGCCGGAGCCGGAGCCCTGCTTCCAGCGCGGCACCCCGGCGGTGAAGGAGGCGGCGCACAGCACGCGGGTGCGGCCGAACTCGATCAGCGCACTGCCCTCGGCCTGGTCGAGCCAGCCTCGAGCGATGCGCACCTCGCGCAGCTGGTCCGGGGTGCGGCCGTCGACGCGGTCGCCGGTGGGGGTCTGGGTCGGAGAGCTCACGGAGCTCCTTCCTGGGTGGATGTCAGGCGGTGTCTGCTGCCTGGTCTCCCGCTGCCGGTTCCGCGCAGCGCGTCGATCAGGACACGTCGAGGATATCCATCGGCCGGACCATCGTGATCGGGCCGGTGTGCACGGCGCGCGCCTCGGCGAGCGGGATCTGCGGATCCGTCCAGGCCGGGATGTGGGTCAGGGCGAGCCGGCCCACGCCCGCGCGGGCCGCCGCCTCGCCCGCCCGACGGCCGGTGAGGTGGACTCCGCTGAAGTGGTCGTCGCGGCCCTCGATGTACCCGGCCTCGCACAGGAACAGGTCGGCACCGAGGGCGAGCTCGTCCAACGCCTCGCAGGAGTCGGTGTCCCCCGAGTACACGAATGTGCTCCCCTCCGCCGTGATCCGGAAGCCGTACGCCTCGACCGGGTGGAGCACGGCGCGGGTCTGGATCTGCAGCGGGCCGATGGCGAAGCGGTGGTGATCGGTCAGGGTGTGGTAGTCGAACGGGGCCTTCGTCACCCCGTCGGGGACGTGCCCCGCCCGACCCAGCACCCCGGAGATCCGGTCGGGCAGCGGAGCGGGGGCGTGGATCGGCAGCTTCCCCAGGTCGGTGCGGGAGTGGTAGGCCCAGAACACCTCGAGACCGGTGAGGTCGAGGTAGTGGTCGGGGTGGAGGTGGGAGATGATCACCGCGTCCAGGTCGGCGGGGTCGATCACGTTCTGCAGCGGGCCGAAGGCGCCCGAGCCGAGGTCCATCAGCACCCGCCAGAGCCGACCGTCGGCGTCCTCGTGCTCGAGGAGGTAGCTCGAGGCGGCGCTCGCCGGGCCGGCGAAGCTGCCGCTGCAGCCGATGACGTGGACCCTCATGCCGTGACCACCGGGAGGGTGCCGGTCATGTCGAAGGTCGGGCCGAGGAAGCGGCGCGAGAGGCGGGCGAAGTTCTCGCTGCCCGCGCCGACGGCCGTCTGGGCGAAGACGTGGTGCGGCGGGCGGTCCGTCTCCCGCAGCTGCTCGGTGGCCTGCAGCTGCGCGTACACGTCCAGCGCGGTCTCCTCGGCGGAGGAGACCAGGGTGACCTCGGGGCCCATCACGTAGCTGATGGGGCCGGCGAGCATCGGGTAATGGGTGCAGCCCAGCACGAGCGTGTCCACCCCGGCCGCCTTCACCGGCGCGAGGTACTCCTGCGCCGTGTCGATCACCTCCTGGCCGCTGACCACGCCGTTCTCGACGAAGTCGACGAATCGCGGGCAGGCCTGGGTGGTGAGCGTCAGATCGGGGGCGGCGGCGAAGGCGTCCTCGTAGGCGCGTGAGGTGACGGTGCCCTGGGTCGCGATCACGCCCACGCGACGGTTGCGGGTGGCGGCGACGGTGCGGCGCACGGCCGGCTGGATCACCTCGACCACCGGCAGGTCGTACCGCTCCCGGGCGTCGCGCAGCACGGCCGCCGAGGCGGTGTTGCAGGCGATGACGAGCATCTTGACGCCGTGTTCGACGAGCTCGTCCATGATCGTCAGCGCCAGGGACCGAACCTCGGCGATGGAGCGCGGCCCGTAGGGGCCGTGTGCGGTGTCGCCGATGTAGACCAGCTCCTCCTGGGGCAGCTGGTCGAGGACGGCACGGGCGACCGTGAGGCCGCCCACCCCGGAGTCGAAGATCCCGATCGGCGCATTGTTCATCCGGCCAAGGCTAATCTCGACAGTCGTACGGCGCAGTGAGGGCACGCTCACTGCGTGCCGTTTCACAGTTCGGTCACATCTCGTGCGGGCCGGAGGGCGCGCTGCTGTCGGCGCGCGGAGCTAGTCCAGCGCGCGCAGCAGGCTCTCCTGCAGCCAGGACAGCAGCTCGTAGACGGCGATGACGATGTCGGAGCCGACGTGGTCGTCGTCACCGGGAGGCTCGGCGCCCTCGACCTGTTCCCCGATCTGCTGGAGCATCCGCACGGTGTCGAAGTCGCCGTCGCGCTGGAGCCCCAGCCGGTCGGCCAGCACGATCCGCACATCGTTCAGCGCCCGCAGCAGCGCCATCGATTCGTCGTCGTCGATCACGACCTCGCTGTGCCCGCTGCCGGTGCGGTCGAGGATCCGCATCACCCGGCGCAGGTCGGCGAGCTTGCCGTCGGCGAGATCCTGCTGGGCCAGGCGACGGTACTCGTCCGCCAGATCCGGGTCCTCCGAGGCGGCGGGGAACAGGCGCCGCACGGCGGAGTCCGACGGGGTGCGGGCCTCCCGGCCGGCGAACTCCGCCTCGAGGCGGCGCAGCGGGTCCTCGCTCTGCGCGGCGCGGCGCAGCACCTCCCCGTCGCCGTCGACGCCCAGGTCGGCACGGATGAGGTCCGCCGTCTCCTGGGCCACCTGGGCGATGATCGCCTTCTCCTCGCCGTCGAGCCGGCAGGCCAGCGTGCCGTCCGCACGGCGTCGGAACGCGTGCGCCATCAGCCCTCCCCCGCCTTCTCGAGCGTGGCCTGGAGCCCGAACGAGTGCATGGCCTGCACATCGGTCTCGGCCCGTTCCCGGGATCCGCGCGCGACGACCGCCCGGCCCTCCTCGTGGACCTGCAGCATCAGCTGCTCGGCCCTCAGGTGCGAGTAGCCGAAGTAGCGGCGGAACACGAACGCGACGTAGCTCATCAGGTTCACGGGGTCGTTCCACACGACGGTGCACCAGGGCCCATCGGTCTCCAGGGTCGCCTGCGCACTGCCCGCGGGGTCGGTGAGCGACTCCGTGCCCGGGTCCGCCCGCGACAGCTCCACCGGCATGCACATCCTCCTGGTTCCGGCCCGCGCCCCGGGATCGGGTCGCGGCGGTGACGAGTCTACGGGGCGCGCCCGCTCCCCTGCTGCTCCAGCACGCATTACGGTGGACACCGTGACTTCCGCCCTGCTCACCGACCTCTACGAGCTGACGATGCTGGAGGCCGCCCGCGAGGCCGGCACCGCCTCGCGGCGCTGCGTCTTCGAGGTGTTCACCCGCTCCCTCCCGCAGGGGCGCCGCTACGGCGCCCTCGCCGGCACCGGCCGCGTGCTGGAGGCGATCGAGGACTTCCGCTTCGACGACGCGGACCTGCGCTACCTGCGCCGGGCCGGGGTGCTGAAGGAGGAGACCCTCGAGCATCTCGCGCAGTACCGCTTCACCGGCGACGTGCACGGCTACGCGGAGGGCGAGCTGTACTTCCCGGGCTCCCCCGTGCTGCGGATCGAGGGCACGTTCGAGAACGCGGTGCTGCTGGAGACGGTGGTGCTGTCGATCCTGAACCACGACAGCGGCGTCGCCTCCGCGGGCTCGCGCATGACCACGGCGGCGCGCGGACGGCCCTGCATCGAGATGGGCGGACGGAGGGTGCACGAGGACGCCGCGATCGCCGCGGCCCGTGCCGCGTACATCGTCGGCTTCGCCTCGACCTCGAACCTCGCCGCGGGCGCGCACTACCGGATCCCGGTCGCAGGCACGGCGGCCCACGCCTTCACCCTGCTGTTCGACACCGAGGAGGAGGCCTTCCGCGCGCAGCTGACCTCGCAGGGCACCGGGACGACGGTGCTGGTGGACACCTACGACGTCGAGTCGGCGGTGCGCAGCGCCGTGGAGCTGGCCGGCCCCGGGCTGGGGGCCGTGCGCCTGGACTCCGGGGACCTCGCCGAGCAGGCCGGGCGTGTGCGCGAGCTGCTGGACTCCCTCGGCGCGACCGGCACCCGGATCACCGCGACCGGCGACCTGGACGAGCACCGGGTCGAGGAGCTCAGGGACACCCCCTTGGACGGCTACGGGATCGGCACCCGCCTGGTCACCGGCGGCGGCCACCCCGCCCCCGGCTTCGTCTACAAGCTGGTCGAGCGCGAAGGGGCCGACGGCTCGATGCAGCCGGTCGGCAAGCGCTCGACCGCCAAGGCGACCCTCGGTGCCGGCAAGGCCGCCTACCGGATGCGGGTGGGCGAGCGCGCCCACGCCGAGCTGGTGCTGCCCGGCGAGGAGGAGGTCGCCGAGTTCGAACGGGAGCTGATCGCGGAGCTCACCTCCGGGGAATCGAACCCGGACTGGAAGCGCACCTCGCTGCGGCCGCTGCAGCAGCCGCTGATCGTCGGCGGCGAGCTGCTCGAGAGCCGGCGGCCGCCGGCGCGCGTCGAGGCCGCACGCGCGCGCCACGCGGCCTCGGTCGCCGAGCTGGGGCTGTCCCCCGAGGACGGCCCCGACGGCCCGGTCGCCATCCCCACCATCACCGACGGGGTGCAGGCGGCGCGCCTGCTGGGGTGACGCGACGCAGCCGGTGACCCGAGCCGGACGGGCGCCCGCCCGGCGGGGGTCGAGGGTGCTCTGCGCAGCGGCGGCCGACGACGCTCAGCGGCGGCCGACGAACCAGCCGCGCACGATCGAGATCCGCTCCTGGATCTGTTCGGCGCTGGCCTGGGCGACGGCCGGTCCCCCGCTGCGGGACCGCAGCGTGTTGTGCACCGAGCCGTGCGGGGTGCCGGACTTCTTCGCCCAGGCGGACACCAGCGTGGAGAGCTCCTTGCGCAGGTCCATCAGCTGCCGGTGATCGACCACGCCGGGCGTGGACGGTGAGCCGGCGTTCCCGCTCTTCTGCCGCCTGGCCTGCTGCTGGGCCTGCTGCTGCTGGAGCACGGTGCGCATCTGGTCGGCGTCCAGCAGCCCGGGGATCCCGAGGAACTCCTGCTCGTCCTCGGAGCCGATCATGCCGCCGGCCCCGTACTCGCCGCCGTCGAAGAGCACCCGGTCGAACGAGGCCTCGGACTCGAGCGCCTCGAAGCTCATCTCGAGCTGGTCGGAGGCCTGCTCGGCGCGGTTCGCCTGTTCGATCAGGCTCTCGTCCAGGCCGGTCTCCTCGTCGCCCGCCTTCGGCCGGCGGTCCAGCACGTGGTCGCGCTCGGCCTCCATCTCTGCAGCGTGGCCCATCAGGATCGGCACCGTGGGCAGGAAGATGCTCGCGGTCTCGCCACGCGTCCGGGACCGCACGAAGCGGCCCACGGCCTGGGCGAAGAACATCGGGGTCGAGGTCGAGGTGGCGTAGACGCCCACCGCCAGCCGCGGCACGTCCACGCCCTCTGAGACCATGCGCACCGCGACCATCCAGCGGTCCTCGGAGTCCGAGAACGCCTCGATCCGCGCGCCCGCACCGGCGTCGTCGGAGAGGACGACGGTGGGTGCCTGCCCGGTGAGGTCCTGGAGGGTCGCGGCGTAGGAGCGGGCCGCCTTCTGGTCGGTGGCGATCACCAGGCCGCCGGCGTCGGGCACGTGCCGCCGCACCTCGGTCAGGCGGCGGTCGGCGGCGGAGAGGACGGACTGGATCCATTCGCCCTTGGGGTCCAGCGCCGTGCGCCAGGCCTGCTGGGTGATGTCCTTGGTCTCCGGCGCGCCGAGCTGCGCGGAGACCTCGTCCCCGGTCTTGGTGCGCCAGTGCATGCGGCCCGAGTAGGTCATGAACAGCACCGGGCGCACCACGTGGTCGCGCAGCGCCTCGCCGTACCCGTAGGTGTAGTCCGCCTTCGAGCGCAGGAAGCCCTCACCGTCCTCCTCGTAGGTGACGAAGGGGATCTGCGAGTCGTCCGAGCGGAACGGCGTGCCTGTGAGGGCCAGGCGCCGGGTGGCCGGGTCGAAGGCGTCGCGCACGCCGTCGCCCCAGGTGCGGGAGTCGCCGGCGTGGTGGATCTCGTCGAGGATCACCAGCGTGCGGTCGGCCTCGGTGCGAGCACGGTGCAGCGCGGGGTGCATGCCGATCTGCGCGTAGGTCACCGCGACACCCTGGTAGTGGGCGCCGTGGGTGCCCTGGGCGTTGGAGAAGTTGGGGTCCAGGGAGATGCCGACACGGGCGGCGGCGTCGGCCCACTGGGTCTTCAGGTGCTCCGTCGGGGCGACGACCGTGATCCGGCGGACGGTGCCCTCCGCCAGCAGGCCGGCAGCGATCTGAAGTGCGAACGTGGTCTTGCCGGCGCCGGGGGTGGCCACGGCCAGGAAATCCTTGGGGGCACGGTCGCGGTACAGCTCGAGTGCTTCGGCCTGCCAGGCGCGGAGCTTGGAGACGGTGCCCCAGGCGGCGCGCTCCGGGTACGCGACGGGCAGCGATCGCGCGGCGGCCTCGGAGGGCCGCTGGGGATCGCTCGCGGAGAAGAGGGAGGGGGTCGTGTTCACAGCGGGATCCACCGTACCGCCGACGGGTGACGACCCGCCGGTGGGCCCGATGTGAGGAAGTCGCCGCGCGCCGGAGAGCCCGTGCGCGCGGCGCGGGCTCAGCGGCGCCCGCCGAAGAAGCCGCGGAAGCCGCCTCGGCCCGATCCGCCCTTGCCGGATCCGCCGGAGCCGTCCCCGCCGTCGTTCGGCTCGCGGAAGCCCTCGTAGATCTCCTTGCACTCCGGGCACACCGGGTACTTCTCGGGATCGCGCCCGGGCACCCACACCTTGCCGCACAGGGCGATCACGGGCGTGCCGCCGAGCGCGGCCTGGGTGATCTTGTCCTTGCGCACGTAATGGGCGAACCGGTCGTGGTCGCCGTCGTCGGTCGTCTGCTCCTGCTCCTGCAGCTGCCGGTCCAGCACCGCGGTGCTGCCCGGGGCGGCACCGGGATCGTCGCTGTAGGGGTCCATCCGGGACGGGTCGGAGGTGGAGGACATGACTTCTCCCTGGATCGATGACGTGACACCGCGAGTTTACCGGCTCTGTCCGGATCGGTGTCGGCCCTGCCTCCCCGCCCCTGCGGCCCGCGGCTGGGACAATCCTCCCCATGGACGCTGTCGTCGACTTCCTTCGCCGCCTACCGGACGAGATCGGCCGGGCGGGCGGTTCCGTCGCCTGGCGGGCAGGCCTGTTCGCCGTCGCACTGCTGCTCAACATCGGCTTCTACCTGCCCTCGCTGCCGGAGGGCACCCCGGGCGCCGGTGTGCCCGGCGTGGACAAGGGCGTGCACCTGGTGGTGTTCGCTCTGACCGTGTTCGCTGCCGGCCGGCTCCTGGCCCCGCAGAAGCGGTTCCCGATGGGCTGGGTCGTCCTCGCCGCTCTCGCCCATGCGCTGCTCATCGAGCTCGTGCAGCTGGCGCTCCCCCAGCGCAGCACGGAGGGGGCCGACGTCGTGTTCGACGTGATCGGCATCGCTCTCGGGTTCGGCCTGTGGCTGGGAGAGCGGCTGCGACGACGCGCATCCGCTGGGGAGCCGGAGGTGGAGGTGGCGATGGAGTGAGCGTCCAGTCCCAGCTCCAGCGGATCCGTGACGAGCTTCCGCCGTCGATGCGGAGAGCGGCCGATGCAGTGCTCGAGGACCCCTCCCTCGCCCTGCACGGCACGATCGCCGAGCTCGCCGCGGCCAGTTCGACATCGGAGCCCACGGTGGTGCGGCTGTGCCAGCGTCTGGGGATGTCGGGCTATGCGGAGCTGAAGCTCGCACTCGCCGCTGAACTCGCCTCCGAGAAGATGCGCCGCCCCGCGGTGGGCGCCGTTCACGGTGCAGATCTCCCGACGGACAGCTCGCTGGCACAGGTCGTTGCCGATGTGTCCCTTGCCGAGACCCTCGGTATCGAGGAGACGGCGGCAGCGCTCGATGTCGCCGCTCTCGAGCAGGCGGTCGATGTCCTGTGCGCGGCTCCCGTGGTGCTGCTGCACGGCATCAGCGCCTCCGCCTCCGTCGCCGGGGACTTCGAGCGCAAGCTGCAGCGGATCGGCAGGATCGCGAGCAGCATTCCCGACACCCACGACGCCCTCGCCGCGGCGTCGCTGATGGGAGCGGGGCAGGTGGCGCTCGGGCTCTCGCACGGCGGCGCGACGACCGAGGTGGCCGCGTTCCTCGCCCAGGCGCGGCACGCCGGGGCGAGCACCGTGGCGGTCACCAACAGCGGCAGCGGCCCGGTGGTCGCCGAGGCAGACATCGTCCTGCGCACGACGGTGCGCGAATCCGCCTACCGCTCCGGCGCGATGGCCTCACGCTCGGCGCAGCTGCTGGTCATGGACTGTCTGTTCGTCGCGACCGCTCAGCGCACTCGGGACTCCTCCGTGCGCGCACTGCGCATGACCTACGACGCCCTCGAGAAGTACCGCCGCGCATGAGGAACACGTGTCATGCCAAGCGCCTTCCTCCGAGAGCGCGTCCTGCGCTCAGCTCCGGCGGGCCGCAGGGTTCGGGGCGGCTGCGAGCAGACGCCGGGTGTACTCGTCCTGCGGATCATCGATCACGGAGCGGCTCGTTCCCGACTCGACCACCCTGCCCTCGTGCATCACCATCACGTCGTCGGAGTAGCGGCGTGCGCTGCCGAGATCGTGCGTGATGTAGAGGACCGCGAGCGCCTCCTCCCGTCGCAGCGAGTCGATGAGGTCGAGCATCTCACGACGGATCGTGACATCGAGCATCGATACCGGCTCATCGGCGATCAGCACCTTCGGCGAGGCGGCGAGCGCCCGGGCGAAGGAGATCCGCTGGCGCTCCCCTCCCGACAGCTCGTGCGGGAACCGGTCGAGGTACCTCTCGGCGGGCATCAGGCCCACCCGTTCGAGGAGCTCGAGGCTGCGCTGATGCACCGCCTGCTGCCCTCGCGCGTCCTGGTGGATGCGCACCGCTCTGCCCAGGGTGTACGAGATCTTCCGCAACGGGTTGAGCGAGGCGAAGGGGTCCTGGAGGGTCAGCTGCACGTCGCCGACGTAACGGCGGTGATCGGAACCCTCCTTCGTCGGCACGTCGCGGCCCTCGAGGCGGATCTGCCCCGAGGTGGCGGGGATCAGGCGGGCGAGCATCCTGCCCAGGGTCGACTTCCCGGAGCCGCTCTGGCCCACGAGGGCTGTGACACGACCGCTGGTCAGGGAGATCGAGACGTCATCGACCGCGCGCATGGTCTGCTGGCGTCGCAGCAGACCGGCACGTGCGCCGACGGGGTATTCCTTGACGAGGTGCCGCCCCTCCAGGACGGGGCCGGATCGCTCCGGTTCGGTTCGCTGCGCGGTGCTGGTGATGGTGCTCATGCGAGGCTCCCCAGGTCGGCGAGAGAGGACAGCAGATCCTTCGTGTACGGGTGCTGGGCGTCGCGGTAGACGTCCATGGCGGGTCCGTACTCGACGAGACGCCCGCGTCGCATCACGGCGACGGAATCCGAGATCTCCAGCAGCAGCGCGAGGTCGTGTGTCGTGAACACGATGGCGAATCCGTACTCCTCACGCAGCCGCACGATCTGGTCGAGCACCTCTCGCTGGACCAGGAGGTCCAGGGCCGTGGTGGGCTCGTCCATGAAGATCACGTCGGGCTCCAGGACCAGCGCGATCGCGATGGCGACCCGCTGCTTCATACCGCCGGAGAGCTCGTGTGGATAGGAGTGGAGCCGCTCCCGGTCGATGCCCACCCGTGCGAGGTGCTCGGTCGCGATCTCGGTGCGCCGGGCAGGGTCGAGTCCGGGCCGGTGCACGCGGATCACGTCATCGAACTGCTCGTGGATCGAGGTGACCGGGTTCAGCGCGTTCATCGCGCTCTGGAACACCACGGCGATCTCGTTCCATCGCAGGGCCCTCAGCTCGCGGTCATCGAGCCCCAGCAGATCGGTCGCCGTGCCGTCCTGGCCACGATAGGTGATAGATCCTCCCGTGATCTGCGCCGGCGGACGCAGCAACCGGGTGATGGCATTGGTGAGCGTGGACTTGCCCGAGCCGGATTCGCCGGCCAGCCCGAGGATCTCCCCGCGGCGCAGGCTGAGGGAGACGTCCTGGACAGCGTGAACAGCGCCATGGGGCGTCGGGTACTCCACCGCGAGGGAGTCGACCTCGATGATCGGGCTCCCCGGCATCGGCGAGGGAGCGATGCGCGGCGCGAGCGCCGGATCCTCCTCATCCTCGCGATGCTCCGTCAGGGCCACGTGCTCGGCGGTGGCCGACGTGGCACCTCCGGGGGCCGTCTGCGTCCCGGCGCCGACCCCGGCGGCCCGGGCATCGGCGGTCATGGCGTCGGCACCGGCCGCCCGGGCGCGGGCGCGACCGCCCCGGGCGGCGGCTCCGGTGCGAAGGCGGGGGTTCGAGAACTCGTCGATCCCGAAGTTGATCAGCGCCAGTCCGGCACCGATCACCGCGATCGCCAGGCCCGGCGGGACGAACCACCACCAGGCGCCGGCGAGCAGCGCCTGGGAGTTCTGGGCGAAGTAGAGCATCGAGCCCCAGCTCGTGGTCGTCAATGAGCCCAACCCGAGGAACGCGAGCCCGGCCTCGGCGAGGATCCCGCCGATCACGGAGAACAGGAAGCCGGAGGCGACCAGCGGGAGCATGTTCGGCAGCACCTCGAAGAACATGATCCGTGCCCGACTCTCCCCCGTGGCCCTCGCGGCCTCGACGAAGTCGCGGTTGCGCAGGGAGAGGGTCTGGGCGCGTATCACGCGTGCGGCGCCGGCCCACGAGGTGATCGCGATGACCACGGCGATCGAGAACATGCCCCGAGAGGGCAGGTACCCGGTCAGGACGATCAGCAGCGGCATGCCGGGGATCACGAGGAACACCGCGGTGAGGATGTACAGCAGGTCGTCGGCGACGCCGCGCAGATAGCCGCCGAGCAGGCCGACAGCGACCGAGAACACCTGGGAGATGACCCCGGCCAGCAGACCCACCAGGAGCGATACCCGTGCTCCGTGCACGAACTGGGCGAAGACGTCCTGTCCGGACTGCGTGGTGCCCAACCAGTACCTGCCGGAGGGCGGCAGCAGCATGTCGAAGGACGTCGAGCGCGGATCATGCTGTGCGACCAGCGGACCCACCAGCGCGATCACGACGAACACCGCGACGATGATCAGGCCCGCACGGACCTTGCCGCTGCGCGGCACGAAGGAGGTGATGTTCATGGTTCAGGCCCCCTGCCTGGTCCGGGGATCGAGGAACACGTAGGCGATGTCCGCGATGAGGTTCGCCGCGATCACCGCCAACGAGATGATCAGGAACAGCCCCTGCATGAGGGGGAAGTCCTGGGCGCCCACCGCCTGGAACAGTGCGTACCCGAGCCCGGGATAGTTGAAGATGACCTCGGTGAGCATGGAACCACCGACCACCGCGCCCAGGGCCAGTGCGAAGCCGGTGACGCTGGGCAGGATCGCGTTGCGGGCGGCGTAGCTGAACAGCACCTTCCGTGGCGGCAGACCTTTCGCCTCGGCCAGGGAGACGTAGTCCTCGCCCATCACGGTCACCGTCATGTTGCGCATCTGCAGAACCCAACCGGCGAACGAGCCGATCACGATCGTCAGAGCCGGCAGCACGGCGTGGTAGAGCACCGAACCGGCGAACTGGGCCGTCAGTTCGGGGAAGATCGCGCGGTCGTACCCCCCGCCGGCGGGGAAGATCGACACGGTCACCGACAGCAGCATCACCAGGATCAGCGCCATCCAGAAGTACGGGATCGCGTTGAGGAAGGTCAGTGCGGGCAGCACGTGGTCCGACCAGGTGCCGCGACGCCAGGCCAGCAGCACTCCGAGGCCGGTGCCGAGCAGGAAGCCGAGGACGGTGGAGACTCCCACGAGGCCGAGGGTCCACGGCAGCGACTGACTGATGATGTCCATCACCGGCACCGGGTACTGGCTGAGCGAGACCCCGAGGTCCAGACGGAACAGATCTCCGAGGTAGTGCACGTACTGCAGCGGAAGGGGGTCGTCGGAGATCCCGAACTGCGCCGCGATCGCGTCGCGCGCCTCGGCATCGATCTGTCCTTCCGACCCGGCGATGAGGATGCTCACCGGATCGCCCGGCATCAGGCGCGGAATGAGGAAGTTCAGGGTCAGCGCGGCCCACGCGATGAACGCATACAGGCCGATCTTGCGCAGCAGGAATCTCATGGTCGACCTCCGTCAGGCCTGGTTCCGCGAGAGCCGACGCAGGATGATCAGCCGGTCGGCGGCGTTGACGGGCGACCCCAGTGCGTAGGGGTCGTCCTCGGCGGGGAACCCGGTCCAGTGCTCGGTGTTGTAGTTGAACCAGTTCGGCGCGGTGATGATGGGGACCGCTGGGAGCTGATCCACCACGATGCGTTGGAGGCCGTCGATCGCCGTCGCCCTCTCGGTCTCGTCCTCGGTCTCGGCGTATGCGTCGAGCAGTTCGTCGGTCTCCTCGTCGTACCAGCGCTGGAAGTTCGCGAAGACACGGCCGTCCTCATCCGGCGCGTGCTGGGAGGAGAGCATCGAGCGGTACATGAACCAGGGGCCGTTGCCCGCAGCGACGATCGAGAGCGTGACGTCGAAGTTGCCCATGTCGCGGCTCTCCGTCCACGCCTCGAAGGAGACGCCCTGGGGTGTGAAGTGCACGCCGATCCTGCGCAGCTGCTCGTCGAGCACCTGCGTGGCGATCACCCAATCGTTGTAGTCGGAAGGGATCTGCAGCGAGAACGCCAACGGAGTGCCGTCGGGGGCGGTGCGCACACCGTCCGCTCCGCGCTCGTAGCCCGCGGCATCGAGCACGCGCTCGGCTTCGTCCGGGTCGAAGTCGAACTCCTTCCCCCGCAGGTCCTCGGAGATGAACTCTTCGAAGGTGGGCCGCGGGAGGACCGTCGGGTGCGGGATGTCGACGTAGCCGAGCATCGCGATGTCCGCCAGCTCCTGTCGATCGATCGCGAGGCTCAGGCCGCGGCGCAGCTCGAGGTCCTGCCACAGCTCCTTCTCGAGGTTGAAGGTGAGGTTGAAGATCCCGTTCCCGGGATACCAGTGGCCGCGGTGCTCGGGATCATGCTCGACGAAGATCTGGTCGATGTTCGCGATGAAGTCGCCGGCCCAGTCGATGTCTCCGGCCTGCATCGCGGTGGCCATGGTCTGGCTGGTGTACGAGGGCCAGGCCAGGTTCCGGGGCTCGAACTCCTCGGCCATCCAATGCTCGTCGTTCCGCACGAAGGTGTACAGCTGATCGGAGAAGCGATCCAGCCGGTAGGGCCCGGTGCCCACCGGTTGCTCGATCTGTTCGGCGGAAGGATCCTCGAAGGTCGAGAAGATGTGCTCGGGAACGATCGGCAGGCCGACGATCGTGGGCTCGTGGGCGAAGTTCGTGGAGCCGAAGCTGATCTCTGCAGTCAGCGGCTCCACGACCGCTGCGTCGATCACATCGAGGGCGTCCATGTTCGTGGCCGGCACGTCCCGCAGCATCAGATAGGTGAAGGCCACGTCCTCGGCATCGAATGCTTCCCCGTCCGTCCAGGTCACCCCCTCACGCACAGTCACGGTCAGGACCGTGCCGGAGTCATCCCAGCTGATCCCCGTCGCCAGCCAGGGCTCGGGGTTCTCGAGGTCCATCGCGGTGAGCACCTGCAGGGGCTCGTAGATCAGTCCGCTCGCCCCCTGGAGCGCCTGCCCCGAGTAGGGGTTGAAGTTGGGCTGGAACAAGGTGGTGTCGGAAGCCTTGATCCGTACCGGGCGCTCCTCGCCCTGTTCCGCCGCTGAGCAGGCCGCGAGGGCGGTCGCCCCGGCAGCTCCGGCGCTGCCGAGCATCATCGCCCGGCGGGTGACCTGGGCTCTCATCGTCGTGCTCCTTCCCGATCAGCGGGGCGGGCCGGTCCCTCCTCCACGAAGGGTCCTGCAAGGTCGTGCATGGTCCGCGCCGACGTCATCGCCGCACCTCGATCGGAGCGGGCGAGGCGGCGAGGATCTCCTCGTATCCGGCGCCCGCTTCGATGCCCTTGCGGAGCGCCGAGGAACCCCACAGCAGATCGATGAAGTGAGGGCGTCCCGGCTCCGGGTCCCGCCACAGCGGCTGCCCGGGGTGGAGGGATGCGATGGTCGCGATGATCGCGTGACCGATGCGGAGGGGATCGAAACCCTCAGGGAGGGCGGGCACCCCCGCCGAGCCTCCGGAGGTGGCCTCGAGATGGATCTGCGCACCGTGGAGGGTGCGCCCGCCGAAGGTGCCGTGCGTGGGGCGGAAGCGGGCCTCCCGGATCTTCACGCCCGTCAGATCGAGCTCCCTCAGCGCTCCGGCCACCTCGGGCCCGCACCAGGGAGCACCGAAGAGCTCGAAGGGCCGTGTGGTGCCCCGCCCTTCGCACAGAGTGGTCCCCTCCAGCAGGCCGGTCCCCGGGTACAGCGCCGCCGTGGTCAGGGCGGGCATGTTCGGTGAGGGCGGGACCCAGGGAGCGGTGCCGTCAGCGCTGGGTGCATCGATGACGTGCAGCTGCAGCGTGTCGTCGAGATGCAGCTCGGCGAACGTGCGGGCGATGTCCCCCAGCCGAGCCCCATGTCGCAGGGCGATGCCGAAGCGCCCGACGAAGCTCGCGACCCCGGGGTCCAGGCCCGGCCCGAGCGCCGTGCTCACGAGCGGGTTGGGGCGGTCCAGGACGGTCACCGGAAGGCCGAGCCGGGCGCACGCCGTCATCATGTCCGTCATCGACCACATGTAGGTGTAGAACCGGCAGCCGATGTCCTGGAGGTCGATCACCACCTGGCTGATGTCCTGCCCGTCCAGAAGGGTCTCGAGGTCATCGGCATCCTTGCCGTACGCGTCGAGAACCGGCAGTCCGCTGACCTGGTCGTGGCCGTCCTCGTGACCGTCCCCGGCCTGGCCCGTGCCCCAGTACCCGTGCTCCGGCGAGATCAGACAGCGGACGTCGAGCCCGGCTGCCAGGAGCGCATCCACGCCGCGGGAGAGGTCTGCCGTCACGGCGGCGGAATGGGTCAGCAGACCGATCCGGCCGGACTGCAGCAAGGAGGGATCGCCGAGCACGCGATCCAGGGCGGACACCGGACGTGATGCGGACAACATGGAAGCACGCTACACACGCCGCGGCCTTTATGTAACCGTCTTACGGAATTTTCGCCTCCCGCTGCGTCCCCGAGGAGGCCGCTCAGCCCTCCAGGGTGATCTCGTCGGCGTAGACGGCCGCCATCGCACCGGTGATGGTGTCGACGGTGCCGGCCTCCTCGCGGGCGACCTTCTCGACGGCGCTCGCGACGGCCTTGGTGACACCCTCGTGGAACACGCTGGGGACTATGTAGGTGGGGTTGAGCTCATCGGCCGTGACCACGTCGGCGAGCGCCCTCGCCGCCGCCAGCAGCATCTGATCGCTGACCCGGGTGGCATGGGCGTCCAGCAGGCCGCGGAACACGCCCGGGAAGGCGAGCACGTTGTTGATCTGGTTGGCGAAGTCGCTGCGCCCGGTGGCGACCACCTCGGCATGCTTGACCGCCTCGGCGGGGTCGATCTCCGGGGTCGGATTGGCCATCGCGAACACGACGGAGCGGTCCGCCATGGTGGCGACGTCCTCGGCGGTCAGGATGTTCCCGGCGCTGACGCCGATGAACACGTCAGCTCCCGCGACCGCGTCGGCCAGGGTGCCGGTGACGCCGCGGGGGTTGGTG
>DATGUQ010000025.1:0-3443 GCA_035301145.1 Brachybacterium sp. | reverse complement strand
GCGCGCACGTCCACGAGGCCGCCGACGGTGTAGTCGAACAGGCCCTGGGCCACGGTCCACGCATCGAGGAAGGTCGCGTAGATGGGGGTGACCTCCGCAGCCTGCAGCGTCTCGCAGACGGTCAGCATCTCCTCCCAGGTGGTGGGCGCCTCGAGGCCGTGCTCGGCGAAGATCCGGCGGTTGTAGATCACCGAGGCGGCGGTCACCGAGTAGGGCAGCACGCTGGTGCGGCCCTCATAGGTGGGGTACCAGTCGGCGAGCTCCGCGACGTCCTCGCGGATCCGGCCCGCCTCGGGCAGGTCGGAGAGATCCGAGAGTGCGCCGCGCTCCATGAAGCGGCCCATCTCGAGGTTGTAGTTCAGGCAGCCGAGATCCGGCGGGTTGTTGCGCACGAAGCTCGCCGAGAGGTTCGTGGCGATGTCGTGCTGGACGGAGAAACGCTGCTGCGAGGAGGTGAACTCCGCTGCGAGCTCCGAGAAGTACGGGATCGCCTCGGGCTTGGACTGGTGGAGCGTCAGCTCGGAAGCGCCGCTCGCCCCTGCACAGGCGGACAGGGTGGTCGCGGCGAGTGCGCCGCCGGCTCCGGCCAGCAGGCTGCGGCGGGTGAACGGTCCGGGTTCTCCGGGGGAGGGTGACACCTTCGTCTCCTTCGCGATGTGTGTGCGGAGCCGCGGGAATGATGCGACCATAGATACGTAAGGAGTTATATTTACGGTCTATCGGAAGTATGGGGGCGGTGAACGGCGCATGTCAACAGCGCACGATCGGGGCGCCAGCTCGCCGCAGCTGATGCGGCGCGCCAATCGGCAGGCGCTCATGCAGCACGCCCTGCGTGGGGACGCCTTCACCGCAGCGGATGCGATGTCCGCGACCGGCCTGACCCGTGCCACCGTGCTCGGGGTGTGCGCGGAGCTCGAGGAGGCCGGTCTGCTGCGCGAGGTCTCCGCGGCCCGGGGCGACGGTGCCGTCCAGCGCGGCCGCCCCGCCCGGCACTACGCGCTGCGCGAGGACGCCGCCGTCCTGCTCGCCGTCGACGCCGGGCAGCACACCCTCACCGCCCGTGCCGCGGATCTGCGCGGCAGAGAGCTCGCCACAGCCTGCAGCACCCTCGGCGGGACACTCGAGGACGCCGATGTCGAGGTGGGCGCCGCCGCTGCCGAGATGCGGGTGGAGAGGATCCGCAGTCTCATCGACCAGGTCATCGAGGACGCCGGTGCCGAGGGGCGGCGCCGCCTGCTGACGGTCGTCGGGGTCCCCGCCCCGGTCGACGCCGACGGCCGCTCGCCGAGCGGCGGGAAGACCTACTGGCCCGCCATGAACCCCGGTCTCGTCGAGGCGCTCGACGGCCCCGTGGTGGTCGAGAACGACGCCAACCTCGCCGTGCTCGCCGAACGCGCGGGCGCCGAGAGCCCCCACCTCGCCGCGCTGCTGATGGGGGAGCGCTTCGGCGCCGGCCTCGTGGTCGATTCCCGCCTGCTGCGCGGGGCCGAGGGCGGCGCCGGCGAGATGCGCTTCCTCGACGTGGTGATGGGCGATGACCGCGGGACCGACGGCGTGGCCGCGCTCGCCCGGCGCTGGACCCTCGAGGCCCTCGCCGAGGGGGAGACCTCCTCCGTGCTCGGCGACGTGCCCGCGTCCTCGCTCACCGCTGTCGACGTGTTCGCCGCCGCCCGGGACGGCGACCGGCTCGCCGGCGCCGTGCTCGCGCGCATCGGCGAGCGCGTCGCCCGGATCGCGGCGATCCTCTCGAGCCTGCTCGGGGTCGAGCTCGTGGTCGTGGCGGGCGCGATCGCCGAGGCCAGCGAACCGGTGCTCGCCCACGCCCGTGCCGCCCTGCCCCGGATCGCGACCCCGCCCCATCCGCGGCTCGAAGCCAGCGCTCTCGGCGCAGACGTCGTGGTGCACGGCGCGATCGAGCTCGCGCTGGCGCGCCTGCGGGAGGATCCGCTGGACCTGCTCGCACCGGACGTGTGAGAGTCCTCCCCGAGCATTCCTGACCTCCTCCCGGTCGCCGCCCGGCGGCTGGGACCCCGACCATCGATCGAAGGGAACCACGCACGATGACCTCATCAGCACCCGAGGGCGGGCAGCGACGACTGCGCGCCGGAGTGATCGGCCTGGGCTGGGCCGGCCAGCAGCACGTGGCCGCCTACGCCGCCGATCCCGCCGTGGACCTCGTCGCGCTGTCCGCGATGGAGGACCACCTGCTGACGCAGTTCGGCGACGCGCACGACGTGCCCGGCCGCTACCAGGACTGGAAGCAGATGATCGCCGAGGCGGAGCTCGACGTCGTCTCGATCGCCACGCCCACCTTCCTGCACGAGCCGATGGCGATCCATGCCCTCGAGGCGGGCGTGCACGTGCTCACCGAGAAGCCGATGGCCCAGACCGGCGAGGTCGCCGCCCGCATGGTCGCCGCCGCGCAGAAGGCCGGTCGTGTGCTGGACGTGTCCTTCAACCATCGCCAGCGCGGCGACGTGGCCGCTCTGAAGGACGTGGTCGACTCTGGCGTGCTGGGCAAGCTGTACTACGCCAAGACCGGCTGGGTCCGGCGCCAGGGGATCCCGGGGCTGGGCACCTGGTTCACCAAGGCCGAGAGCTCCGGCGGCGGCGCGATGATGGACATCGGCATCCACATGCTCGACATGGCGCTGCACCTGATGGGGGAGCCCCGCGTCACCGCCGCCTCCGCCTCCACCCACGCGGAGTTCGGTCCGCTGGGCCGCGGCGGCTCCGGCTTCGGCATCTCGCAGGTCGAGGACGGCGCACCCTTCGAGGTCGAGGACCTCGCCACCGCGTTCCTGCGCCTGGACGGCGGCGGCACGTTGCTGCTCGAGTCCAGCTGGGCGCAGTGGATCCCGCATGATCTGTGCTACGTCACCCTCTACGGGGCCGACGGCGGCGCCACCATCGAGTGGGGCGGGAGCCCCGCGCACCCGCACCGGGAGATCACCGTCTGGACCGAGGTGGCCGGGATGCCGGCGGAGCTGCAGCCCGTGGTCGGCGAGGACGGCCGGCACGCCGCCGCGGTCGCGAGCTTCCTGCAGAAGGTCTCCTCCGGGCAGCCCGCCGCGCACGACGGCTCCGACGCCCTGCGCCGCGCCCGGGTCATCGACGCCTGCTACGCCTCGGCGGACGCCGGCCGCGAGGTGGCCGTCGCCGCCTGAACGCAGCGCCGCCCGACAGCGCGTACCTGCCGCGAACGGACGAAGGGCGGGCCGGCCACGATCTCCTCGTGGCCGGCCCGCCCTTCGCGCTGCCGGCGGTGGTGCTCAGACCGCCGCCGGGATGCGGTGCCGGGGCTCACTCGCCCGGCAGCGGCGGCATGGCGTCGGGGTTCTCCTCGAGCCACTTCTCGACCGCCTCGGCCTCCTGGCCCTCGTCGAACTGGTTGACCACCATGTCCTCGAGCGAGCCGAACTGCTCGTCGGTCATCTTCGCCT